>NZ_DASVWK010000218.1:0-4510 GCF_036389735.1 Archangium sp. | reverse complement strand
TGACGGCGGACTTCAACCGCAACGTGCTGAGCGTGCTCAACCGCGAGCTGGGAGCGGACTTCGAGCCCGACACCTTCGAGCACCTGGCGCCCTTCGACGAGGAGAATGGCTGGGTGGAGATGCGGCTCATCTCGACGAGGGCGCAGGCGGTGCGGCTGCCGGAGTTGGGGCGGTGCCTGAACTTCGCCGAGGGCGAGGTGCTACGCACGGAGGTGAGCTGCAAGTTCCGTCCGGAGCAGGTGGAAGCGGAGCTGGCGGCCGCGGGCCTGCGCCTCACCGAGCGCTGGACGGACGCGGCCGGAGACTTCGCGCTCTCCCTGGCTCTCAAGCGCTGACACCCCGCCCGTCCCGGAGCACTCGCCGTCACGGCCCGGCCGCGGGGCGGACAGGAGTCCCCCCTCCGGTCGAGTTGGCCCGCAAGTGGTCCAATGGTTGTACCAGTTGGCGACGCGCGCGCCGGGAAGGGGGAGCCGCTCGGGTACTGCATCTCCGGCTGGACGGCCATCCGCGGAAAGCGACGGACGGCGGGGCCTCCGCGAGGGCCTGAGTCCTCTGTCCTCGGGACTGGCCCACCTGCTGCAACAACACCGGGCGGGAGGAGGAGATGAAGCAACTGGAGCGAGCGAAGCTCGTGGCGCGCATCGAGGAGGAACTCGAGCGCATGATGACGAGAGGTGAGCTGTCCAAGGAGGGCAACCTGCCCTCGGAGCGCGGACTGCTGCTGCGAGCACGCGCCGAAGGCGCAACTCACTCGGCTCGAGGGGAGCTGTTTCGCGCTGAGGGATGAAGCGCACTGGGACGATGGCTCGAGACGTTGGGTGGCGCGGGAGTTCGAGTTGCTCAAGGAGGCGGCCCTCGCGGTGAACCGTCCTGGCGACTTCCTCCTCGTCCAGTCGTTGGAGCGGGCCTACCGGGGAATGGCCGAGACCCTGCGGCCCCACCTCCTCCCGGAGGCGGTGTGCCACTGGGCGTTGCAGACGATGTACTGGCTGGGGGACCGGGACGTGGAGTCACTGAGGAAGGAGCTGCCCCCGCTGCTCCTGGCCTGTGATGAGCGCGTCCTCGGAAGCCTCTGGCCAGCGCCCGAGGGAGATGACGTCACCCACGTGTCGCCGTGACGCACTGGCCGTGAGCCCGTCACACACCCGGAGGTGAAATAAATCCACCGCTCCACGGTTGCGGATTCGAAGGGCAGACACGGACAGGACACATCCACCCGTGCGCCGGCCGTCCGGGGGGAAGGGTCGACGCACGGGTTGCGAGGGGGGATTCATCGGGCGCGCAATCGGGGAACATGGAGCCCCGGGTTGCCGCGCCCGATGTCTTTGCGGGCTCCCCTCAGCGCGACGGCGGCTTGAACTCGATGCCCCGGCAGGCCTCGGTGGCCTGGTGCACCTCTTCGGTGCTGACACCGGGAGACGTGGCGCACAGGAACAGGTCCTCGCCCACGCGCCGGGCCCCGAAGAGCGCCGGGTACTCCGCGCCCAGGCCGCCATCACCCAGCTTCGGCGCGAGCGTCACCCGGACGAGCGTGAAGTCCTCCCCGCCCTCCTCCTGGTCGATGGAGCGCTCGAAGCCCGTGAAGGACTGGGCCATGGACTCGAGGAGCGCCTCGGCCGAGGGCAGCTGCGCGCCCTGACCAGGACGCAGGTCCACGCGGAGCACGGGGTGACCGGGAGGGCCGAACTGGAAGCTGCCGTCCGGCGCCACCTGGGCCGTCCATCCGGAGGGCATGGGGACCTTCACGCCCACCCTGCGCGGGGCAGCCGGCCGACCCTCGGGGGACTCGATGTCCTTCGAGGTGACGGGCGGCTCCTCCTCACGTGAGCGCCCCTGACAAGCGTTGCACCCGTGGGCCAGCATGGCGAGCGCCACCAGGGCGACCCGGACACGCGGGCCCACGGTGGAGCGCACTACTTCTTGCCCTCACCACCACCGGGAGCCGGCGGCGGGTTCTTCCCGAGGTTCTCCATCTTGGAGGTACCCTCGAAGATGACGCCACGGTCCATGGTGAGCGCGGGCGACTCCAGGGTGCCCTTCACGCGCGCGGGCGCATGCAGCTCGATGAGCTGCGTGGCTCGCACGTTGCCCTCCACGGTGCCGTTGATGATGACGGTGCCGGCATTGATCTCGGCCTGTACGCGGGCCCCATCACCAACGACGAGCACGTCCTTGGTGAAAATCTGGCCGTTGAACTTGCCGTCGATGCGGACCTGCCCCTCGAAGGTGAGCTTCCCCTCGAACTCACTGCCCTTACCCAGCAGCGTGTGAACCTCACCCGGACGCGTTGCCACGGATTCATCCTCCCGTCTGCCACCTAGAAGCGGTACGTTGGTCTTTTCGTCTTTTTTGCCGAGGAGCGCCACGCGCTACTCCTTCCTGAGCAATTTCAGGATTCGATCGAGGTCATCGTACGAGAAGAAGTCGACCTCGATGGTGCCTTTTCCGCTGCCCTTCTCCACCAGCCGCACTTTGGTGCCCAGAGTGCGTTGCATCTCCTCCACCAGGGACTTCACCTGGGGGCTCTGCTTCTGCGGCTTGCCCGAGTCCTTCGCCTTGGTGCCCTTGGCCTGCTGAACGAGCTTCTCGGTGTCGCGCACGCTGAGCTTGCGGGCGGCGACCTGGGCGGCCAGCTCCGTCATCTCGGGGAGGCGGGGCACGCCGAGCAGCGCGCGGGCATGGCCGGCGCTCAGCGCGCCCTCGGCCACCATGCGCTTCACGTCATCGGGCAGTCCCAGCAGGCGCAGGGCGTTGGCCACGGTGGGGCGCTCCTTGCCGACGCGCTGGGCCACCTGCTCCTGGGTGAGGCCGAACTCCTCGACGAGGCGGTGATAGCCCTCGGCCTCTTCCATGGGGTTGAGGTCCGCGCGCTGGAGGTTCTCCACCAGGGCGAGCTCGAAGGCCTCGACCTCGGTGACCTCGCGGACGATGGCGGGAATCTCATGGAGGCCGGCGGCCTGCGAGGCGCGCCAGCGGCGCTCGCCGGCGATGATCTTGAAGCCCTCGCCGTCCTTGCGCACGAGGATGGGCTGGAGGAGTCCCTGGGCCTTGATGGACTCGGTGAGCTCGCGCAGCTTCTCCTCGTCGAAGTGGCGGCGCGGCTGGAGCGTGTCGCGGCGAATCGCCTCGATGGGGAGCTTCATCACGCCATTCCTCGGCGGAGGAGCGGGCTCGGGAGGGGCCACCACCACCGCGGCGGCGGGAGGAGGAGCGGCCTGGGGGATGAGGGCGGAGAGGCCACGGCCCAACGCCCGCTTCTGCTTGTCACCGTTCAGCACTGCTGCGTCTCCGCCGGGGGGGCCCGGCTCAATCCACCCGGGCAGGGACCCGGGCGGCCACGTCTTTCACTTCACCGCGAGGGCCCGCCTGAACGCCCGCCTATATAAGGATGCGGGCGGGGCGGGCAGGAGGAGCTAGGCCACCTTGCGAGCGGGAGGCGGGTTGCCCTCGCGCTGCATGATCTCCCGGCCGAGCGCCAGGTAGCTTTCACAGCCCTTGGACTTGATGTCGTAGAGGATGATCGGCTTGCCGAAGGAGGGGCACTCGGACAGGCGCACGTTGCGGGGGACGATGGAGGTGAAGACCTGCTCCTTGAAGAAGTCCCTCACGTCCGCGACGACCTGATTGGCGATGTTGGCGCGCGAGTCGAACATGGTGAGGAGGATGCCCTCCATCTTCAGGTCCGGGTTGAAGGCCTGCCGCACCAGGTCGATGGTGTGGTTCAGCTGGGAGAGGCCCTCGAGCGCGTAGTACTCGCACTGCAGCGGGATGAGGACGGAGTCCGCGGCGATGAGCGAGTTGAGGGTGAGCAGCCCGAGCGAGGGCGGGCAGTCGATGAGGATGTAGTCGTACTGGTCGGCGATGGGCCGGAGGGCCTCGCGCAGCCGGAACTCGCGACGCTCCTGGTTGACGAGCTCCACCTCGGCGCCGGTGAGATCCGGCGTGGCGGGGACGACCTGGAGGAAGCGCAGCTCGGTGGAGTGGATGAGTTCGCCGATGGGACGACCGCCGAGCAGGGCGTCATAGACGGTGCCCTGGAGCGCGTCCCGCTTGAGACCCAGGCCACTGCCGGCATTGCCCTGGGGGTCCATGTCGACGAGGAGCACCTTGCGCTCAGCGGAGGCGAGGCTCGCGGCGAGGTTGATGGCGGTGGTCGTCTTGCCGACGCCGCCCTTCTGATTGGAGATACAGATGATTCGACCCACGTGGCCCATCCTTGCGACGCCCCGGGAGTCCCGGGGGCTCTGCGGGGGAGGCTTGTACCGAGCCCGCATTGATCCATCAAATCGGCGGCTGATCCAGTCCGCGACCGGATCCGCTTCTAGCCTGCTTGCCTGACATCCCCCCTCCCCTCTCCCCCGGGAGAGCGCCGGGGTGCGGGGAGCGAGTCCCCTGGGTGGGGCTCCGGGGGTTCCACGTGGAACACCTCCAGGCCGGAGCACCCGCCCCCCGGCACGCGAAGGACAGACCTTCGGACGGGAGACGTTCCACGAGGAACGTCGCCGGACCC
>NZ_DASVWK010000217.1:0-1998 GCF_036389735.1 Archangium sp. | reverse complement strand
GCAACGTGAAGCGATTCGGACCCCAGGCCCTTCACAACACCGAGAACATCACCCCGTTGGACAAGGGCATCCACACCCGCCTCAGCGCGCTCTACTCGTCTATTCAGCGGGATATCACCGGCTCGGCCACCCTGACCGTGCGGCAGTGGTTGAGCACGCAATCGTACGAGGCCCAACGCGAGTTCGGGCTGCTAGCCCTCGAGAGAGTAACGAAGGGATTCTGGTAATGAAGCTGGAGGAACTGGTCGAGCAGTTCGCGCTGAACGTGGCCGCGCAGACCGACGCCATCTGGCGGGGAGACGCCAAGACCGGGAACAAGCACGCCAGGAAGTACGGGGCCGCGGTCGACAAGCTCCTGGCCCACGGCGATGCCGGGCGTGATGCCCTCCTCGTGCTGTTCAAGCACGAGCGCATGGACGTGCGCGTCATGGCCGCCGCGCATCTGCTCCGCTACCGGACGGCCGAGGCCAAAGCGGTCCTGGAGGAGGCCGCCAAGGGAGAGGGGTTGGTCTCATTCAAAGCCGGGCAGGCCCTGAAGAGATGGGAGGAAGGTACCTGGGCCCTCGACCCGGGGTAGCCTGCACATCCTCAAGCTCGTGCGTGGCCAGGCAGAGTTCATCCCGGCTGTGCTCGTCCTGCGGCACCTGCTCGTGAAGCTGGTACGGCCCCAGGCGCTCCACGTCCTCCTGGCTCGCCTCGGACTTCTTTTCCTCGTCCATGCGTGCTCCTCGCTGGCCTCCCGCCCGCCCGAGACCTGGGCTCTTGTTCGCACGGAGCCGTGCCCTCGCTCCAGGAGGTGCACGGTGCATTTGGCATTTCCTACTCCACGGGTGGCACGCCCAGCGCTCCCCAGCAACGGGCAGTTCGATTCCTTTGACACCGCTTGGGTATGCTTCGAGATCAGGAGAAATCCCCATGAGGCTGTGCTGCACGATCGTGTCGCTGGTGCTCCTCGTCGGGTGTGGCACGGCCTCTCGGGGGGTGCGCCTGGACACGGGCCGCGCCGAGCCGGTGGAGCTGGACGACGAGGCGTTCGAGGAAGCCGTGGCGAAGCTGGCCCGGGACACTCGACCTCCCGCTCGACCCCAGGAAGCCGCCCGGCGGCTGTTCGAGATGGAGGCACGGAGCGGTTCGTACACGTACGAGACACGCAGCCGCCGCATCACTCCTCACGAGCCCGGCGAGCACCTGGAGGGGGAGTCAACGGCCGCGGAGGTGGAGTTGACGCGCGACTACCTGCGCTGGTGCGAGCGCACCGGCAGGCCCGGAGACTGTCTGCGCCTGCTGACGGAGTGCCCCACCGTCACCGGGGATGGCCGGTTCGCTCTGGCCCTGGCCCTCGCCAGGGGCGCCGTGCTGGACGAGATGCTGGTGGCGTTCAAGGACATGGCCGACCCACACGCCATGGTGGCGGCGGTGCTCTGGACGTGGACGACGTACATGCTCCTCGTCTCCATTCCCGACGTGACGATCTCCAAGGGCCTCGCCGCCGTGATGACCGCCACACTCATTGCCTACGTGGGCGTCGATACCTTCTGGGGCCTCGTCCTGGGCTTCAAGCGGCTGATGGACGAGGCGGACCGGGCCACCACGTTCAACGAGCTACGTGCGGCGGGGGAGCGCTACGGCAAGCTCATGGGCCGCAACGCGGCGCGAGCGTTCGCCATGCTGGCCATGGCCGCTATCGGAAACACGGCGCCGGGGCTGGGGGCGACGGTACCGAAGCTACCCGGCTCCATGCAGGCGGCGGTGCAGGCGGAGACACAGGTGGGTCTCCGGCTCGCGGCGGTGGGAGAAGTGGAGTCGGTCGCCATCAGCGCTGGGACCGTCACCATCGCCCTTGCGCCTGGCTCTGTCGCCATGACGGCTGGGGCTCCCCCCAACGGCTTCAGGGCGTGGGGCTCGTACAGCGGATTCAAGAGGGCCATGGGCTCGGCGGGCCCTGGGAAGGAGTGGCACCACATCGTCGAGCAGACACCGGGCAACGTGAAGCGATTC
>NZ_DASVWK010000216.1:0-8682 GCF_036389735.1 Archangium sp. | reverse complement strand
GGCGTTGGCACGGCGGATGCTATGTGTCCTGTCGACAACGATTTTGGATTCGGATGCTTCGGCGTCCGAAGCGCCTCGTGGGTCGGGGGACCCCCCACCTCGGCCCACGGGCGCATCTTTTTCGCGGGTGTAGTCGTAGCCATGCACCGCGGGTCGGGTTCGCCCCCTGTCCTGGCCCGCGGTGTTCTTTTCGCCGGCTCACCCCGAGATGCGCAGCCGATCCGCCCCCAGCACCGCCGGCAGTGGACCGAAGGCGAGCGAGCGCTCGATGACGTTGCGCAGCTCGCGCACGTTGCCCGGCCACGGGTGCGAGGCCAGGGCCGCCAGCGCGTCCCGTCCGAGCCGCGGAGGCTCCTGCCCCTCGGGGGTGAGCTGGTTGATGAAGTGGCGCGCCAGGGCGAACACGTCCTCGCGCCGCTCGCGCAGCGGGGGCACCCGCACCGGCACCACCTGGAGGCGGTAGTAGAGGTCCTCGCGGAAGCGGCCCTCGCGCACCAATTGCCCCAGGTCGCGGTGCGTGGCGGCGATGACGCGTACGTCCACCTGCAGCGGCCGCGTCTCGCCCAGGGGGAAGATTTCTCCATTCTCCAGGAAGCGCAGCAGCTTGGGCTGTACCTCGAGCGGCAGCTCGCCAATCTCGTCCAGGAAGAGCGTGCCCCCCTGCGCCGCGCGGAGGACGCCCGGGTGGTCCGTGGCCGCGCCGGTATAGGCGCCGCGCCGGTAGCCGAAGAGCTGGCCCTCGAAGAGCTCGCGCGGCACCGCGGCGCAGTTGAAGGCCACATAGGGGCGCTCGGCGCGCGAGGACAGCCGGTGCAGCGCGCGCGCCACCACCTCCTTGCCGCTGCCGGACTCCCCGGTGACGATGACGGTGGCCCGCGAGGCGCTCAGCCTCGCCAGCTCCACCTTCAGCCGCCGCATGGACGGCGAGGCGGCGATGAAGCCGGGCACGTTGGGCTCGCCCTCGGGCTGCTCGCGCGGGGGCGCCTCCGCCTGGGCGAAGCCGCGCAGCACCGCCACCTCCAGGGCCAGGCCGGACAGGCGCGCCAGCGCGGTGAGCAGCGCCCGCCCGTCCGCCGGCAGCGGCCCCGCCACGCCCACGCGCAGCCGGCGGCCACACCCGTCACTGAGCTCCACCCACTCACTGGCGGGCACCTCGTGCGCTCCCAGCAGGGGCGTGGCATGGCCCCGCGAGTCCAGCTCCTCCACGCGGGGCGAGCGGCCGGGGAAGAGCCCCTCGAGCACCGCCAGCAGCTCGCGCTGGATGAGGTTCGCGCCCATGCCGCGCACGGCGAGCCGCTCGAAGGGCACCAGCAGCGACTCGGCGCCCAGCCGTGGCGCGCCGTCCGCAGAAGGCACCTCGTGCGGCTGCCCCTGGAGGAGCTCCGGGCCGAAGTTCGAGGCCAAGGGGGGGGAGATGCCGTGACGGTGCAGCTCCTCCTCGCTCTGGAGCAGCCGGGCCTCGGCGCCGGGCTCGCCGCTGGCACGCATCACCAGGGCGAGCGTGCGGCGGGTGATGGCCGTCTCGGGCAGGTCTCCCGCGAGGGCGAAGGTGGCCAGCGAGGCCTCCAGCTTCTCACGGGCCTCGCGCGGGCGGCCCTCGTACGCGAGCAGCACGCCCTCGTGGCGGTGGAGCAGCGCGGTGCTCCAGGCCGAGGGCAGCTGCTCCAGCAGGGCGCGGGAGCGGCGCAGCGCGGCACGGGCCTCGGGGAGTTGGTGGGCGGCGGCGCGCGCGCCCACCTCGGCGATGAGGCAGTCGCGCCGCAGGTAGGGCCAGCCGCCCACCTTCTGGGTGAGGGCATGGGCGGTGGCGAAGCCCTCGGCGGCCCGCCGCGGGTTGCCCTCGGCCCAGTCCGCCAGCGCCTCCACCCAACCCCCATAGGCATGGGTGAGGTGCTGTTGGATGGTGCCCGTGTAGCCCAAGAGCCGGGCCGCGAGCTGGCGCATGTCCGTGGTGCGGCCGGTGAGGTACAGGAAGCGGGCGCGCTGCACCGCCAGGTGCTGGGGCGTCCAGCTCAGCTCCTCCACCACCGCGTCGGCCTGATCCAACACCGCCTCGGCCTCGGCGAAGCGGGCCAGTCGCAGCAGGGCGTCCGCCTCCGCGCGCGCGGCGAAGATGAAGGAGAAGCCGCGCGCCATCCGCCCGCTCCAGGCCACCTCCCGGGCGCGGCGCACCAGGGCGAGTGCCTCCTCGGGCTCGCACGCCTCGTCCAGCCGGCGCTGCGCGAGGAAGCCGAGGTTGCGCGCCTCCAGGAAGGCATAGCCCGCGTGCGCGCACGCCTGGGCCAGCTCCCGGAAGCGCCGGGTGGCCAGCGAGGCCTCGCCCCGGATGGCCGCCTCGTGCGCGAGCGCGGTCGAGGCGATCAGCCGCACCGTGGGGTCCGTCACTCCGGTGAGCGACTCCTCCAGCCGCCCATGCTGGCGGGCGATGAGCTCGGGGGAGCCCAGGTAGAAGGCCGCGGCCATCACCGCCTGGCGCAGCTGGCAGCGCAGCTCCGCGTAGGTGGGGAGGGTGGGGCGCAGCAGCGCCTCGGCGCGCGCCACGTGGACGTTCACCTTGCCCCCATCGAAAATGCGGCCGTCCGGCGAGGCGAAGAGGATGGCGGCCATGGTGTGGACGTGCGCCTCGACGCTCTCGGGCAGCAGGCCCGCGTCGGCCTCGGCCAGGTGCGGCAGCAACAGCGTGAAGGCGCGCCGCACGTCCTCGAAGCCCCAGCGGTACACGTAGGCCAGCGCCACCGCGGCCGCGGCGCGCGCCCCCGTGGAACGCAGTTCCCCCGAGGCCAGCAGCGCCACCAGGAGATCCTCGGCGGCCCGCCAGTCGGCCCGCTGGAGGAGCAGAAGGCAGGGAGCCAGCCGGGCGCGCTCCTGAGGGGACACCTCCTGCCGGAGCATCCCCGGGGCCGTCCGGGCCTGGGAGGGGGAGGGGAGAGGCTGCCCGCCGTCGGCGAGTTGACGCAGCGCCTGCATCACCCGGCCTCTCGGCCGCCGGGCTTGCGGAGCGGCCTCCGGGAGCTCCCAGCGGTACACCGTGAGGGGCGTCACCCCGACCTGGCGGGCGAAGGCCGCGCGGCTGAGGTTTCCACGCAGCGCGCGAATCACCTCGGGTCCCAATCCCTCTGCTTCAGTCCTCGCCACCTGCTTCCCCCTGCTTGTGCTGCTCAAACGGGCGAGCGCCCCGCATCCATCCCTGGCGCGCTCCCTTCCTGGGAGGGTCAGCGGGCAGCCGGTTTCACTTCTACTTGAGTAGAAGTGGTCAAGCCGTCTACTTCGCCCAGGGCGTCCCGCGGGAGGAGATGGAGCGGCTCATGGAGGCCCTGCTGGAGAGCCTCCAGCCCAAGCTCGTGCGCTCGGCGGGGTGAGGCTCGGGCTAATGCGTCGCCAGCGAGTGCGGTTCACCCGCCCTCCGCTCGGCTTCGTCGGAGGCGAGGAGATCCGACCCACTCTTCTCCGCGTCGCTCCTCGCCTCCAATAACTCCTCGAGTGCTTCCCGCGCACCGTAGGGTTTGCCCCGTGCCATGCGGCACGCGTCCAGGTCGGCTTTCAGCGCGGCGGCGGTGGCGGGGCGTTCCGCGGGGTGGCGGCGCAGCAGTTGGTGGAGGACGAACCGCACGGGCCCCGACACGTCCCGCGTCAAGTGCTCGACGTGCTCGGGACGGAAGGCCGCGGCCCGCCGGGCCATCTCCTCCACGGACGCCCAGCCGCCCGACTCGGACAGCCACTCCTCGCAGCCCTCGCTGCCCGGGTGGTCCTTCGGCAGTCGCGCGGCGGCCCGCTCCACCTCGTCCGTGAAGTAGAGGTGCTCCCCGGTGAGCAGCTCCAGCAGCACCAGGCCCAACGAGAACAGGTCCGAGCGGGCCTCCACGCCCACCTCCAGCACGCGACCCAGGCGCTCCGGGGCGGCGAAGTCGAGCTCCCCGCGCACCACGCCCGTGGTGGTGGGCTCGCGCCCGGGCAGGCGCGAGAACGCCGACGTGAAGTTCGCCAGCATCACCGCGCCGTCGTGTCTGAGGATGACGGTATAGGGATTGATGTCGCGGTGGATGAGGCCCAGTGAGTGTCCCGTCGCGTCCGTGAGGCCATGCAGATAGGACAACGCGCCAGCCACCGCGGAGCCCACGTAGAGGGCGAGGTCCTCCGACAAGCGCCGGTCGCGCATGCAGGCATAGTTGCTGGCCATGTTCATGCTGATGCCAGACACGTAGTCGGTGACGAGGTAGCGGGTGCCCCGGTGTTTGTATTGGCCATGGACGCGGGGGATGGAGGGGTGTGACAACAGGGCGCCCAGCCGCGCCGCCTCCTTGAAGCGCTGGTGGCTCTTCCACCGGGCCTGCCGGTCGAGCACCGCGACCTCCACCAGCGCGCCCTCCGTCTCCCCGGTGCGTGGCCGGCAGAGGTACAGCTTCTCCTCCCGCGGGCCCTCCCCCAGCTTCTGGAGCCGTGTGTACTCCGTACCTCCCTGGGAAAAGAGCATGGACGCTCTCCTCTTCGTGGAAGGGCGCCTGCTCACATCCTGCTCAGACATGAAGACACTCCTCTGGCTTCGCGGCGCGGGCGGGCCGTTGGCAAACCCGGGCTTGGCAATGGCGCGAAGGTGGAGGAAGGTTACGGCACGGATGGGGCGGGAGTGAATGACTCCAGAGGTTGGGGGTGGGGCTTTTCAGCCGGGTGGGTGCCTGCAATGACTCTTTACATTCGACATGCCATGAAGCTCGAGCGGGTCCCCCGCGTCTACGCCATCGCGGAGCTTCCCCACCTTCACGCCACCCTGGTCGGCGCCTGGAAGGTGCTGCGCCGCGTCCGGAGGCTGTACCCGGAGGAATGGAAGACCTGGCGCGAGCTCGAGCAGTACCTGCACGGGGCCGTGGCCCCGCTCGCCCGCCGTGCGTTGCCGGGCAACCTCGCCGAGGCGGATGCCCTCGCGAGGTCACTCCCGTCCCACTTCAACCTGCGGGCACGGGCCGCCGTCGAAGCCGCCTTCGAGGTGGAGCTGGTCGTCGCGGAGCGCGAGGTCCGCTATGACGAGGACTGGCTCCTCGCGCACGCCCCTGCCTCCGTGTGTCCGGTGCCGTGGCAGGAGGAGCTGGATGCGGCGCTCAAGAAGCGAGGGCTGCCGGCCGAGGGCTCGCCGCTCGTCGCCGGGCCGCTGCTCCCCAGCGACAGCCGCCTCTCGCCGACGCTGGCGGATTGCCTGACCTTCTACCGAGCGCTCGCGGACTGCCTCCGGCTCCTCGTCGCGCTCGTCCGTCCGTCCCTGCTCGAGGACGTGCGGCGCCGTCTGGGAGCACGGCCCCTGCACCCCTACCTCCTGTGTACGGTGGACCTCGCGGTGATGGACCTGGAGCACCTGTGTGCATCCCGCTTCATGCCGGACATCGCGCTGGGCACGTCCTCCTTCCCGTTCTTCGCGCGCATGCGCGAGGCCCTGCTCGGCTGGGACGCCACGGGTGAGCTGCCCAAGGCCGTGCGGCAGCACGTCTCCGCCTTCCTCTCCGCCGTGGGCCTCTCGGGCCCGTGGAGTCGCGAGTGAGGGACGCGGGGCGCCCCGTCCTTCGGCGGCTTACCAGCGGTAGGGGGTGAAGAGGCAGTCGATGAGCTGCGCCTTGCCGAGCCCGAAGGTAGCTGTCTGCGGCACGAGGTCCGGCACGGGGGTGAAGAGGACGTCGTTGGGCAGGCGGGTGAAGCCGAAGGTGGACTCGATGAGCGCGGCGAGCCGGGTCTCGTGGGCCTGGAACTCGGGGGGTAACGGTGGGAAGCGCAGCCAGTGGTCCCGTGGGAGGCCGGGGCCCTTCTCCTCCATGTGGGAAGCGTAGAGGGCGTATACCGGGGCAAGCTGACTCACCAAACACACAACGCTGTCGTACCGGGATGCTCCCTGCACGAATCCTGGCTGAGATACGCGGCACTTGTAGCAGGGGTCGAGTAAAGGCACCGTCATGTCCCAGAGAGAGCAATCAGGGAACTTCTCGCGTAGACGTTGAATAAGCTCCTTCCAGACGGGGGAACCCCCTTCGTTGGCGTGGAGCAGCATTCCAAGGCGCTGAGACTCCTCTGACTCCTTGTATTGAGGCTCATCAATGAGAAGCCCCGCCGGGTAGTAGCGGCGAACGAGTCGGGCGAGCGCGTCGGCCGTCAGTTCCGGATTCATGCGTGGGAGTTCCTCGATGGAGCCCGGTAGATTGGTCGCTTGGCCTTTCTAATTTCGCGGAGGTGGGAATGGGCTTTCGCACTCATGGAAACGTCTTCCTGTGGATTCCGACTCTCCGGAAGGCTGTAACTTGGGCGCCAGGGATGGAGCCGGTCACCGGGTTCGTCAGGATGCTCTGCATGCATTCCCTGAACTGATTACAGGCAAGGGCGGTCGGCTGATGTTCCCGCAGGACAATGCGTGCGGCCTTGTCCGCCGCCTGGGCGGCCTCCACTTGTGCGAATTCATCTGTTACCAACCCCTTCCAGTTTCTTTCTGGAACGCCCACCTCAATCTCACAGACAGCAGTCGAGGAGAATTGGGGGGAAATCTTACCCAACAAGATAAGCACTTGAGCGAACTTCCATCCCCCTTCTTTCTCTGGACCGGTATGGGGCACGAGTTCCTCGAATTGGAACATGGACGGCGGGATATGACCGCCGACACACGCGAGCTGGGCTGCTCCGAGAACCGTGAGGCACAGCAACAGCGCACGCGCGGTGACCGCGAGCCGGGAATGCATGGGGCCTCCTTTGCCGCGGACCAGTGTGCGGAGGAGGTCTGACTTGACCGTCCAGCGGGCGAGACGCTCCTCACCTCCGGCGGAGGTGCCACCTACGGGAAGGTCACCTTGCGCACGGTGAGGGTGCGTTGCCCGTCCGCCTCTTCCAGCTTCAGGACGAAGAGGCCCGTGGAGTGACCCTCAAGGGCCTGTGCCTCCACCACGAGCCGGCCCTCATCTCCCGGGAGTAGCGGTCCGGTCTGCCGCACCCGGAGGATCCGCAGCCGCTCGCCGCTCTCCGGGCTCACCAGCTCCGTCCCTTCCACCCCTCGTGCCGTCCAGGATTCCTGGCCCGTGTTCTCCACCTTCAACTCCACCGCTACCGTGTTGTCCTTCTTGGCGCGGTAGCTCCAAACCTGTTGCACGTGGAGGGTTTCCCCGGGGCGCTGGGTGAAGTCCTGGGCGAGGTTCTTGACCGCGAGGCCCTTGCCGTTGCCGAGCAGGCCGGCGTCGAACAGGCCCGTGAGGCCCCCGGCGTACGGCCCCTGTGCCTCCACCTGGGCCAGTCGTGCCTCGCACCGCTCGGCGCGCTCGCGCTCCCGCCGCTCCGCCTGCCGGTAGGACTCGGCCGAGCGCGGCTGGCGGTACACCTCCACCTGCCGCTCGGCCCGGGTGGCGCTCACCACCAGCCGCAGCCGGGCCCACTCGGGCACCGCGCCGTCCGCGAAGCGGGCCGTCAGCATCAACTCCCGCCCCGGCGACAGCGCCCCCGAGGGCAGCACGTTGACCACGCCGGCCGCCTCGTCCACCGTCACGGACAGGAAGAATTCCCGCCCCTCCACCACCACGCCGCCGGGCAGAAGCGGGGTGTGGAACACGAACGTGGTGGCGCGGTTGGGGCCGATGGCGATCGGGGGCACCTGCCCGGCGTCATCCGCCGTGAGCTCCACGTGCCGCCCGCCGCCCGGGTCCCACTCCTCGGTGGCGGGCTGCGCGGGGGCGGGTGTGGAAGCGAGGAGCGCGAAGAGCAGGGGCAGGGCGGCGAGGGGCGCGGACATGGGCGGCAGGACCTCCGGAGTGGCCCAGGGTAGCAGAGACCTCCCACGTCGAGTCCCGCTTCCCCTCGCCTCTCCGCGCCCGCCGCCAGTGCGCTACTCGCCCTCCCCCACGGGCTGGAACTTCCTGACGGGCTCGAGTCCCGGGCCGGCTGAGATATGGGCGGTATCCTCGGCGTAGCCCGGCTCCCGGCGCACACCCCACTCGTCGTCCCGGGTGGTGTCGTAGAGCTCCAGGCACACGGGGTAGGTGATTCCCTGCGGCGTGTGGGCCTGGGTGAAGCGGCCGTATACACGCTCCCGCCCGACGAAGAGCTCTCCGGAGAAGGTGGTGCCCTTCGCCAACTTCCCCCATTCGTCCGTTCGAAGAAGCAGCGTGACGCCAGGACCTGATCGCACGGGGACGTCCTGTCTGACGTCTTTGAAGCCGGGGAAGTAGATGGCCGATCTCTTCCCCTCCACGAGACCCAACTCCTTCATGGCCTGCTGGGAGCCTTCCGGACAGGGAGCGGCCGGCAGGGGCGTGGGCCGCACCTGGGAGGTGGTGGCGGGGCCGGGGCAGCCGGAGGCCAGCGTGCAGGTGACGACGAGCGCGCTCAGCGTACCGGCCTCTTTCAGCGGGGGCCGCGGCTGCGGGGAAGGGGGCTTGGGGGGACTCTTCACGCGCATGTCCTGGGGAGGCGTCGCACGGGCGACGGGCGCGGGGGTGGGGGCCGTGCTCGGCGCCGCGCCGCCGCCACCTTCGAGCGGCTCGCGCTCGGGCGCCACTTCCTGGCTGGGGGCGGGCCGAACCCCGGGCGTGGGAAGCGCGGAGGCCACCGGGGGCGTCACCTCGGGCGCGCCACCGGGCGGCGGGCGGTGGGTGAGCGCGAGGGCCAGGCCCAGCGCGAGCCCCAGGCCCACGACGGCCCGCCAGCGCCAGGGCGAGCCCCGGACGCGCG
>NZ_DASVWK010000215.1:0-2289 GCF_036389735.1 Archangium sp. | reverse complement strand
AAGGTGCTGGTGGCGGCGGGCACCGGCGAGGGTGAAACGGCGGAGCTGTACGATCCGGCGACGGACACGTGGTCTCCGACGGGCGCCCTGCGCCTTCGCCGCTTCGGGCATACGGCGACGCTGCTGCCCTCGGGCAAGGTGCTCGTGGTGGGGGGCTGGCCCTGGGATGGCAGGACGGTGGTCGAGATGCGGTCGGACCTGTATGACCCGGCCACGGGCACATGGAGCGCCGAGCAGGACACCGGTGCCCCGCGCTGGAACCACAAGGCGACGCTGCTGCCCTCCGGGCAGGTCCTGGTGACGGGGAGCGCCTACCCCGGCTGGGCGGGGATGCTCTACACCCCCTGACCCACGCACGGCCTGGGCCGTGGTGATCGAGGGCGCACGGGGTCTCAACGTCGGGTGAGCTTCACCCAGACGCCGGACCTCGTGCGCAGGCTGGTGCTGAGCAGGAGCTCGGCCACGCGGCCGGGCACCGCCTCCACGTGGAAACGCTGCGCGAGGCGGGTGAGGATGAGTTGCGCCTCCATCAGCGCGAACTCCTTGCCGATACACTGCCGCTGGCCCGAGCCGAAGGGCACCCAGGCGTGCTTGTGCCGGCCCGCCGAGTGCTCCGGCGTGAAGCGGTCCGGGTCGAAACGTTCCGGCGCCTCCCATTCCTCCGGGTGGCGGTGGATGAGGTACAGCATCAGGCCCATCGACGTGCCGGCGGGGATGCGGAAACCGTCGATGATGTCCTCCTCCACCGACTTACGCGCCAGCCAGTAGATCGGCGGGTAGAGCCGCAGTGCCTCCTGCGCCACGTTGCGGCACCAGGCGAGCGACATCACGTCCTCGAATCCGGGCACGCGCGTACCCACCGCACGGTCCACTTCGGTCTGGAGCCGCTGGCCGAGACTCGGCTGCTGGGTGAGGGCGTGGAGGGCCCACGCCATGGACACCGACGTCGTCTCGTAGCCGGCGAGGAAGAGCGCCACCGCCTCGTCGCGCAGCTCCGCCTGGCTCATCCGCTCGCCGGACTCCGCGTCCACCATGTCCAGCAGGAGGGCGAGCAGGGTCGCCTCCCCACCCGTGTCCCGGCGGGCCCGCTCGATGACACCGAGGACCGTCTCGTCGATGGTGCGGATGGCTTCCCGGTAGCGGTCTCGGCCGGGCACGGGCACCCAGTCGGGCAGGGCCTGGGTCGCGAAGCCACGCAGGATGAAGTCGATGACGTAGACGAGCGCGCTCGCCACGCGCTCCGTCTCGCCGGGCTCCAGGCCCGCGCCGAACATGGTGCGCACCATCACGTTCATCGTCACGCGGTTGAAGGCCCGGGCGATGTCGAAGGGTTCGCCCCTCGCGGCGGCGGCATCCCAGCCCTCCAGGCACTCGTCGATGGCCTCCACCATCTTCTCCGTGAGGGCCGCGAGGCGTTGGTGGTGGAAGGCGGGCTGCATCATGCGCCGCTGGCGCTTCCAGAAGTCCCCCTCGCTCACGGGCAGGCCGTTGCCGAGCAGGGTACGGAGGGAGTCGAACACGGGCCCGCTCTTGCCGTAGCTGCGCGCCCGGTCCACGAAGACATGCTGGGCGTGGCGTGGGTGGCAGAGCACCACCACCTCGCCGAGCTTCAGGTCGAGGGTGAAGATGTCCCCGTGCCGCTCGCGCAGGGTGGAGACGTAGTCGATCTTCCGGGCCAGCAGGCCCGGCAGGGTCCCCAGCAGCGGGAGGCCCGAGGCGCGGGGCGGCGTCTGGAGTGGGGTGGCGTTGCGCAAGCGGCTTTCTCCTGGTTGGAGGACGAGATTCCAACATTCCAGCGGGAACACGCCACACGGGCATGGTGCTCCCTGCGTGGGGAACGCTAGAGACGAAGGCATGGGCAAGAGCTTGAACTCCCTCGTCCCGTTGGCGTGCACCGTGTCCCTGGCAATGGCCCTGGTCCTCCCCGGCTGCTCGGAGGGGTCGAACCAGAAGGCGCCTTCATCGAGCGCCGCGGCCACCGTCTTCAAGGACTCCCCACCGCAGGCCGCCCCCGCGGATTCAGCGGGGGCTTCCGCCACTCCGGCCAGTCCCACCCCGGCCCGTCCCACCCGGACTCCGGACCAGCTCTTCTTCAACCTGGGTTGCCGTGCCTGCCATGGACCGGGCAGCGCCTACGCCTCCAGCCTCGTCAACGCCCGCGCCAGGCCGGTCGAGGAGATCGCCCGGTACATCCTCCACCCGGAGCAGGTCCGCCCCGGGACGATGATGCCGAGCTTCGCCCACCGCATGACCCAGGAGGAGGCACTCTCACTCGCTCGGTGGATCAAG
>NZ_DASVWK010000214.1:0-2359 GCF_036389735.1 Archangium sp. | reverse complement strand
AGACGTCGAAGCCCAGCGAGGAGAACTGCAACACCCGGCTGTCCGCCCCCACCCCGTAGGCCCCCGCCTTGCCCCGCGCCAGATCGCACGCGCCCTCGTGCGTCACCACCACGCCCTTGGGCCTCCCCGTGCTGCCCGAGGTGTAGAGGATGTAGGCGGCATTGTCCGGCTGGACTTCTCCCAACGCCCCGCCCGCTTCCGCCTCGCCCACGTCCTCCAGCCGCACCACGCGGACCGCCTCGGCCAGTCGGCACCGCGCCTCCAGGCCCCGCCGCGTCACCACCGCGCACACGCCCGCGTCCTCCGCCATCCACGCCAGACGCTCCGGCGGCTGCACCGCCTCCAGCGGCACGTACACGCCTCCGGCGAGCTGCACGCCCCAGAAGGCCACCACCGCCTCCACGCTCTTCTCCAGCAGCACCCCCACCCGCTTCTCGGGGCCTACCCCCTCGCGCCACAGCCGGTGCGCGAGGCTCCGGGCCCGCGCCTCCAGCTCCCGGTAGCTCAGTCGCTTCCCGCTTCCCTCCACCGCCAGGGCCTCCGGCGTCCGCGCCGCCTGGAGCTCCAACAACCGCCCCAGCCCCTCCACCGGCCCCTCCACGCGAGGGCCCTGGCTCCACTCCTCCAGCACCCGGGCGCGCTCCTCCCCCACCAGCAGCTCCACCTCCTCCACCCGCCGATCTGGAGCCGCCGCCACCGCCGCCAGCAACGTCTCCAGGTGCCGCGCCAGGCGCTCGATCGTCGCCGGCTCGAAGAGGGCCGCGTCATAGGAGAACGCTCCCCGCAGCCCCTCCGGCGTCTGGGTGAGGCTCAACGTCAGATCGAGCTTCGCCTCGGCCCCCTCCTGCTCCACCGGGGACAGCTTCAGCTCGGGCAGCGACACCTCACGGGCGGGGACGTTCTGCAAGGCGAACATCACCTGGAAGAGCGGCGAGCTCCTCATGTCCCGCACCGGCTTCAGCTCCTCCACCAGCTTCTCGAAGGGCACGTCCTGGTGCGCGTAGGCCCCCAGCGCCACTTCCCTCACCCTCGCCACCAGCTCCCGGAACGTCGGCGCTCCCGACAGGTCCGTGCGCAGCACCAGCGTGTTGACGAAGAGGCCAATCAGCCCCTCCACCTCCGCTCGCGTGCGCCCCGCCACCGGCGTGCCCACCACGATGTCCTCCTGCCCGCTCCACCTCCCCAGCAGTGCCTGGAAGCCCGCCAGCAGCACCATGAACAGGCTGCTCCCCTCTCGCTGCGCCAGGGCCCCCAGCGTCTCACTCAGCTCTCGGGACAGCGTCACCGGCACCCGGCCGGCCCTCGTGGACCCGCGGGCCAGGCGCGGCCTGTCCAGCGGGAGCTCCAGCACCGGCGGGCTGTCCGCCAGCCGCCCACGCCAGTACGCCAGTTGTGCCTCCAGCGCCTCGCCCTTGAGCCACTCGCGCTGCCAGCGCGCGTAGTCCGTGTACTGGAGCGGCAACTCCGCCAACGGGCTCGGCTCTCCGCGCGAGAAGGCCCCATACAGCGCCGCCAACTCCTGGAAGAGGAGCCCCGCCGACCAGCCGTCGAAGACGATGTGGTGCACCGTCAGCAGCAGCACGTGCTCCCGCTCACCCAGGCGCAACAGCGTCGCTCTCAGCAGCGGCCCCCGGGAAAGCTCGAACGGCCGGCCAGACTCCTCGGACGCGAGCCGCACCACCTCCTCGCTCCGCTGCCCGGCCTCCAGTTCCGACAGGTCCACCGGTGCCAGGGGCAACCGCAGCGGCCCGGCGAGTCGCACCACCGGCTCGCCCGCCTGGCTCTCGAAGGAGGCCTGGAGGACTTCATGCCGGCGCACCACCTCTTCCAGGCCGCGCTCCAGCGCCGCGACGTCCAGCACGCCCTCCATCCTCAACGCATAGGGGATGTTGTAGGCCGTGCTCCCGGGCTGGAGCCGATCCAGGAACCACAGCCGTTGCTGCGCGAAGCCAGGCGGCAACGGTCCTTCCCGCCCACCCGCCTGGAGGGCCGGTACCACCGGGGTTTCCGTCCCTCGCCCGGACTCCCGTGCGGAGGTGATGCGCGTGGCCAGCGCCCCGAGCGTCGGCGCCTCGAAGAGGGCCCGCAGCGACAGCTCCACGCCCAAGGCCTTGCGCACCCTCGACACGAGCTGCGTGGCCAGCAGCGAGTGCCCACCCAGCTCGAAGAAGTCGTCGTGCCTTCCCACCCGCTCGACACGCAGCAGCTCGCGCCAGAGTCGGGCCAGCTCCGTCTCCGTCGGCCCCTCCGGCTCCACGTACCCCGTGGGGCGCACCGCGGGCACGGACGCGAGGGGCGGCGGAGGCACCGCCCTGAGTCCACCCTCCAGCAAGCGCGGGAGCGGCTGATCCGGCTGAGT
>NZ_DASVWK010000213.1:0-16331 GCF_036389735.1 Archangium sp. | reverse complement strand
AGCTCCGTCAGGGTCCGCAGCTGCCCGCGCCGCCGCTCCAGGCAGTACACCTCCAGCACGGCGGGATCCCGGGGTGACGGCTCCTGGTTCAGGGTGGCCTCGCACGCCTCGGTCCGCATCTTCACCCACGTGCCCGCGTAGCCGTCGAGCAGCGCGGACATGCGCGTGAAGGTGTCCTGGGCATAGGGCAGGCGCGTGTCGAGGAAGGCCTTGCGCACCTGTTGCTTCACCTCTTCGTCCCAGGTGCCGGCGAGCCTGCGCTCCAGGTGTGCACACCCGGGCTCCCCCTCCTGGCGCAGCAGCCAGCCCCAGAGGGCCAGCGCCGCCAGTCCCGTCATCAGGGCCGACAGGGCCACCCTGCGCCTCCGGGCCCGGCGCCGGACCTCGGGATCGTGCTCCAGCGCGGCGATCAGCCCCAACATGGAGGCGGGCCGCCGCGAGGGCTCGGCGTGGAGACCCTGGAGGAGGGGGCGCGCCACGAACGCGGGGATGTCCGAATTGGGGGGAGGGGGATTCGCCCGCCCCTCGAGCTGGGCGCGGGTGGACTCGGCCTGGGTGGCGCCCGTGAAGGGGTGCTGCCGGTAGAGGGCCTCGTAGAGGGCCACGCAGAAGGCGAACAGATCACTGCGGACATCGGCGGGCCCGGCCCGGAGCAGCTCGGGGGCCATGTAGCGGGGCGTGCCCAGCAGCGTGCCATGCAGGGTGAGGGGGCTGTCCAGTGCGCCCTGTGGCAGGGTCACGGTGGAGGAGGAGTCCGGGGGCGTCGCGTCCGCGGACACCTGGGAGGACTCGGCGCGTGCGAGGCCGAAGTCCGTCACTCGCACCCGCCCGTCCTTTCCCACCAGGACATTCTCGGGCTTGAAGTCGCGGTGGACGAGGCCCGCCTCGTGCGCGGCGGCCAGTCCTCGCGCGGCGTCCAGGTAGGCCGTGAGGATCTCCCGCCAGGAGCGCGGGGCCTGCTCGCACCAGCGCCGCAGCGTCTGCCCCTCCACCATCTCCATCGCGATGAAGATGGAGCCGTCCTCGAGCGTGCCGACGTCGTAGATGGCCACCACGTTGGGGTGGGAGAGGCGGGCCATGGCCTGGGCCTCTCGCAACATGCGCGTCTCGAGATCCCTCTGGGACTGACTGCAGTCCAGCTCGCGGCGGAGCAGCTTGAGGGCCACGCGCCGGTCCAGCCGGGAGTCGTAGGCGGCCACCACGTCGCCCATACCGCCGCGGCCGAGCGGGTTGAGCACGGTGTAGCGGCCGACCAGGGTATTGCCGGGCGTCGTGGAGACGGCCTCGGACAGGGGGGCGGACGGGTCCGGGGCAGCCAGGGAGGAGGACCGGACCTGGGTGGCGGCCTCTCCCAGGTCGACTTCCGGGAGGCTCTCCGTCGACGCGGAGGACGGGCTCCGGACGACGGTGGGCGCCTCCTCGAGGGATCCGGTGTCCGCGTCTGCCTTCTTCCGCGGATCCATGTCGCTCATGTGAGTGCCTCCCGGTGCGCCCTGTTGCCGCGACGGCAGTCATACCCCGGAGGGGGTGGTGTCCGCATCGGGCATACGGCCGGATGCTCTCCTGGTTCAGGCGGTGATGTAGCCGAGCGCCAGGTCGAAGATCATCATCTCCAACCGCTCGGAGTCGTCCTCGCTCAAATACTCGAAGGCGAAGGAGACGCGCCGGGGGCCGCTCTCGGTGGTGGAGGCCGCGACGATGCGCGCGCGACCCACCACCGGCCCCTCCTCCTGTCCCGGCATCCACAACACGAAGCCGAGGTGCTCGGCCTCGAGGGGATTGCCGGGCAGCGTGCAGGAGAAGCCCCCCGAGGAGACGTCCAGGGTGCGGCTGCGGATGGAGCCGGAGCGGAAGCAGACATCCACGGGCATCCCCTTGGGGACGCGGAAGTTGCGCCGGGCCATGCTGCCCGGCTGCACGCTCTGCCCCTGGGCCGCCAGCAGGGAGCGGGCGAGCTGCTCGCGCGCCTCCAGGTAGTGCGCGTGCTCTTCACTCGTGTGCAGCTTCCGGCGTGCGCGCTCGTGCAGCTCGCGGAAGCTCGTCAGCCAGACGGAGAAGTCCATGAGCCCATCCTAGCTCGGCTTTACGGACTAGTCTGGTCTCGTTCACTGGGACTGGGAGTGATGGGCCCGGTGAGCCCGCCTGCCCGTTGGGAGAGGGCGAGATTGGGATCCAGCGGAACCTCCCGCCTGGATCCGTTATAAGCCCCCCGAAATGTTCACCGGACTCATCCAGGACATCGGCGTGGTGGAGCGCCTCATCCCCGGCGGGATGACGGACGTGTGGATTCGTACCGCGCTGGGCGCTCAAGGGTTCGCGCTCGGCGAGTCCATCGCGGTGGATGGCGCCTGCCTCACCGTGGTGGAGCGCGGCGGCGACTCGTTCCGCGTCCAGGCCGCCCCGGAGACGCTCCGGCGCACCACCCTGGGGGGCGTGCGCCCCGGCTCCCGCGTCAACCTCGAGCGCGCGCTGGCGCTGGGTGACCGGCTGGGCGGCCACCTCGTCAGTGGCCACGTGGACGCCGTCAGCGAGGTCCTGGAGACCCGGCCCGAGGGCGGCTCCTGGGTGATGGTCTTCCGGCTCCCCGAGGAGCTGGCCCCCTTCTTCATCGAGAAGGGCTCGGTGGCGATCGACGGCATCAGCCTCACCGTCAACTCGGTGGGCACGGACCGCTTCGGCGTGCAGCTCATCCCCGAGACGCAGGAGCGCACCACGCTGCGCGCCAAGGGCGTGGGGGAGCGCGTGAACCTCGAGGGGGACATGATTGGCAAGTACGTGGCGCGGCTGGTGTCGCTGCGCCAGGGCCCGGGTGGCGGGCTCTCCGAGGCCGTCATCAAGGCGGCGGGTTTCGGCGGATGAAGCAGGCAGGGCAGGGAGCACGCATGGCGCGCGGCAGGCAGCACGAGTCGGACAGCATCGCCCTGGTGGAGCGGGCGCTCGCGGAGATCCGCAAGGGTCGGATGGTCATCCTCACCGATGACGAGGATCGCGAGAACGAGGGAGACCTCGTCATGGCGGCGGAGAAGGTGACGGCCCGGGACATCAACTTCATGGCCACCCACGGGCGCGGGCTCATCTGCCTGTCGCTCACCGAGGAGCGCATCCGCCGGCTCAACCTGCCCCTCATGGTGCAGGACAACACCTCCTCCTTCCAGACGGCCTTCACCGTCTCCATCGAGGCCGCCCACGGTGTGTCCACCGGCATCTCCGCCGCGGACCGGGCCCACACCATCCGGGTGGCGGTGGCCCCGGACGCCAAACCGAGCGATCTCGCGCGCCCCGGCCACATCTTCCCCCTGCGTGCCCGCGAGGGAGGGGTGCTCGTGCGCACCGGGCAGACCGAGGGCAGCGTGGACCTCGCGCGTCTGGCCGGCCTGTCGCCCTCGGGCGTCATCTGCGAGATCATGAACCCCGACGGGACCATGGCCCGCCGGCCGGACCTGGTGAAGTTCGCCCGGAAGCACGACATGGTGCTGCTGTCCGTGGCGGACCTCATCCGCTACCGGCTGGAGCGCGAGCGACTCATCCGCCGCATCGGCGAGGCCACCATCGAGCGCCGGGGGCAGGGCGGCTTCCGGGCCTACACCTACGGCAGCGACGTGGACAGCGCCGTGCACGTGGCCCTCGTGAAGGGCGACATCTCCGGCAGGCAGCCCGTGCTCACCCGCGTCCACCGCGCGTGCCTCGTGGGAGACCTGCTGGGCAGCGCCGGGTGCGACTGCGGCAGCCAGTTGGAGCAGGCCTTCCAGCGCATCCAGGAGGAGGGGCGCGGGGTGGTCGTCTTCCTGCAGCGCGACGTGCCGGCGAAGAACCGGCTGGAGTGCACCCACGTCTCCAACGAGGAGGCCGTGCCGGGCAACAAGGACCAGACGCGCCTGCGCGAGTTCGGGGTGGGGGCGCAGATCCTCAAGGACCTCGGGCTGTCCCGCCTGCGTCTGCTCACCAACAACCCCAAGAAGATCGTGGGGTTGGAGAGCTACTCGCTGGAAGTGGTGGAGCAGATTCCGCTCACGCTGTCCGCCGAGCCGGCCCTCCGGCTGGTCGCGCGCCGCCCTCCGCGCCGACGCAAGACGTCCTGAAGGTACCAGCCAGGAAAACTCCCTAACGACGCCAGCCGGGTGGCTGGTGTAGAGAGGGGCCGCACATGCCTCGCTACATCGAAGGTGACTTTCTTCCTCCCAAGGGCCGTTTCGCCATCTGCGTGGCCCGCTTCAACGCGTTCATCACCGAGGAGCTGGTGAAGGGCGCGGTGGACACCCTGGTGCGCCACGGCGTGGCCGACGGCGACATCGACGTCTACCGCTGCCCGGGCACCTATGAGCTGCCGGCGCTGACGCGGCGGGTGGCGGACTCGCGCACCTACGCGGGCATCATCACCCTGGGCGCCGTCATCCGCGGGGGCACGCCGCACTTCGACTACGTGGCGGGCGAGTGCGCCAAGGGCATCGGCAACGTGGCCTTCAACGCCACCGCGGCCGTCACCTTCGGCGTGCTGACGTGCGACACGGTGGAGCAGGCCATCGACCGGGCTGGCGTGAAGGCCGGCAACAAGGGCTCCGAGGCCGCCATCGCCTGCATCGAGATGGTCAACCTGCACGCGAAGCTGGCCACCCTGGCGGCCGAAGGAAAGAGGAGCTAGCCATGGGCGCGCGGAGAACGGCACGCGAGCGTGCATTGCAGGCGCTCTATCAACTGGAGATGTCGCCGGCGTCCATCAACGATGCCCTGGAGTCCGCGTGGGCCGCCGCCGAGGAGGCCCGCAAGGAGCCCGAGGCGGTGAAGTTCGCCCGCGAGCTCGTCGAGGGCGTCATGACGAACCGCGCGGAGATCGACCGGCTCATCGAGCAGCACAGCCACAACTGGCGGCTGGACCGGATGGGCCGCATCGACCGCAACGTGCTGCGCCTGGGCGTCTTCGAGCTGAAGTACCGCCCGGACATCCCCAAGAAGGTGTCCCTCAACGAGGCGGTGGAGCTCGGCAAGAACTTCGGCACCGAGGAGTCCAGCGCCTTCGTCAACGGCCTGCTGGACCGCGTGGCCGCGGCCCTGGGGAAGCAGTGAACGTCTCCGCCCACGACATCGGTCTCGAGGGCCTGGACGCGCTGCGGGGCGTGGACGCCCTCTGCCTGTTCGTGGGCGAGGACGACCGGCCCCTGCCGGCCACGGCGGGCTATGTGGACTGGCGGCTGTGTGGCGCCCTGTCGCGTATCCTCCAGTCCGGCTTCTTCGTGGGTGCCCGGGACGACTCCCTCCTGCTGCCCACCGACGGCCGCTTCCCCGTGCCCCGTGTCTTCATCATCGGCCTGGGACGGCGCAAGGGCTTGGATGCCTCCTCGCTCGGCGAGGTGCTCGCCAACGCCGCCCGGGTCATGGCCAAGGCGAAGGTAGAGGGGGTGGCCCTGGAGATTCCCGGCGCTGGCCAGTTTGAGGACGCCGCCCGCGCTTCCGCCCTGAACGAGAAGTTCCTCCCGGCCTTCAAGGGCCAGCGGGTCGCCGTCCTGGCGGACAAGGAACTCGCCCGTCGTCTGCCCGGCCGCAAGGGCTGAGGCTCACGGAGGCTGGCCTTTCTGTTACGATGCGGGGCCGGTTCCAACGAATGAAGTTCAAAGTCCTGATCGTGGAGGATTCCAAGGCATCGCGGGAGCTGCTCGCCGCGACGGTGGAGTCCATCTCCGGTCTGGAGGCCTTCGCCACCAGCAGTGGTTTCGAGGCCCTCAAGCTCCTGCCCCGGCACCGGTTCGACCTCATCATCACCGACATCAACATGCCGGACATCAACGGGCTGGAGCTCATCAACTTCGTCAAGAAGAACCCGAACTACCGGGACACGCCGCTCTTCATCGTCACCACCGAGGGCCGCGAGAAGGACCGCGACCGGGGGCTGGCACTGGGCGCGGCGGAGTACCTCGTCAAGCCGTTCTCCCCGCAGAGCCTGGAAGGGCTCGTGCGGCGCTACCTGAAGCTCTCGTGAACCAGGCCGGCAAAGCATTGGCGGAGTTCGTCGCCGAGGGGACCGAGATCCTCGAGGCCCTGGGCAAGGATCTGCTCGTGCTGGATCAACAGCGCGGGGCGGATCCGGACCCGGATCTCATCAATGGCATCTTCCGGGCGGCGCACTCGCTCAAGGGACTGGCCGCGCTCTTCGGCCAGGAGCGGATCGCCAAGCTGGCCCACCATTCCGAGGATCTGCTGGACCGGCTGCGGCTGGGCAAGCTGTCCCTGAATGACCAGGCGCTGGACATCCTCATCGAGTCCCTGGACGTGTTCCAGAGCCTGCTGGGGGAGGCCTCCCGTGAGGAGTCCTCGGACGGTCTCCAGAATCGCGTGGCGGAGCTGACCCTGCGGCTGGGGAACCTGGGCATCGAGGCGGCGGCGGTCGAGGAGGATCCGCTCGACCGGCTGGAGCTGGATCCCCAGATCCGCGCCGTCTTCACCGAGTACGAGGAACACCGCCTGCGTGAGAACGTGCGCCGCGGCGTGGCCCTCTTCCGCGTGCGTGCCGCGTTCGACCTGTCCGACTTCGACACGGGGCTCGCCGAGCTCAACACGCGCCTCAAGCCGTTGGGCGAGGTCGTCAGCACGCTGCCCTCCTCGGAGCCGGGCGGGGCCACGGGCATCGCGTTCGACCTCATCTTCGGCGCCAAGGTGGAGGCCGAGGAGCTGGAGGCGAAGCTCAAGGGCACGCCCGCGCAGCTCTTCGCGCTGAGCGTACGTCCCGGGGCCACCGTGGCCCGGTCCGTCCCAGCGCGGACCTCCGTGGCCCAGTCCGTGGCGCAGGTCGTCCGCTCTCCCGAGCCCTCCGCCGCTCCTCCGAAGAAGAGCCGCAAGAAGACCAAGGCGCCCAAGGCGCCCAAGGCGGACGTGGAGACGCTCGCCGCGAGCGAGCCGGTGCCCACGGGCTCCCTCGGCGGCAAGACGCCGCCCCTGCGCGCGGTGGAGCCGCCCGGCACGGAGCCCACCCAGGAGCTGCTGGCGCTTCGGGACGAGCCCGCGCCTTCGCGCTCCGAGACGTCCGCGCCCCCGGTTCGCACGATGACGCTGTCGGACGAGTCGGGGACGCAGCGCACCCGGTCGGAGAGCGAGTCGTTGCGCTCGCTCTCCCAGACGGTGCGCGTGGACATCGGCCGGCTGGACGCGCTGATGAACACCGTGGGCGAGCTGCTGCTCATCAAGGCCAACCTCCAGCGCATGGCGGAGACGGCGCGGCAGGAGGGCCCGGCGGCGCTCTCCAAGATGTGGGGGCAGGAGCTGGGGCGCGAGACGCGGCAGCTCGAGCGCAAGCTGGACGCGCTCCAGCAGGGCCTGCTCGAGGCGCGCATGGTGCCCGTGGGCCAGGTGTTCGACCGGCTGGCCCGGCTGGTGCGCCGCATCGCCCGCGAGTCGGGCAAGGAAATCGACTTCGTCATCAGCGGTGGCGAGGTGGAGCTGGACAAGCTCATCGTCGAGGAGCTGAGCGATCCGCTGATGCACATCATCCGCAACGCCATCGATCACGGCGTGGAGTTCCCGGACGCGCGAGTCACCTCGGGCAAGCCGCGCCGCGCCACCGTGTCGCTGCGCGCCGAGCAGAAGGGCAACCACGTCGTCATCGAGGTGAGCGACGACGGGGCGGGCATCGACGAGCTGGGCGTGCGCGACATGGCCCTGCGCAAGGGCCTCATCACCGAGGCCCAGGCGCGGGAGATGAGCCGGCGCGAGCTGCTCAACCTCATCTTCCTGCCGGGCTTCTCCACCGCGCGCACCGTGTCCGAGCTGTCCGGCCGCGGGGTGGGCCTGGACGTGGTGAAGAACAACATCGGCAACCTGTCCGGCATCATCGACGTGTGGAGCGAGCGAGGGCAGGGCACCGCCTTCCACCTCACGCTGCCCGTCACCCTGGCCATCATCCGCGCGCTCGTCGTGGGAGTGAGCGGGCGCACCTATGCCGTGCCGCTCAACAGCGTGCTGGAGATCCTCTCCGTGAAGCCCTCGGAGATCCGCACGGTGGAGCGGCGCGAGGTGCTGGACGTGCGGGGTCAGACGTTGCCCCTCATGCGTCTGGCGCGTCTCTTCAACCACCCCGAGCGCCAGAACGACCGGCACTTCGTGGTAGTGGCCGGGCTGGCGCAGGAGCGGTTGGGCATCGCCGTGGACGAACTCCAGGGGCAGCAGGACATCGTCGTCAAGTCCCTCGGTGGTCGCCTACAGGGCGTGCGAGGGATCTCCGGCGCCGCGGACCTGGCCAACCGGCGCACCGTGCTGGTGCTCGACGTGGGTGCCCTGCTCGAAGAGGGAATGAGCGTGGAGCGGCGTCGGGCCTGATGCCTCTGGCCCTGGGGCTGCTATCCTTCCCTCCGTGCCTTCCCTGTCCACCCTGCTCGACGGCTTCTTCTACGTTCCGGACGAGGACATCGGCCTCCTCCAGGAACTGGTGGCTGGAACCGACGAGTCCATCGAACCCGTCCCCGAGGAAATCCCCGAGGAGTATCTGTCCTTCCGCCTGGAGGGCGAGCTCTACGCGGTGCCCATCCACGGGGTGCGGGAGATCGTCAAGGTACCGCCGCTCACCGAGGTGCCTCGCGCCGCGCCCAACCTGCTCGGGGTGATGTACCTGCGCGGTGAGGTGCTGCCCGTCTACGACGTGAAGGTGAAGCTGCGGCTGGCGGACAAGGCCGAGCTGGTGGCGGGCCCGGAGGCTCCGGAGCCCCCGCGTGGCGCTCGCATCATCGTGGTGCAGATGGCCGACGGGCTCGCGGGCATGTGGGTGGACGAGGTGTCCGAGGTGGTGCGGCTGCGGCCCTCCATGTTGGAACTGGCACCGCCGGGCGTGGGCGGCGGGGAACGTGACTGTGTGGTGGGGCTCGGGCGGCGCGAACAGCAGCTCTTCATCCTGCTCGACATCTGGCAGGTCCTGGCATGAGACAGCGGTTCAACGTCCTGACGCAGCTCACCCAGACCCGGTCCGAGGAGGCCGCCGCGGCGGAGAGGGATCCGCTCGTCCAGCTCTGCGCCTTCCTCGTCGGCTCCGAGGAGTACGTGGTGGACATCATGCGGGTGGAGGAGATCCTCCCGCCCCAGCGCCTCACGCCCATCCGGGGAGCGCCCTCCTTCATCCAGGGCGTCATCCACCTGCGCGGCTCCATCCTCCCGGTGGTGGATCTGCGCAAGCTGCTGCTGGACTCGGATGCCCCCCCGTCCCCCAAGACGCGGCTGCTGGTGTGCTGGCTGGGCCGCAGGCGCGTGGCCTTCGCCGTGGACCGCGTGTCCGAGGTGGTGCGGCTGCGGCGCAGTGAGATCAAACCCGCTCCCGCCATGGGCGCGCTGGGCCCGGCTCCCTTCGTGGTGGGGGTGTGCGGCTCGCCGGAGCGGCTCAAGCTGTTGCTGGACCTCAAGACGCTGCTGCTGACGGAGATGATGCGCGACAGCGGGCGGAGGAGGCGGGAATGAGCGAGGAGGTGCGGAGCGCCGAGGAGGTGCGGTACCGGGCCTTGCTGGAGCTGGACGGCTCCGCTCCGGACGCGCGGGAGGCGCTCGTGGCCGGCCTCCATGACGAGAGCTGGCGCGTGCGTCGCGCGGCGGCGGAGGGCCTCACCCGGCTGCCGGAGCGCGAAGCGGTGGTGGAGCGGCTCATCTCCGTGCTGGGTGAGCGGGACGAGACGGGGGCGCGCAACGCGGCGGCGGAGTCCCTGGCGGGCATGGGGGAGACCGCGGTGGAGCCGCTGATGCGGTTGCTCTCCGCGCACCCGGATCCGGACCAGCGCAAGTTCGCCGCCGACATCCTGGGTCAGCTCGGGCGCGCGGAGGCCGAGGACGCCCTGGTGAAGGCAATGCTGGAGGACGTGGACCTCAACGTCCGGGCGGCCGCCGCGGAGGCGCTGGGCAAGGTGGGAGGCAAGGTCGCCGCCCGCGCCCTGGAGCGCCTCCTGCACGACCCCGAGCCGCTGCTTCAGCTCAGCGCCCTGGAGTCGCTCGCGGCGCTGCACCACCCGCCGCCGCTGCCGGAGCTGGTGCGGCTGCTGGGAAACCCGACGCTCAAGCGCAGCGCCTACCGGGTGCTGGGCCTCGTTACCCAGGTGGCGGCCACGGAGTTGGTGTGCCGGGGGCTGGGCGCGGAATCGCGCTCCACCCGCGAGGCGGCGCTCGTCGCGCTGGGCACCCAGGCCTTCCTGGCCGAGGCCTCGATGCGGCCCGAGATGGACTCGGCGGTGCGGCTGGCGCTCAAGCGACTGCCGGAGGCGTCCGGGTGGGTGGCCAGCGCGCTGGAGTCGGAGGACCTCGAGCTGCGCGCCGGGGCGCTCGTCGCGGCGGCGGCCTTGAGGGAGCCCCAGCTCGCGCTCCTGGTGGCCGAGGTGGCCCAGGAGGAGCGGCTGGTGCCCGAGGTGATCCGCACGCTGTCTCACTTCGGCCCGGAGACCGGGCGCGAATTGCTGGCGAGCATGGACCGGCTGTCCTTCCCGGCGCGTGAGGCGGCGGGGCACGTGCTGGTGGAGATGGTGGACGCCACGTACGTGCCCGAGCTCGTCCAGATGCTCGAGTGGGGCGAGGTGGACCTGAAGCAGGTGGCGGTGCAGGCCCTCGGGCGGACACGCGCGCTGGAGGCCGTGGAGCCGCTCTCGCGGCTGTTGGACGACCCGGACCTGGCGGGGCTGGCCACCCGCGCGCTGGTGACGCTGGCCGCCAGCTTCCCGCGGCAGGTGGTGGACGTGCTGGAGGCGGCGCTGGAGCGCGGAGCGGAGCCGGTGGTGCTGAGCGCGCTGGTTCGCGTGGGCGGCACGGCCATGCTGCCCCTGGTGCGGCGCACCGCGCGCGAGGCCTCCGTGCCCCTGCGCGCCACCGCCGTGGAGGTGCTGGCCGCGGTGGACCCGGTGGGCAGCCTGGAGCTGGCGCGCGTGGCGCTCACGGACGAGCACCCGCGGGTGCGCGCCGCGGCGGTGCGGGTGGTGGGGCAGCTCGGAGACGCCTCGGCGGCGGGGCTGCTGGAGCGCGCCCTGGGCGACGCGGCCCTGGAGGTGCAACTGGCCGCCCTGGACGCGGTGGGCGAGTGCGGTGCCGTGGAGCGGGTAGGGGACCTGGAAGGGCTGGTGCATCACCCGGACGGGGCGGTGGCCTTCCGGGCGGTGCAGGCCCTGGCCCGGCTGGGCTCCCTGCGGGACGAGGTGCTACGGCGCGCGGTGCGCCATGCGGATCCGGAGGTGGTGAAGACGGCGCTGCTGGCGGGAGCGGCCTCGGCCGAGGGCGTGTCGCTGGCGGTGGGCCTGCTCGGCCATGCCGGGTGGGATGTGAGGGCCGTGGCGGCGCGGGTGCTGGGGGACTCCGGGGGTACGGAGTGCCTGCCGGCGACCCGGGCCGCGCTCGCGGCCGAGACGGATGCACTGGCTCGCCGCGCCCTGGTGGACGCGGTGGAGCGGTTGTCCAGGCGCTGACGAGCGGGGAGACCTCGAGGGTGATGCCTTTCGATACAGGCAAGCCGGAGATGACCGCGGAGGAGTTCCGCCTGCTGCGGGACTACGTCTACGGTCATTGCGGCATCCTCGTGCGTGACGACATGAAGTTCGTCATGCAGCGGCGGCTGTTGCCACGGCTGGAGGCGCTGGGCCTGAAGGACTTCAGCGCCTACTACCGCTACCTGCGCTTCGACGCCCAGCGCCGCTCCGAGCTGGACACGGCCATCGAGGCGCTCACCACGCACGAGACGTACTTCTTCCGCGAGCCGCGCCAGCTCAAGGCCTTCACCGACGAGGTGCTGCCCAAGCTGGAGCGCCGCAACGCGCGCACGAAGCGGCTGCGCATCTGGTCGGCGGGGTGCTCCTCCGGTGAGGAGGCCTACACGGTGGCCATGCTCATCAAGGAAAGCGGGCGCTTCGAGGACTGGGACGTGGAGGTGCACGGCACGGACATCTCGCGCCGGGTGCTGGCCACGGCCCGCCAGGCCGAGTACGGCCCCTCCGCGCTCCGGGCCACGCCGCCGGAGAAGCTCGCCCGCTACTTCACCCAGGTGGGGCCCAACCGGGTTCGCGTGCGCGACGACATCCGCGCCTGGGTGTCCTTCGGACACAACAACCTCCAGGAGCCGGATCCGAGCCTGCTGGTGTCCCGCACGGACGCCGTCTTCTGCCGCAACGTGATGATCTACTTCGACACGCCCGCGCGGCAGCGGGTGCTTCGCCTCATCTACGACAAGCTGGTGCCCGGTGGTTACCTGATGCTGGGGCACTCGGAGAACCTCATCAACCTCAGCGCGGACTTCGAGCTGGTGCACCTGCGCGGCGACCTCGTCTACCGCAAGCCGGATCCGAACGGGGGGAGTGGCCTGTGAGCGCGCTGGAACCCGTGAGGGTGCTGGTGGTGGACGACTCGGCCCACAACCGGAGGCTGCTGACGGATCTGCTGGAGTCCTCGCCGGACGTGAAGGTGGTGGGCACGGCGGCCGATGGCAACGAGGGGCTGCGCCAGGTGATGGCGCTACAGCCGGACGTGGTGACGTTGGATCTGGAGATGCCCAAGCTGGGCGGCTACTCCTTCCTGCGGCTGCTGAAGAGCACGGTGCCCACGCCCGTCATCGTCATCTCCAGCTACGCGCACAAGACGGACGTCTTCAAGGCGCTGGAGCTGGGGGCCTTCGACTTCATCGCCAAGCCGTCCAAGCCCACGCCGGACGTGCTGGAGAAGCTGAAGCGGGAGCTGAACGAGAAGGTGCACGCGGCGCGGCTGGTGCGCCCGGCCGAGGCCCGCCCGGTGCGCAAGCCCAGGGTGATGCCGCTGGAGCCCTCGTTCGTGGTGGGCATCGGCGCGTCCACGGGTGGGCCGCCCGCGGTGCAGCGGCTGCTGGAGGCGCTCTCGCCGGAGCCCACCATGAGCCTGTTGGTGTGCCAGCACATGCCCAAGCAGTTCACCCGGGCCTTCGCGGAGCGGCTGGACAGGCTGGGGCCCTTCGCCGTGCGCGAGGCCCAGGAGGGTGACCTCCTGGCGCCGGGCCACGTCTTCATCGCGCCCGGTGGGCGACAGCTCGTGGTGTACCGGCAGACGGGGCAGTACGTGCTGGGCACGCCCCACCCGACGATGCAGGACAAGCATGCGCCCTCGGTGGACCGGCTCTTCATGAGCATGGCCGAGGTGTTCGGCTCCAGGTCGCTGGGCGTGGTGCTGACGGGAATGGGCGCGGACGGGGCGCTCGGCGCGAAGGCCATCCAGAAGGCCGGCGGCGAGGTGTGGGCCGAGTCGGAGGAGACGGCGGTCATCTACGGGATGCCCCAGGAGGCGGTGGCCACCGGGGCGGTGAGTCGCGTGCTGCCGCTCGGCGACATTGGCCCCGCGCTGGTGGAGATCGCTCGCAAGAGGCGGTGACATGAGGACGTTTCCCACGGAGTTCGCGGACCTGCTGACGCCCAAGGGGCGGCGCATCCTGGAGGGCAAGGACAGGGGCACGTGCGGTGCGCTGATGCAGCCGGGGCGGCGCTTCGTGGCGCTGAGCGGGGTGCTGGACGCGCGCAAGGCGGTGGCGTGCCGGGACGCGCTGGAGAAGGCGCTGCGGGACACGCTGACGAGCATGGAGGACCCCATCCCCCCGGAGAGCATCTGGGGGATGACGGAGAACTACGCGGAGCAGCTCCCCAAGACGGTGCGGGTGAGGACGGCGCTGCTGGAGAGCCGGCGCTCGCGCTCGTGGCGGGCGGCCGAGGAGGTGGGGTTGGTGGGGATGCTCCACTCGGAGAGCTTCGCGGCGTTCGCGGCGGCGGTGAGCGGCAGGCCGCTGCGGCGCAAGTGGGGGATTCAGGCGCTGTGCTACGGCCCGGGGGACTACACGGGCCCGCACAACGACCACCACCCCGAGGACCCCGAGGCCTTCGACGGCTACGTGGACATGCACCTCACGTTCGCCACGCCGGCGGTGGCGCACCAGTGGCTGGTGTACTCCAAGGGCGGGCACTTCTCGGAGATGCAGAACGTGAACACCGTGGGAGGCATCACGGTGTACCGGCTGCCCTTCTGGCACTACACCACGCCGCTGATGGCGAAGCCGGGCGCCGAGGCGGACGCGCGGCGCTGGGTGCTGCTGGGCACGTTCCTCGACGCGCCCAAGGAGCGCCGCCGGGGCTCGGCCATCGAGCTGCCCGTCCCTTGAAGTAGGGGACCTTGCCTCCCTTTCTTGTCCTGTGCGTGACTCGGGGTGACGCGGGGGCCTCTCCGGCTCCCAGGGCCGGAAAGGGGAAGTGCTTTGCTCCGTATTCGCGATGTGCTGCTTCTCGTGGCGATGCTCCCGATGGGACTCGCCTGCGAGGATGGGAAGCTCCAGATTCCCGAGCTTCCGAAGGTGGATCTGCCGAGCGTGCCGTTGCCGAAGCTGAACACCGGCAACCTGGTGCTCATCGAGACGTCCGGGGGCGGTCTCCAGCTCGACCCCCGAGGCAATGACGCCATCACCGCGCTGGGGGCCTGCACGGACCTCGTCACCTACTGCTTCGAGCCCGGCAAGCGGACGTTGGACCAGTGCGTGGAGTCGGTGCCCCACTGCAAGACCTCCAGGCCCTGGCAGGAGAGCGACGAGTGCTGTCCGTCGGCCTGCACCGACACCTACGCCAAGGCGCGTGACAAGGGACTGGAGCCCGTCGCGGCCTTCGAGCAGGTCTTCTTCCTCGAACCGGACTGCTTCCCCGGCGTCCGCGCGCTGCTGGAGGGCAAGTAATGAGAAAGCTCCTCCTGTCCTCCGTGTTGCTGCTGTCCCTGCCCGCCGCCGCCTGGGAGTCCGTCTGCTACGAGCAGAAGGACACCTCGAAGGAGCCGGGTGAGTACCCCCGAGGCTCCGGCACGTACTGCGCCCCCGCGGCGGGCCCCAACACCGCGCGCCAGCGGTGGGTGGGTGAACTCGATGAGCACCGCCGCCTCTGGGAACTGACCCGCGAGAAGGCGGGCCTGCCGGCCGAGTCCTCCGCGACGGTGCGACTGCGCGTCTTCACCTCGGGCGAGCCGCTGAACGTGGACGGCCAGCAGCTCACCTCGTTGCTGCCGTTGCCCTTCACGGAGACGGCGCGGGTGCAGGTGCGCGCCTTCACGCCCGGCGAGCTGGCGCAGCTGCCCGACTTCTCCTACGCGCTGTGGGACTGGGCCACGGGCCACGAGACGTGCCCGCTGCCCGGGGCCGGCGTGGACGCGACGCAGTGCCATGACTTCGCCACCCACATGGGCCCGGTGAACTCGAACCACTTCCTGCCGCAGGCGGGGCGCTTCTACGCGCACTACCACGGGCTGGCGCTCGCTCGCGCGAAGGAGTGCAAGACGATGCGCGACACGCTGGGCGCGGCGGGCGGACGCTTCGGGGACTACCTGCGCGCGTGCGAGGCCGAGGCCCTGTCGCTGGAGGCGGTGGGCCACCACTACCTCCAGGACGCGTGGAGCATGGGGCACATGTGGCAGCGCTGGGGCTCGCCGGAGCTCTCGGAGTTCCCCAGCAACGGGGATGACCAGCGGGACCGGGCGGTGCTCGTGGCGCTCGCCTCGGGGCTGCTGCACGGGGCGCGAGGGGTATTGCAGCGGCTGCCCGAGTGGACGAGCTACGACGTCAACGACGCCCTCTGCGCACCGCACCCGTCCGTCGAGTTCGTCAGCCCCAGCGGGGCGCGCTACCCGGCCATCGGGGACGACTACCTGGAGCTGCTGCCGCCCCTGGGATCGGGGAGCACGTACCTGCCGCAGTCCGAGCACCTGCTGTCGTGCGCGGTGTCCGGGATGCGCGAGGTGTACGCGGCGGCGGGGGAGAACCACGGAGCGCTGGGCGCACCGGCCGAGGGCCTGCGGACGTTGGACCCGACGGGCCCGGAGTGCTTCGGGCAGCGGGCCACCAACCGCTCCATGCAGGAGGCGGCGGCGGTGCAGTTCAGCGTCCTCGGCAAGCAGGTGTCGCTGGGGTTGGACTCGCGGATGGTGGGGTGGATGGTGCCCACGGTGGCGCGCGAGACGGGCGATGTGCCGGTGCCGGCGAAGCTGAAGAACGAGTTCCGCTTGGGGCTCCAGCGCATCGTCTCGCTCACGCGGCTGATGGCGAAGGAGCGTCCCGAGGGCACGGAGCTGGCGGATGGACGCTTCGGGGCCTTCCTGGGGGCCAGGCCCAATGGCGACTACGCGGGAGGCGCGCTGCTGGCCTCGTATGTGGATCCCGCGCTGCCCTGGCCGGCGACGCCGGACGCGGCGGTGCCCCTGGCGGGGGAACGGGCCCTGGCGCTCGCGCGGGTGTTCCACCAGGGCCACGCGGCGGACTGGTGCCGGACGGGCTCGGTGGATGGACTCTCGGCGCTCAGGGCGAGGGCCTCGGACGTGACGCTGGACGCGGAGACGCGGGCGGCGGCATGCGAGGTCTG
>NZ_DASVWK010000212.1:0-6581 GCF_036389735.1 Archangium sp. | reverse complement strand
CCCGCCATGCTCGTCTCCGTCGTCATTCCCGTCTACAACGAGATCTCCACCCTCGCCGAAATCCTCCGCCGCGTGACTGCGGTGGACTTCCCCAAGGAGCTCGTCATCGTGGACGACTGCTCCCGCGACGGAAGCCGCGAGCTGCTCCAGCGTCTTGCCTCCGAGGGGCTGTCCGCCGTCGGCGGCACTCCGAAGAACCGCAACGAGCTGCGCGTCCTCTTCCAGGAGAAGAACCAGGGGAAGGGCGCCGCCCTGCGCCGCGGCTTCTCGGAGTCCACCGGGGACATCGTCATCGTCCAGGACGCGGACCTCGAATACGACCCGCGCGACATCCCCCGCGTCATCCAGCCAATCATCGACGGCGACGCGGACGTGGTCTTCGGCAGCCGCTTCACCGGCACGCCCCGGCGCGTCCTCTACTTCTGGCACTCGGTCCTCAACAACCTGTTGACCATGCTGTCCAACATGACCAGCAACCTCAACCTCACCGACATGGAGACCTGCTACAAGGCCTTCCGCGCCGAGGTCATCCGCTCGGTGACGGTCGAGGAGGACCGCTTCGGCTTCGAGCCGGAGATCACCGCCAAGGTGGCCCGCGGCGGCTGGCGCGTCTTCGAGGTGCCCATCAGCTACCACGGGCGCACCTACGAGGAGGGCAAGAAGATTGGCTGGAAGGACGGAGTCCGGGCGCTGTACGTCATCGGCAAGTACGCCCTGAAGCGCTGACGTTCCGCCCCGCCGTGTCCGGCGTCCGACACCCTCGGGCGCCCGAAGCCCGACACCCGACGCCTGCTCGCCCTCCTGGCGTCTTCGCCGCATCGTCCCGCCGGGCATGGGTGCCCTTTGTTCGGCGGCACCCTAGGTTTCCGGGGTGCTACCGCGATTTCTCCTCTATGGATGTGCTGGCTGGGTGATGGAGGTCTGCTTCACCGGCATGAGCGCCGCCATCATGCAGCGGGACTCGCATGGGACGGCGAAGACCTACCTGTGGATGCATCCCATCTACGGGGCCACCGCGCTGGGGATGGAGTTCCTCCATGATCGGCTGCGCTTCCTGCCCCGGCCCGTGCGCGCGCTCGCCTACACCGCTGTCATCTTCGGCGCCGAGTTCACCACGGGATGGCTGCTGCGCAAGGCGCTCGGCCGCTGCCCCTGGGATTACGAGAAGCGGGGCTGGAGCGTGAAGGGCCTCATCCGCCTGGACTACGCCCCCTTCTGGTACGCCGCCAGCTTCCTCTTCGAGCCCGTGCGCGAGGCCTTCCTGCGCGTCACCAGCGAGGCCCTGCGCCAGACGCCCGAGTACCGGCACGCCATGGACACCGGCTCGGTGGCCGAGCCCCTCCACCTCAGTGCCGTCTCCACCGAACAGGAGGCCGGCGAGGCGGCCGACACCTTCCTGCTCGCCGAGGAGACCGAGGCCCATCCCGTCCACTGAGCGTCCAGCCAGACATGGAGCTGTGGGGAAAACCCCTCACTCCGGACCTTCTCTCCAAGGGAGGAAGGGCGTGTTGGGGGAAAGGAAGGTGGGCCCCTCGGGCCGGACGCTCTCCGGCCGGGCCCTGCACTTGACAGTCGGCTTTTCTTCCTGCTGCGGGTCCTGCGTAGTACCTTGCCGCGCGTTCCCTGCTGGTGCATGGAAATGACGCCGCACTCCCGAAAGTTTCCGCCCCCGTATGTTCGACTGGCTCCACACTCTCTTCTCGCGTGACCTCGCCATCGACCTGGGCACGGCCAACACGCTCATCTACATCCGCGGACAGGGCATCGTCTCCAACGAGCCCTCCGTGGTGGCCGTTCAACAGGACGCGCGCGGCGGCAAGAAGGTGCTCGCCGTGGGCAAGGAGGCCAAGGAGATGCTCGGCCGCACGCCGGGCAACATCGTGGCCATCCGTCCCATGAAGGACGGAGTCATCGCCGACTTCGAAATCACCGCGGCGATGCTGCGCTACTTCATCCAGACGGCGCACAACCGCAAGACGCTGGTCAATCCGCGCATCGTCATCGGCATCCCCTCGGGCATCACCGAGGTGGAGCGCCGCGCGGTGCGCGAGGCCGCCGCCAACGCCGGTGCCCGTGAGGTCTACCTCATCGAGCAGCCCATGGCGGCCGCCATCGGCGCCGGTCTGCCCGTCACGGAGCCCAGCGGCAACATGATTGTCGACATCGGCGGCGGTACGTCCGACGTCGCGGTCATCAGCCTCGCCGGCATCGTGTTCGCCAAGAGCGTGCGCATCGGCGGCGACAAGCTGGACGAGGCGATCATCCAGTACGTCAAGCGCAAGTACAACCTGCTCATCGGCGAGCGCACGGCCGAGCTCATCAAGATGGGCATCGGCACCGCGTACCCCACCGAGGAGGTCATGACCATGGAGATCAAGGGTCGCGACCTGGTGGCCGGCGTGCCGCGCACGCTCACGGTGAGCAGCGATGAGGTGCGCGACGCGCTCGCCGAGCCGATCAACGGCATCGTCGAGGCGGTGAAGCTCACGCTCGAGCGCACGCCGCCGGAGCTGGCCGGTGACATCGCCGACCGCGGTATCGTGCTGGCCGGCGGTGGCGCGCTGCTGAAGAACCTGGACACCCTGCTGCGTGAGGAGACGGGCCTGCCCGTGTTCCTCGCCGAGGACCCGCTGTCCGCCGTCGTGATGGGCGCGGGCAAGGCGCTGGAGTCGCTCGACATCCTGCGCCAGGTCTGCCAGCCGGGCTGAGCCGGAGTCCCCTCTCTTCTCCACCCTCCCCTCTCCCTTCGGGAGAGGGACGCCCGCCGTGCATCCAGCCAGGCGAGCACCCGCCGTGGACCAGTCCGCGGACAACCCTCCCTCGGAGGAGCGCTCGGCGCCAGTGTGGCTGCCTGGAGTGCGCCGAGCGGTCGATCCGGAGTGCGTTCCACCTCTGGGCCTTGGGCTCCGTCATGACTACATCCCCCGTGCATCATCCGAGACCTCGACAGGAAGGCGGAGGGGGCCTACTCGCCCACTCCACCGACGAGGCTCACGGGGGCCGTCCGCTCCCTCCGGGGGGCAAGCGGAAGCAGCGACTCCCCTGGCGAAGGGCGTGTTCTTCGCCACGAGGCACAGGACACTTATCGCAGGACATCGACACAGCGAGGGCTGGCCATGATTGAGGAACGGCGATGATCGACCCGAAGGACATCCACGAAGGCATGACGGTGAGGGACCAGGAAGGCCGGAAGCTCGGCACGGTGGCGAACGTGGGGGATACCCACTTCGAGCTGGGACAGGGGTGGCCCGCTCGGCGCGACTACATGGTGCGCTACCACGGGGTGGCGCGCATCCAGGGGCGGGACGTCTACCTCGCGCTGGAGCACCCTCCCGTGCCGCCCGAGGACGACACCCCTCTCAACGGTTGAAGCGGGCTCACCGCGACTCCAGTGACGGGAACCACACCCGGTGTGGGTGTGACAGGTAGGCCAGGGCGCGATACACGGACGCCCTCCCCTTCCCCTCAAGGAGTGAGCGGGTTTGAACCCCCATCACCATTCCTCCCGCCCGAACCGCTCCATCGCGGCCGGGCTCGTGCTGTCGGCCCTCGGCGCCCTTCTCGGGTCCACCGAGGCCCATGCCTTCAACCACGCTGGTAACGCGCGGCTGCTCGCCTCCGACGAGGCCGCCGTCATCAAGCGCCCCGTGCTCGGCCTGCAGCGCTCGGCGGTGCCGCTGGGGCTCGGCTTCGCGCTGGACACCTCCGTCCTGGCGGACCTGGCGCTCGCGCCCAACCTGGGCGTGCGTTGGGGCCTGGAGGCGGGGCCCCACCGCTTCGTCGTCGGCGCGCGCTACACGAAGTTCCTGGGCAGCCAGCTGGTCTCCAACTTCGTCACCTCCCGGGAGCCGGCGGTGAAGGAGTTCGAGATCGACTTCCAGGGGCCCAGCGGCTACGCGCTCTACGGCCTTCAGCTCGGCCGGGTGCTGGTGCAGGCCGAGGTGCGCCACTGGCGCTACCAGACCGTGTCCACCACGGCGACGGCCGCCCTGGTCCTCAACTTCGCGGGCAACTGGTCCGTGGTGGGTGAGCTCGGCGCCCGGCTCAAGGAGGGCTTCCCCCTGCGCGGGGCGGCCGGCATCCGCTACGCCGGGGAGAACTTCGGCTTCTCCCTCGGAGCCGCCTACGTGGACCTGACCGAGCCCCTGCTTCCCGTCAACGAGGGACGCATCCCCTTCCTCCCCGCCTTCGACCTGTCCTGGACCTTCCGATGAGACGCGCCCTCCTCGCCCTGCTCTGCCCCCTCCTGCTCGCCGCGTGCTCCGCCGAAGTCGCCCTGGACACGCCGCCCCAGTCGGTCACCATCCCCGTCACCTCGGTCATCAGGCCCGTCTACGTCGAGGTGGCCGTCGACATGCCCGAGGAGACGCAGGATGTCGACGTCACCGTGAAGCAGATCACCGCCGACCTCACGGTGTTCAATCCCTCGAAGGCGTTCATCCTGAGGTCCTCCGCGCGCCTGTCCCTCACGGGCAACGCCACGCCGGAGCAGCCCCTTGTCTACAGCGAAAACAACCCGCCCCCGTACTACGCCACCGCCGAGGAGCTGCTGCCCCAGCGCGACTTCCAGCCCAACACGCGCACGCCGGTGAACGTCAACTCGCCCACGCTCGTCAAGGCCATCGGCAAGCCGCGCATCTGGGTCATCGTCGCCAACACGGTGACGCAGACGACCGCCATCGGCGACCCGCTGCCGCTGGAGCTCCGGCTGGAGGACATCGTCCTGCACGCGCTCATCGCCAAGCCCTTCGATGGGTTGGAGGGCGCGCTGGGACCCAGCGGGCTCTGAGTCGGTGAAGAAGTGAAAGCCGGGCCCGAGACCCGCCCGGACCCGGCTCCACGGAGACAACGGGAGTGATTTCTAGCGCACAGGTCTGACACGCCCGGGGCGGCTCGGGGCCGGGGTGGGTCGGAGCGCGAGCGAGCGGTACACCTTCGACTCGGAGAAGGTGGGGATGTCGGTGGGGCGCTGGCCCCACCAGTTCATCACCAGGGTGACGCGAAGCCGCGAGGTGCCCGGCAGCTTCCCGGTGGGAATCTGGTTGTTCGCGTCCAGCACGCCGTGGGTGAGGTCCCCGCGGAAGAAGGCGAAGCGGTTGGGCTTGGGCCTCGCGAGGTCGAAGTCGCCCGTGTTCGGAGCGAGGGAGGGGTTGTCCTCGCAGGGCAGGGCCTTCGTCACCGCGAGCGCCCCACCCCGGACGCTGTTCATGAACAGCAGCGAGGTGAAGCGCGGATGCACGAGCGGGCCACCGCGCAGCGCGAGCTTCTCGTCGCGGTCCTGGTGGAAGTCCACCTGGACGTCGGTGGTGCGCATCCGGGAGAACCACCACTCGACGCCGACGAGGCCCCGGCGCAGCGGCACGCGCGGACGCAGCGCGAGGATGACCTGCTCCACGACGTTGGTGGGCTCGCCGAGGTCGAACCAGAAGGTCGTCTGGTACGTCTGTCGCAGGCGCTCGGTGCCCAGCGCGCGGACCTTGCGCCACAGTCGGGCGAAGTCCGCGTCGGGCAGGGCGTGGTCGTGGATGTGGACGAGGGGAGCGCGAGGCGGCATGGCGGGGCGCGACTCTAGCGCCCTCTACGCCCGGCGGGTCAGGTGGATGGCGACCACGACGGCGCCCTCGTCACTCCGCAGCGCCTGGGGCTCGGACTCTTCCAGCCAGAGCGTCTCGTTCGCGGACAGGGACGCTCCCGTGACTGATGCCCGCCCCTCCAGGACATGGAGCAGCACGGTCCAGCCTTCCGCGACCCCAAGGGCCTCGCCCGGGGCCAGGTGCAGCACCGCGAGCGAGGCCTCGGCCACGGCCCGGTCCACCATGAGGTTGAAATCCCGCACCGGACCGCCGAGCAGCCGGCACCGCACCTCCGCCTCGCCCGGAAACGCGAGCGGTCGCAGGGCCTGGTCGAGCACCACTTCCGGCGTGGCCCCGAAGGACAGCGCCACACCCTTCCCCTCCAGAATCATCAAGGTCCGGTCGACCCCTGGAAACACGGAGAAGGGCCCGGACGCCGCGACCGAGGCGATCGACAGGCGAGCCAGGAAGCGGGCCGGATCGGACGGATGCGGCAGCTTCAGCAGCTCGCGGGTGACCCCGCCCCCGTTCTTCCAGGGCATGTCGCGGTAGTCGGCGGATCCGAGTCGTCTCATCAGCGGTAGCCTTCGGAACGGTATCCTACCGTGGGCTTGGGAGTGGACAATGCGCACTGACTCGCCACGGGCCCTATGGATGTGGCTGCTGCTCACCATGGCCCTGCTGTCCACCGGCTGTGTGTCGGTGACGCTACCTCCCAACAGGGGAATGAACCTGCGCTACACGCAGCACGAGGCCGCCGCGCCCTCATTGGCCGACGTGGCGGGCACCGCTGGAGGCGCAGTCCCCCATAACGCCGCGGAGCCCGCGCAGCGGAGCGCCACAGGGGCCCGACAGGCGCTCCTCGGTGCCGTTCTCGACGTGTCGGGCTCTACTCGCCGCATCTCCAGCGAACTTTCCAGCCTCAAGGCCAGCAGGGCCGGCATCGCCGGTCGATACACCAACCTGTTCGGCCCTTTCGTGGACCATGGCCTCCAGCAACTGCGATGG
>NZ_DASVWK010000211.1:0-2293 GCF_036389735.1 Archangium sp. | reverse complement strand
ACGGACTTGCTCGGAACGAAGCGGATCCTGCGCTCGTAGTTCACCTCGATACGAAGGCTCTCGGAGACGGAGCTGCGCTCGATGGTGATGTCCTCGTCCGTCAATCCCAGCCCGGGCATGCGGATGCTCTGGTCGAACCGGTCCCGCTCCCAGTGGTAGCCCAGGCGGCTGGTGCGCTCGATGATGACGTTGCGCAGCATCGCCTCGTCGGCGCCCTGCGCGGCCCGGTTGTGGGCCACCGTGACGGCCTCCCTCACGGTGAAGTTGTCGACGTAGACGGGCACGAGCATCACGCCCAGGTAGATGCCCCCCGCGAGGAGGGCCAGGAACACCATGCCACCGAGACTGATTCTCCCCGAGGGATGCCGCATGGGGCCCGGCCTAGCAGTGGCGTGCGCGGCGCGTCAAGCACCGCGGCGTGCTTCAGCGCACCGGCTCGAAGAGACGGTCCCCGCGCAGGCCGGTGCCCTCGAAGAAGTTGCTGAACCAGCCGCCGTAGCCGAGGGCCAGCCAGATGACCATGGCCTTGCCCTTGATGTGGCCGTACGGCACGAAGCGGGCGCCCAGGCTCGGGTCTCCCAGGCCATAGCGGCTGTCGAGGCTGTTGTCCCGGTTGTCCCCCATCACGAAGACCTGCTCCGCGGGAACGACGTAGGGGCCCTCGGCGCGCCGGCGCGCGACGCGATCCTCCTGGAGCACCGCGTGGACATTGTCGCCCAGGCTCTCGTGGTACAGCACCAGCCGCTCGGGGTACCAGGCGCCATTCTCGGGCTTGTTGTGCACGAGCAGGTCCTCCTGCACGAGCGTGCGCTGCTGGGGCACGCCATTGATGTGCACGACGCCGTCGATGAGCTCCACCGTGTCACCGGGGATGCCGATCACCCGCTTGATGAAGTCCTGATCCGGACGCACCGGGTTGTTGAAGACGATGACGTCTCCACGCGCTGGCGGGCGGACGATCTGGAACGGCACCCAGTTGGTCCAGGGCAGCCGCACCCCGTAGAGGAACTTGTTGATGAAGACCTGATCGCCGATCTCCAACGTGGGCAGCATGGAGCCGGAGGGGATGCGGTACGGCTCGATGATGAAGACGCGGATGATGACCGCGATGGCCAGCGCCTTGGCGAAGCCGGAGAAGACGTCCCAGGAGCTCTGCTTGCGCCACACGCCCAGCTCCTGCGTGGCCTGCTTGTCGAGCGCCTTCGTCTCCTTGTCCAGCCGCGAGGCGTCCCCGGCGAGCGAGGCGGCCTCCACCTGGAGGGCCTGATCGGCCAGCCGCGCGGACGCCTCGGGAGGAATCTTCCCCGGCACGCGCTTGAGGACGCGGTCGATCTCCTCGGTGAGCTCGCGCGCCACCTGACGCAGCCCGTGCAGCTCCCGCTCCCTGGGCGAGACGAGCCGCCAGACGATCAGCCCCACGAAGGACACCAGCATCGCCAGCGCCAGGTACTGGAGGAGCGGCTGGGCCCACGAGGCCGCGGCCGGCACGAACTCGATGAGGAAGATGTAGGGAACGAGGGCCAGGCCCAGGACGATCAGCGGAGCCCACAGACTGGTGAGCCGCTCGCGCCACAGCAGCATGCGGCTGGCCCTGGCCTGCTCCGGCGTGCGGCGGGAAGCCATGGTGGCCTCCAGACCCAGCGGTGACGTCGTGGGGGTCGCGGTGGTCGTGGACATGGCCTGCCTTACTCCTCCGTCTTCAGCACCGCGAGGAAGGCCTCCTGCGGGATCTCCACCGAGCCCACCTGCTTCATGCGCTTCTTGCCCTCTTTTTGCTTCTCGAGGAGCTTGCGCTTGCGGCTGATGTCGCCGCCGTAGCACTTGGCGAGCACGTTCTTGCGGATGGCGGAGATCGTCTCACGCGAGATGATCTTCGCGCCGATGGCGCCCTGGATGGCCACCTCGTACATCTGCTTGGGGATGACCTCCTTCAACTTCTGGCACACCTCACGGCCGCGCTGGTAGGCGCGCTCCTTGTGGACGATGACGCTGAGCGCGTCCACCGGATCGCCGTTGATGAGGATGTCCAGCCGGACCAGGTCCGACTCCGCGTACCCGGCCAGCTCGTAGTCGAGGCTGGCGTAGCCGCGCGTGACGCTCTTGAGCTTGTCGAAGAAGTCGAAGACGACCTCGGCCAGCGGCATCTCGTACGTCACCTGGATGCGCGTGCCGCTGGAGCCCAGGTACTTCAGGTCCTTCTGCACGCCGCGCCGGTCCTGGCACAGCTTGAGCACCGCGCCCAGGTAGTCGTTGGGCACGTGGATGTGGCAGGTGAGGATGGGCTCCTCGAACT
>NZ_DASVWK010000210.1:0-19886 GCF_036389735.1 Archangium sp. | reverse complement strand
GAAGGACATGCATCGGCTGTTCGGCAGGTTCGAGCGTGCCGCGTCGATGAGCCACTATGGCGGGCTGGGCCTGGGGCTGTACCTGTGCCGGAAGATTGTCGAAGCCCATGGAGGGACCATCTCCGCCGACAACCCACCCGGTGCGGGCGCCCGCTTCACCATCCGCTTGCCAACGGAAGCACCGGGCCCCGGCGCGGCACCGGACAGCGGGCCGCCGTGAGGCACCGCCCTAGGGATTCTGGGTGGAAATGATGGGGTGCTGCTCCGCGGTCTCCCAGGGCAGGCTCGGCCACCAGCGCTCGAGCGCGGGCAGGGCGCCCGGCTCGATGCTTTGACCGGGCCTGGGCACGACGACCGTGTCGCCGGCCCGCTGGGCCGCCGCGAGCACGCGCTCGATGGGCTCGGTCCAGCCATGGACGGCGAGCGTGAAGAGCCCCCAATGCACGGGCAGGAGGACGCGGCCCTGGACCATCCGATGGGCGAGGACGGCCTGCTCGGGCCCGATGTGCCAGTCGGGCCACGCGCTGTGGTATTGGCCGACCTCGATCATCGTCACGTCGAAGGGCCCGAGGCGCGCGCCGATGTCCTTCATCGCGGGGAAGAGCCCCGTGTCGCCCGAGTAGTACACGCGGTGCTGGGGGCCCAGGAGCGCGAAGCCCGCCCACAGCGTCGCGTCCTTGTCGATGCCGGTGCGCCCCGACGCGTGCCGTGAGGGCGTGGCGACGACCTCGAGCCCGCGCACCCGCGTCCTCTCCCACCAGTCGAGTTCGACGATGCGCGCCTCGGGCACCTCCCACGACGCGAGGTGGGCGCCGACGCCGAGGGGCACCACGAAGGTGGTGTCCCAGTCCTTCATCGCCACGAGGGTCGGGTAGTCGAGGTGGTCGTAGTGGTCGTGGGAGATGACGACCACGTCGATGGGAGGCAGCTCCTCGAGCGCGAGGGGCGGGGCGTACCAGCGCTGGGGGCCGACCCAGGTGAGGGGCGAGGCGCGCTCGCTCCAGATGGGGTCGGTGAGCACGCGGTGGCCGTCGAGCTCGACGAGCGTCGTGGAGTGCCCGAGCCAGGTGACGCGCAGGCCCGTGGGCGGCGGCGTCGCGAACTGGCGCCGGTCGCCGGGCACCGTGGGCGGCGGCTCCGCGGGGCCCACGTGGGGGCTCGCATCGAACATGGCCGTCACCGAGCCCCACCAGTCGTTGTGGAGCGGCTGTGGGTTCTCGAAGTGGCCGTCCCGCCACTGCGCGGAGCGCTCCATGCGCTCCCGACGTGCCCCCTCGGCACGCCGTCCCATCGCGGTCCACGCGTCGGCGAGCGTGGCGACCAGGGCGACGACGAGCACGGCCCCCGCCCAGCGGGCCACCCTCGCCACCTTCTTCCGAGCCACGTGCTCCTCTTTCCTCCGGCGCGCTCCAACGTCTCGGTGCCGTGGGTGACGAATCTACCAGCCTCCCGCCCCCACGGTGAGCGGGCTACTCCAAACCCCTTCGCGCGGAGCTATCGGGCCTGGGGCTGGGCCGGTGCTGGAGCCTTGGGCTGGGGCCAGCTCACGGTGGTGCCGGGCAGGTCCTGGCCGAAGCGGGGTTTGAACGTCTTCCGCCTCTCGGCGGTGCCGCGCCTCGTCTCTCAACTATTGGGCGCTGTTGTCGCTGGCACAGCCCGTCAGCAACTGCCCCACGACACACACCGCGATTCATCGAAGTGCCTTCATTTGTCCGTCTCCTGACCGCCAACTATAGCGGCTGAGCCCGGCCCTCGGTCCAAGGAGCGCCGTCTCGAAATCAGGGCTCGAGTTGCAGGACGGTGGAGGACCACTTCGCGGTGCCCTCGGCGGCGCCACGGCTGACCTCCAGGAGCGTGGGCGAGGTGAGCGAGTGCCAGCCCAGGGAGGCGCCAATGACCCCGTCGGCCGCGTAGGAAGTCTCTCCACCGGCCTGGCCGGATTGCGGCTGCCCGCTGGCGAAGACCAGCGTGCGTGTCGGATCCACGGCGGTGATGGGAAGGGAGACGCTGCTGGTGGCCGCGTCCATCGTCACCGGGACATGCTGGGCCCGCGCGCGCTCGCCGAAGTCGATGCGCTCCCAGGAGATGGAGTCGATGCTCGCCGCCTCGCAGCCCGTGGCGCCCGCGCCGCGCGAGAAGGTGATGGAGGTGGGCGAGGTGAGCTCGCCGCGCAGGACCCGGTCACAGATGGCCTCCGTGGCGACGCCCGACACCCGGTAGGTGAAGAGCAAGGCGGTGGAGCCGAGCTCCACGGGCTCCAGGTTGGAGATGACGAGCTGGGTGCCCGTCATCCTGCCCGTCAGGCCGCGGGAGACATTGGTGCCCGAGAACTCCACGACCTGGAGCGCGACGTGCCAGCTCGGTTGACAGTTGACGGAGAACTCGAAGTCCACGTGGTCCGCCGTGGAGAACGACGCGGTGTAGAAGTCATCATCTCCCTGGCTGGAGCCGTCCTGCTCGGAGCTCACCAGCAGGAAGGAGTTCCGCAGGCGGGAGACCGGCTGGATGTGGATTTCGGTGAGGGGCGTGCCCCCACAGGAGCCCTGGAGATGCTGGACCTTCAGCCCGGACGCCAGCTCCGCCGTCTGCCAGAGGATCCGGACCGCGTCCTCGCCGCCGTCGTCGAAGTCGTTGCGGCGGCAGGTGAAGGCGTCCAGCGCCGAGAGCGAGCAGTTCAGGCTCGCGGAGTCTGGGTCGGAGTCGTCCGAGCTGGCCTGGAAGAGCAGCAGCGTCTTCGACCTGTCGAGCTGCGCGGGGGAGATGGGGCACGTCACCGAGCCGGCGCCGACCGGCAGGGTGCAGACGCCGGTGCGCACCACGGGCAGGATCGTCTCGTTCTGGCTCGCCGTGGAGAAGCCCGGCGCCGCGGCGGAGAGGGGGAACGTGCCGCCGGTCCGCCCCTTGAAGTAGAAGCCGGTCCGCACCGCGCCCGGGGAGAACACCACCTCGGAGGTGGGGGTGGTGCACCCCGGGTCGGTGAAGAACGAGAACCCCGCGGCCGCTGGTCCCGACAGCGCCACCCGCCTCTGGGAGGGGACAGGGAAGAGGTTGCCGGAGGCGTCGCGGGACTCGAGCTCCACCAGGGTGGAGCAGCCTCCCGCCGGCAGCGTCCGCGCGGGGCCGAGGAAGGCGAGCTGAGGCCGCGAGCCGACTCCCCCCCCATCCGGCTCGTCCACCGGAGGGTCTGCCTCGGGCTGGCACTCGGCCTCACGGCAGACGAAGCCCGGCGCGCACTCGTCATCCTGGTCGCAGGCGAACCGCCGCGTGTCGACACCGGTGGAGCCACAGTTACAGCCCTGAAGTGAGGCCAGGAGCGCCAGCACCAGCGCGGAGAGCCAGGGCCCGGTGTGCCACCGTGAGGACCTGCTCATGGGAACTCCCCTCCTACCGTCACCCCGGAGGGAGTGGCGGAGACCGTCACGGGCGCGCCGAGCACCCAGAATGTTCCTCCCACGAGGGCCGTGGCGCCCGCGACTCCGAAAAGGAGGTTCGCGAGCCTGGCGCTCGAGCGGGCCCGCTGATCGAGCACGAGGGCCTCGCGCTGGGTCAGGCCGGTGGTGAGGCCACGGTCATCCACGGGAGCGCCTTCCACCTCGGCCCGGGCGCTGCGTGAGCGCCACCCGAAGTATCCCCCCGCCGCTCCCGTGCCCGCCGCGGCCCCCAAGAACACGTATGCCGCGGTACGCCAGGGCGAGCCCGGTGAGCCTTCCAGCTCCGGGGTGCCCGTGGGGGGCTTCGCGGTCGCGGTGAGCGCTTGAAGCCGGGGAGCCGTCTCCCGCAGGGGGGAGGTGGCGCTGCCCACCGTGGCGAGCACGGCCTGGCGCTCATCCAGCAGCTCCGCCCACCATTGCACCCGCTCCCCCTTCACGGCCACCGAGGCCCTCCCCTCCACCAGCGGGCTCTCCTCTTGCCGCCAGGGAGCGCCATCGGCGTTCAGGTGGAAGCGCACCAGGCGGGCCAGCTTCAGGACGTCCGTGGTCACCTGCACGGCCACCCCTTCGATGGTGGCGTCCGTCTTGCTCGCGGGAGCCGCCTCGAGCCGCAGCGCCGCCCGCTGATCGGCCACCCAGGCCTTGGCCTCGAAGAAGGGCGTCACCACCCGAGGGGCGTAGTCCCCGGTGAGCTGATGATCCGGCGCGAGCACCACGAGGGTCTGGAACGCCGCGCGGGCCTTCGCCGGCTGCTGGAGCATGGCGGCCACCACGCCCTGCAACTCCAGGATCCGCACGAGGGTGTCCCGGTCATTGCCTGGGCGCGCGCGGGCGGCCTCCAGCGCGCGGGCCGCCTCGGAGTAGTGCAGCCCGTCGAGCAACTGGCGGGCACGGGACAGCTCCGGGTTGGAAGTCTGGCCCCACGCTTGCGAGACCAGGAGCAGGGCGGTGGTGAGCGCGAGGAGCGGGGGGAGGCTGGACAAGGCGTGGGGATGTTAACCGGGGTGCGCGGGAAGCGTCGAATTGACAGCGCCCGGGTAGGATGAAGAAAGTTCCCTTGTGAGCGACACCCACCGCCCCCCGGTCTCTTTCGAGGCCCCCGCTGTCTGGCAGCAGGGGCTGGTCGTGGGCCGCTACAACCTGCTGTCGCGGCTCGCCGTGGGTGGCATGGCGGAGATCTGGCTGGCGCACCAGCAGGGGCCCAAGGGCTTCGAGAAGCTCGTCGTCATCAAGCGCATCCTCGATGGGTTGGGCACGGATCCGGACCTCGTGGGGATGTTCCTCGACGAGGCCCGGATCGCCGCGCAGCTCAACCACCCGCACATCGTCCAGATCTTCGACCTGGGTGAGGAGGCGGGGGCCTTCTACATCGCCATGGAGTACCTGCCAGGCGAGACCGTGGCCGCCATCGCGCGCACCGGAGCGCTCCAGCGCAACCCGCTCCCCATTCCCTATGCGGTGCGCATCATCGCCGATGCCGCCGAAGGCCTGGCCTACGCTCATGCCAAGAGGGGGCCGGACGGGGCACTGCTCGGCATCGTCCATCGGGACGTGTCCCCGCAGAACCTGCTCGTCACCTATGACGGGGTGGTGAAGGTGGTGGACTTTGGTATCGCCAAGGCCGCCACCCGCGAGAGCCACACCGTGGTGGGCCAGATCAAGGGCAAGACGGCGTACATGTCGCCCGAGCAGGCGCGGAGCCAGCCGCTCGACGCGCGCAGTGACATCTTCTCCCTGGGAATCATCCTCTTCGAGCTGGTCACCCGCTCGCGACTGTTCCGGCACCATGATCCGCTCGTCGCGATGAAGGCCGTGGCCAGCGACGAGCCGATTCCCTTCGCGCACGACTACCGCCCCGAGGTCCCCGAGGCGCTGAGCCACATCATCGCCCGGGCGCTCGCGCGCGATCCGGCCAGGCGCTACCCCACCGCCCGTCATTTCCAGGGGGCGCTGGAGGAGTGGCTGCGGAGCCAGCAGCCGGTCCCCGGCTCCTCCGAGCTGGCCGGCTACATGTCCCAGACCTTCGCCACGCAGATCCAGGAGCGGGCCCAGATGCTGAAGCAGGCCCGCTCCGGGGAGCTCTCCACCGCGGGCGCTCGCCGGGTGGTGCGCGGCAGCGCCACGGGGGACTCGATGCCGGGGAGCAGGCTCCCGCTCGAGGAGACCACCCTGGAGCAACCCCGGCGCCGACGTTCCTGGATGCCGCTCGCCGGGGCCGCGGTGCTGCTGCTGCTGGTAGGCGCCGGGGCCTTCTTCGCCCTTCGTCCAGGCGAGCGGGGAGCGCCCGCGAGTCCCGCCGCGGCTCCAGCACCGGCGGTCCTCACCATCGAGACGGATCCTCCGGGCGCCCTGATCAGGGTGGACGGAAAGGAGGCCGGGCGTTCACCGCTGACGCTCGACACGCTCGAGCTGGGCGAGCACAAGGTGTCCGCCACGTTGGAGGGGCGAAGACCGGCGGAGCGTCAGGTGAAGCTGGCTACCCCGGGCGAGCGGTCCATGCTGTTGCTCGCGCTGGCCCCCGAGCTGGTGCCTCCCACCCCGCCGGGTCCGCTGCCCGCGCCCGGCGAGCCCGCTGCCACCGAGCCCGCTGCCCGCCCGTCGAAGCGGGTGGCCATGGGCCGATTGACCCTGGACACCGTGCCCTGGACCCGCGTCTTCCTGCGTGGGCGGCGGCTGGGAGACACCCCGCTCATCGAGCTGGCTCTGCCCGCGGGGCAGCACCAGCTCAAGCTCGTCAACGAGGAGAAGAACATCTCCACCGTCATCGAGGTGGAGATCCGTCCCGGGCAGACCACGGCGAAGAAGCTGCGGCTCTGAGCTCACGCACGATTCTGGTGTGCAGTCCGAAGCCGTGGCCATCCTTCTTCGTCGTGAAGCCCTGGGTGAACAGCCGCGGCAGGCTCTCCGGAGTGCGCCTGCTCCCGTGAGGAGCTGTGCAGCCAGAACAGGCCCCACCCTATCAACAAGGCCACCACCGTGGAGCCGTTGGTCGCCCAGGCGTCCGGGTTGGAGAAGAGGGACCGCTTCGAACCGAAGCCCGTGTGGTAGAGCTGGTGAAAGAGCCCCACGCCGAGGCAGACAATGGCGGTGAAGACGAAGCCCAGGCGCACCCCCAACAGGTAGACCGCCAGCAGGGGAACCAGCATGACCGTCGCATGCGAGGAGACCCCGGTACTTGCCGAGGTCCTCTGGAGGCAGCTGGCGCTGCTGGGGTGTCAGGAACGCATCCACCCCAGCGATGAATCCTCTCCACAGAACTTGAAGCATCTCTCGGGGTTGCCATGCCCGCCAGGTGTCGTCAATCGCGGCTACCGTCGGAAGACGCTAGGCTCCCGGCTCCTCGAACCGGACGGCTCCATGCGCATTCCACTTCCGCTCCTCGTTCTCCTGCCCCTGCTCTCCTCCTGCGGCTGGGACTACTCGGTGACGGTCATCCCCGAGTCCCTCGTGTTGAAGCCAGGCGAGTCACGCACCGCCGAAGTCCGATTGGACCGTCTGGCGAAGGAATCCATCCTCATCCTGGCCTCGGGCCCGGTGGAGGGGCTGGAGGTGGGGAGCGGCCACGTCGAGGAAGGGGACAACCGGGGCACGGTGAAGCTCACCGTGAAGCCAGATGCCCACGAGGGCCCGCGGGAGGTCACCTTCCGCATGGAGTCGAATGGAGCCCCCCTGCGTGAGGTGCGCTTCAGGGTCGAGGTGGTCCATCCCCCGCTGCCCACCACGGGGACGCTCCGCGTCACACTGACGGCCCCCATTCCCACCCCCACCAACCTCCCCTGGGCCAGTCAGCTCAAGGGCCCGGACGGATTCGAGCGGCGCCTCGTCAGCGACAGCTTCGACGCATTCAAGCCCCTCCTCCTGGAGAACCTCGCGCCCGGGGCCTACACCCTCCTTCCCGAGCGGGTGTACCGGGTCAGCACCAACGGCCCCCAGGCCCCCCAGGTCCTGGAGGTATTCGTGCCCAGCGCACGCAGCCTCCCCGTGACGGTGACGGCGGGCGAGACGGCCTCGCTCTCCTTCCACTACACCGAGCGGCCCAACGCGGCGCGCATCTGGGCCTCCGACTCCGCCCATGAAGCGCTGACCGCCTGGCGGTATTGGGTGGGCAGTCCCTACACGCTCACGGTGAGCCTGCCAGTGGGTAGCGGCGCCGGGCACATGGCCGTGGACGCGGAGGGCCACCTCTACCTGGAGCAGCCGGGCACGAAGACCCTCGTGCGCTACGCGGCCTCCCAGCTCGACACCTCCGGGACCCAGAGCCCGGAGACCGTCCTCGAAGGGGTCGACAGCCCCGCGGGCCTGGCGTTCGATCCCAGGGGCGCCCTTTGGTACGCCTCGGGCAACCAGGTGGTGAAGCTCGATCCCAAGGCGCTCGTGGCCCCGGGGCGACGCACGGTGAGCCCGACGCTGACGCTCCAGGGCGGGCTGAGCGGGGCGCGCGCGCCCACCTTCGACAAGCACGGCAACCTGTATGTCATCAGCACCGGAGATGATCGGGTGGTGAAATTCGCCGCCGCTCAGCTCGCCGGCTCCGGCAACGTGACGGTTGAACCGGCCGCCACCTTTACCAGTGCGGGCATCCGCTCGCCGCGCGACCTGGCTTTCGATCCAGACGGCCACTTGCTGGTGAGCAACTCCGGCCCGATGGGAACGTTCCTCTCCCGGTTCCTCGCCAGCCAGCTCGAGGCCAGTGGCGCGGTGACACTCGAACCCCACCTGCGCCTTCAGAGCCAGGATCTGCTGTCAGCGGGCGCCCTGGCTTTCGATGAGACGCGAGCCGTGTGGGTGGTGGACACCGCCAGCCGGAAGCTGGTGGCCTTCAGCGCGGGGCAGCTCGCTGGCGCGGGGACCTTCAACCTCCGCGCCGCGAATAGCGTGGCCACGGGCTCCGATGGCACCTGTGTGGACCTCGTCCTCTCTCCTCCCGCCTTCGGCACGCCCCTGCCCCGCTGACCGCACCCACGCGCCTTGGGCTGACACCGCAGGGTGTCAAGCACCAAGCAACAACCGCCAGGACACCCCAGGGGCCGGATTCCGCCGCCGACTCTCGCTCCCGTACAGTCGCGCACATGAGCAGTGTCCTGTCCGTTCGATGTGTCTGGGTGGTCGCCTTCATCTTTCTTGCCTCCTGCACCGGCTTCCGCGCCATGCGGCCGCCCCACTTCGGGAGCTTGAAGACCGAGAAGCGTGACTTCCACATCGACCACGGCATCGCGCTGATTCGCGCGCAGAACGGGCTGAGGATCGCCTTGATGCAGGACGTGCGCACGAACCTCGTCGGCGTCGACGTCCGATATCTCGTCGGCGCCGCCGAGGATCCGCCGGGGCGCACCGGAATGGCCCACCTCGTCGAGCACCTCTTGTTCACCGCGCGCGCCGAGGCCGGCGGCCCGACGATCGCTGACGAGCTCTCCGATACCGCGCTCTATTACAACGCGTGGACCAACGCCGACGAGACGCACTACACGTCGCAGGCGCTCGCCGATCAGCTCGCGAAGCTCATCGCGATCGAGGCGCGCCGGATGCAGGTGACGTGCGACCGGATTGACGATGCGCTGTTCGAACGCGAGCGCGACGTCGTGCTCGCGGAGAATACCTGGCGCCATGCGAGCCACGAGACCCTGCAAGACGAGTTCGTGGCGAGGCTCTGGGGCAAGAAGCACCCCTACGGGCGCCGGGTGAGCTCTCCGGAGATCGCTCAAGCAACCCGCGAGGAGGTGTGTGCATTCATCGACGCGCACTACACGCCCGACCGCGCCATCCTCGTCGTCACCGGCAACTTCCGCACCAACGAGGCGATCAACGCGGTACGCGCGGCGTTCGGCGGGCTCAAGCGGAACTCGACCGTCGCGCGCACTTCGCTCGAGCCGGCGGTCCTCACCGGCAAAACGTCTACGCACACCGCCGACATCGACGAGGCGACCGCGTTCATCTTCTTCCACGCACCGCCGTGGGGGGCGAGCGAGTCGACGCAGCACGCGATCGTCTCGACGATGCTCGGCACCGAGCTGCGCGCCCTCGACGAACGCGAGGAGTGGATCACCAACACCGGTGTCACGCAGTTCGGCGGGGTGCGCGCTCCCTTGCTGACCGCGGTCGTCTCGGTATCGGATCCGGCGCGGCTCAACGCGGCGGTCGACAAGGTATTCGCCGCCGCGGCGACGCTCGTCAACGAGCGCAAACACATGATCGAGCTCTCCCGAGCGCAGCTCCGCACGCACCTTGTCGGCACCTACGACGCATTTGATGAGGCCGGCTCCTGGATCGCGGACTTCCCCCAGTACACCGACCACAATGGGTTCTTCGTCGAGGATCTCGCGGCGCTCGACCGCACGACGATCGTCGATGTCGCCATGTACGCGAGCACGACGCTCGACCGCGCGCACAGCCACATCGCTCTGGTCCGACCGAGCGGGAAACAGGCGCTCACGACCCGCGCCGAGTTCCCGACGCGCCGCCGCGAGCACGACCTCCAACCCTGGCGCACGCCGGTCGACCCCTCCGAGGCGAGCCGCCCGCTCGATCCGCGCGCGTCGCGTGTCGCCAGCACGGTGGAGGAGCTGAGGCTGTTGAACGGGATGCGCGTGCTGCTCGCGCCCGATCCCAACAGCCCGCTCGTCGACGCGCGGCTGGTGTTCCCCTACGGCTCGGCGGCGGACCCCGTCGATCGGCCGGGGCTCGCGGAGCTGACCGCGCGACTGCTCGCGAACGATACCACCCGCCTCTACCGGCGCGCCGACGTCGAGCGGCTCACCTTCGCGACCCAGCTCGGCACGCGGCTCGACACCAGCGTCGGGGAGCGTGCGACGGTGTTCACGGCGCGCGGCACCGCCACGTTCGCCGACTGGCACCTCTGGCGCCTGTTCTGGCTCCTCGACGCCGGCATCTTCCCGGACGACGATGTCGACGAGGTCCGCCGCCGCGCCCGTGCGGCCCACGACGACGACGACGACGCGGATGCGCGCGGCGTCCAGGCACTCCGGGTTCGCCTTTTCGGCGCCGGTCACCCGTACGCGCAACCTCGCCCCGGCCCCGCCGACATCCTGAAGATCTCGGTCGAAGAGCTCGAGGCGTTCCGCGAGAGCCATTACCGTGCCAACGGTGCGACGCTGATCATCTCGGGAGGCTTCGACGTCGCCGTGATGCGAAGGACGATCGAGGAGCTCTTCGCCAGGTGGGACGGCGAGGCTCCGCCCCCGCCCGCGATGGTGCCGCCGAGCCGGCCAGCCAAGGGGCCGAGCTGGGTCGCCGTCGTCGACGAGGAGGCGAACCAGGTGGGCGTCAGGATCGCGTTCTCCACGGCCTCGGATCCGATTCGCGACGTCGCCGCGCGCCAGGTGCTCCGCGAGATGCTCGAGGATCGCATGCGCGTCGTCCGCGAGGGGCTCGGCGCCAGCTACGGCGTATCGGTCGACTACCTCGGCGGCATCGGCGGCGGCGCACTGCTCGTCAGCAGCGACCTCGAGCTCGATCGCTCTGGCAAGGCCCTGGTCGCGCTCGTCAACGAACTGGCGACCGTTCGGAAGCGGGGCGGCGCGTTCGCCGAGGACTTCGTGCGTGCCCGGCGTCGCGCGCTTGGCCAGGCGCTCGCCGACTCCGCAGGGGCGAGCGTCCTCGCCGACGAGCTCGAGACGGTCGCGGTGATGTCGCGGTCGCTGTCCTACTTCGACGCGCAGGTCGCGGCGATCGCCGCGACGACGCCGGATGCGGTCGCGGCGGCGGCCTCCGCCGATCTCTCCGAGGAGCGGATGGTCGTCGTCATCAGCGGCCCGCGCAACGCGGTCAACGCCGTGCTCGCGGCGACAGGCCAGACAGCCGAGGTCATCGATCAGGGCGTCGCGGCCAGGTAGCGGCGCATCGCGGCTTTCGGCTGCGGGCTTACATGAGCCAACAGCATGTCGCCTCAGCTCTCGGCAGGGGCCTCGTAGTGCTCGAAGGCGCTGCCATAGCCGTACATCCCATTGTCCGTCGGCGTGATGGCCGCGGAGGGATCCTTGCTGCAGGCGGCCGCCGTCGGGTCGAACATCTTCCACTGGCCGTCAGCGCCCTTGTACTCCACCCAGGCGTGGTTGCCGCGGTCGGTCGTCCCGTACGCCACCCGCGCTTCCACGCCGGACGCCTCGAACCGCTGCGCCGCCTCGAGCGCCATGTCCGCGCACACCCCGGACTTGCTGCCATCGAAGGTGTTCTCGTTGGACATGGTCTGGCCCCACGTCTTGCCGCCCGAGTGGTCGTAGTTCCAGCCCGCCGCCTCCTGAGCAATCTGCTGGGCCACCGCGTCCGGGTTGGCCGCCGAGGACTGGGGGCTGCCGCTCGCGCCCACGGCACTCGTGGGCTCCGACGCGAAGTTGTCGCTGTAGTAGTCGCGCTGGAACTCGCTCTGTGGCTGCACGGAGGCGGGAGCGGTCGTCGTGGACTGGCTGGACCGCACCCCCGTGTCCGCCTGCACGTTCGCCAACTGCGACTGCACGCGCTGGAGGATGGACTGCGCCAGGCTGGAACCGAAACGGCTCGTCACGCTCTGCATCATGGGGGGCCTCGTCGGGGCAGGTGCGGCGGGTGGCGTGCCTGGATTCTCGGACCTTGCGAAAACAAGTTGCGTCTTTTTCTCGCCCTCCGTGACCATATCCTCCCGAGCCCCCCTCCCCTCCGGAGACGTCCATGTCCGAAACGGGTCGCGATGCGCTCGAGGCCGAACTCCAGCGACACCACCCGGGCCTCACCCCGGTGCGCCTCGAGGGACCGGAGGACTCACCGGTGCGGTGGGTCGAGGCCTGGCCGGTCGAGTCCCCACCCCACTGGCATCTGGTGACGTTCGGGCTGACCGACCTGGAGGTCTCGGATGCGCCCTCCCGGATGAGCGGCTGGGGGCAGGAGCTGACCCTGCGGGTGGCGCGCGGCACCGAGCCCACGCCTCCCGAGTGGGCGGTGGAACTGCTGCACGAGCTGGCGCGCAAGGTGCGGCGCTTCCGGCAGGGCTTCGAGGAGGAGACGCTCGACATCGACACGGACGCGGGCGGCATGCACGGGGTGGTGATGACGCGGGACCCGACGCTCTCGCCGCTGCGGACCGTGAACGGGAGCGTGGCCTTCATGCAGGCGGTGGGGCTCGCCGAGGAGGAGCTGGAGCTCGAGCCCTCGGAGGTGCTCGACGCGCTGAGGGCCGAGGACCCGCTGCTGTTGACCCGGCCAGAGCGGCTGTCGCGCCAGGCCCGTCTCCCACCGCCCCCGCCTCCGGAGCGAAGGGCCGGAGAGTCCGAGGCCGTGTGGGCGTGGCGGCGCATCGAGCGGTGGCTGGAAGCCCAACAGCAGGGACTGAGCGCGCGGCTGGCCCCGGGTGCCACGGTGGAGGAGCTCGACGCCGCCGAGCGGAAGCTGGGCGTCCGCCTGCCCGAGGATGTCCGCGAGTCCTACCTGCGGCACGATGGGGAGCAGCGGTTTCTCGGCCTCTTTGTCGGCTGGAGTCAGCTGTCCCTGCGGGACGTGCAGCGGGAGTGGGCCTTCGAGCGGTGGGAGGAGCGGGCGCCCCGGAGCCGCGGCCCCGTGAAGGCCCTGTCCTGGAGCCCGCGCTGGATTCCGGTGCTTGCCAACGGCGCGGGCGACTTCCTGTGCGTGGACCTGGAGCCGCCCGAGGCGGGCACTCCGGGACAGCTCATCTCGGTCTACCACGATGACCCCGAGCGCATCCGCATGACCCGGAGCTTCACCTCCTGGCTCACCCGGTTCGCCGACCGGCTCGAGAGCGGCGAGTACGCCTACGACGAGGACCAGGGCGTTCACTCCCGGGAGCCCGTGCGGCTCGGCGACCTCATCGAGCCTTGAACAGGACGCCTCGCGTTGGCCCGCTCCGTGCTGGGGCGCCAGGTACCATGTCTGGAGTCCATGACCGGTTCGTCCGCTACACCTTCAGTCAGCCCGAGCGGGCGGCGGCCGAGTTGCGCGCCGCCCTGGGCTTGCCCCGGTGTCAGGAGGGTTGACGTCCGGAGTCACCTCCTGGCAAACCACTTCCCCAGTCGTGGACGCGTAACGAGCGGAGGAACTGATGCGGAGCTATGCCGAGGAACTCATGGAGCGGGGACACCAGGAGGGGCTGGCACGCGGCCGAGAAGAGGGCCGCCAAGAGGGCCGGGAAGAGGGCCGGTTGCAGGGGCGCGCCGAGGTGGTGCTGCGACTTCTCACCGCCCGGGGTGTGCACGTCGACGACGCCTCCCGCCAACACATCCTCTCCTGCTCCGACGCTGCCCTCCTCGACCTCTGGTTCGACCGCGCCATCCACGCCACTTCCCTCTCCGAGGTGCTCGCCCCTCTGTCCCCGTAACCACGCCCCCAGTTCCTGTTCTCCCGAGGATGAGCACGAGGTAGTGGGGCGCATGGACCAGGACCTTCACACCTCCAACAGGCTTGCCCGTGGTGGCGCCTGGGGCTGGCGCTGTCGGGTGCCGCCGTGCTCGTGGTGGCGCTGCTGCCGGCCACGTTGATAGGAGCCCCCGCGAATGCGCTATTGTCCAGACGCGCAAGCACCCGGTGATCGATCCCCCTGCGGCCCTGGCCGAGCACACCCGGGTCGCCATGAGCCACCTGGGCGCCGACATCCTCGCGCTCGACTTCCTGGAGACCCAGGAGGGCGAGTACGTGCTGATCGAGGCCAATGACACCCCCGGCCTGTCCGGCTTCCCCGAGCAACTCCGCGAACACCTCGCGAACTGTCTCCGGAGCCGCATCACCGCGAGGTGAGCTTCACCCCTTCGCGGAGGGGAGTTGACGCCTGGAGTCACCTCCTGGCTGGGCAGGTGCCTGCCACTTTTCCGGGGAGCCGCAGCCGAAAGCCTCGGTATGCTGGACTCCTCCAGGGAGTCGACTGCCTGGACAATGGAGTGGGGAATGCCGCTGCGATTGTCGCTGGCTCTGTGGCTGCTGCTCACGCTGTCGTGCGTGAGGAGCAGCGAGCCCCCTCGGGAGCCATGGTCGGAATCGTGGCACCCCATTGTCCGCGCACAGCGATTACCGAGCGTTGAACGAGCTGCCACGCCTGAAACGGTAGTAGGTGTGGAGATGCTGCGGGACGGCCGGCTGAGGCTGGAGCTGCCTCCGTTGCCAATAGAGCCGGGCCCGCACTCCTTCTCCGTAGAGGAAGCACAGGCGGTGCTGGCGGAGTTCCACGAGGTGGTGGCGCAGCTCAAGCCGGGACAGGTGCCGGTGGCGCAGGAGGTCAGCAAGCAGGGGTCTCCGCTCTCGCTTGGGGAGAGATGGCTACGAGAGCAGTACCAGGAGAGCTATGGGGGGCTGCCCAAGTACCCGCTGCCCGAGAAGCTGGAGGGCAGTGCGCTCCTGCTGGTATTGCGACTGTCTCCGAATTACATGCCCGAGGGGGTGCGAGACGCGGCCCATGAACTGCTGAAGGATCCGGTCTTCCTCGCGAGCGTGGCTTCCTCGCTGGTGCTGTATGGGATTGCGTGGGCCGCGCCCGAGCCGCTCTTCACCAAGGCCTTCGCGGTATCCGTGACGCTGGTCCTGACCCTTGTCTTCACCGTTGCGGAGTTGGTGCACTTTGGCACGGTGTGCATGCAGTTGTACCAGGACACACGGAATGCGCGGACCCAGGCGGACATCCAGGCGGCGTCGGAGCGCTTCGGTCGGTACCTGGGAGGTGCGGGCCTGCGAATCCTGGCGTACCTGGCGGGGCGGGGACTGGCCCGGGCGCTACCGAATCGCCCACCGGGAGGAGGGTTCCGCCAGTTGCTGCCACAACGCCGGGCGCTGCCGTCGAGTGTGCCGCACCTTCCGGAGGGCACGCAGGTGGATTGGAGCACGGCCACCTCAGTGTGGGCCTCCGTGTCGGAAGGAAGCGTGGTGCTGAGCGGTGCGGCGGTGGGGGCCACCTCCCAGGGACTCCGCGGCGCCTGCAAGGATGGGACACTCAAACTGCTTCGCCACACCTGGCACCACCTGGCCACCGCCAGGAACCCCACGGATAGCGTCCGCGGTGGCCCCTGGACACCTCGCTTCCTGCGGCTCTTCGCCAAGGCGGGGATGAACCTGGAGGCGAGCGAGAACCTCGTCTACCTGGAGGGCCACGCGGGGCCTCACCCCGAGGCGTACCACGAAGAGATTCACGAGCGGCTCGCAAGATCTGTCGGCACTTGCCGGACAGTCTCTCAATGCAGAGCCAGGCTGGTCGAGGAACTGCGGCGTATCGCGGACGAGGTTTGTACGCCCGGCTCCAGGCTCAACCGTCTGGCGACGAAGCCTCCGAAATGAAATGGATTCCCCATGCGATACTTCCAATTGCGTGACGACATGCGCATTCCAGGACGTTGGGTCCTGGGAGACCCTCTGGATGAGAACAACCAGGAAGTGACTGCCTGGCATTTCGGGGAGGGGCGCATCATTGAGAGGCAGAGCCCCCTGCGTCTCCAGCAGGTGCAACCTGGACATGCGCTCGACTTCAGCCTGACTCCGCTGACCCTTCCCGTGGTCCATGAGAAGGTTGTCTCGCTGTTCGGCCGACTGGGCCTGCGGCAGCAGGTGCAGTTCATCCCGGCCCATGTGGAGGGCGAGTCCGAGCCCTATTTCATCCTCAATGCCCTTCAGGTCCTCCGCTGTATCGACGACCAACGAAGCGAGCGGGTGGAATATTGGAGGCCCGAGGACGGAAACCCCGAGGAAGTGGGGCAGTACCGTGTCGTCACGGGGCTGCGAATCGACCCGAGCAAGGTGGGCGACGCTCAGATCTTCCGCCCTTGGGGTTGGTACGTGGCGCTCATCGTCTCCGAGCACCTCAAGCACGCCATGGAGCAGGAGGGCCTCACCGGCACCCGATTCCTCGAAGTGTGACGGCGGGCACATGGGAGATTCCCCCGGTGTCAAGGGAGTTGACGCCTGAAGTCACCTCCTGGCAGACCACTTCCCAAGAAGCCTTGGGGAGGCGAGGAGCACGCATGGACGAGGAGAAGAAGGCCGAGGCGAGCGGGGACGGGCCGGAGCAGGTGGGGCCGTATCTGCTCCAGGAGCAGGTGGCGCAGGAGGACTCCAGCCGGTGGGAGTGCTACCGGGCCACGCACCAGACGAGCGGGGCGCCGGCCCTGGTGTACAAGCCCGCCGCCGAGGACAAGAAGCGCCCGGGGCCGCTGCCCGACTTCCGGGCCCACATCACCTCCTCGGCCTCGGAGGACTACTTCGCCCTGGAGGTCGAGGACTCCCCGTGGGCCGTGGCCCCCGACAAGCACTCGGTGGAGTCGCTGGTGTGCACCTTCGAGGCTGTCCGCCAGGCCGTGGGGCGCCTGGATCAGGCCCTCCACGCTCCCAACGAGGCTCGCCCGTGGTGGCGCCTGGGGCTGGCGCTGTCGGGTGCCGCCACCGTGCTCGTGGTGGCGCTGCTGCCGGCGACTCTGGCACCTGTTGCCGAGGTGCGGGTGCAGGAGGATGCCACGAGGGAGGCCTGGGCCACGGACGTCCACGTGGACCCCGTCCCTGCCAAGACGCCGCTCCCGGTGAAGAACCAGAAGCGGGCTCCCTGTATGGAGGGCCTTGAGGTGGAGGTGTCCGGCGTCTGCTGGCTGCCGATTGAGAAACGCCCCTGCCCACCGCAGACCGTGGCCTACCAGAGCCAATGCCTTCTGCCCGTCGCGGTGCCCCGTCCTCCCGTCACCAGCCTGGACGGTAGCGACAACTCCGAGTCCCCCTGAGGCATCGCCTCCTGGCCCCGTACGAGGAACTTGGCGTCCGGTCTTCCTCCACCTCTGGGACATACTGCGGGCCCCTCGTTACCCGGCCCCTTTTAGTTGATTGCGTAGTTAGCCCCGCCTAGTGTTCACGTTCTCTTGAGCGCAACGCCGTGAGGAGTGGCATGGTCAGACGAACCGCGAAAGCAATCAACCGCGAGATTCCGCCGACGAACCTGTTGTTTGATCTGCGCAATCCTCGTTTGGACCCGCAAGCGAGTCAACGGGACGCACTACGCACGTTGGTTCAGAATCTTAGAGACAAAATCGTCAATTTGGCTGAGGACATCGTAGATCATCGGCTCGATCCCTCGTCACTGACGATCGTCTCGCCCGACGAGAGAGACGACAAACTCTTCGTTGTGCTCGAAGGCAATCGACGGCTTGCCGCGCTCCGACTCTTGGAGAATCCAGACTTGGCTGCCGACCTGCTTGAACGCAACGCGCAGAAGCGACTCAGTGCACTCGCAAAGCGGTATGCTGCCGATCCTGTCGGTACAGTATCGTGCGTGGTATTCGAAGACCGCGACGATGCGCGCCATTGGATTCAACTCAGGCACCGTGGAGAGCAGTCAGGTCGCGGTATCGTCTCGTGGGATGCCACTCAGGCCACTCGATTTGAGCAGAGTACCGGGACCGATTCGCGGAACGCGCCCGCACTGCACCTGATCGACTTGGTGCGCCGGAGCGGACGGCTCGACGAAAGCACGATGTCAAAGCTGGATAGCATCCCGATTACCACTGTGCAGCGCATATTGAATGACCCCAGCGTTCGTCAGCGTCTAGGGATTTCTATCGAGAATGGACAGCTCTGCTCAGATCTAACAGATGGCGAGGTCCTGAAAGGTTTCATCCGCGTTGTAACCGATGCGGCTCACGGACGGCTGCCTGTTTCCGTAGTCGATACAAAAAAAGACCGCGCCAAGTACCTGGATACCTTCAAGGATACGGAAGTTCCGTCGCCTGCAGCCCCCAGGGGTGAGCGCAAAGTGCTGACCGCCATCGCGGCCTCGACCGGATCGTCTCCCGCTCCGAAGAAGAGGACCAAACAATCTACGCAGGACCGAAAGTACGTCATCCCGGGCAGTTGCAAACTATCGATCGGAAATGCGAAGGCGAATAATATATTCCTTGAACTTAAAAGGCTCCCTGCAGACCAGTTTCCGAACGCGGCCGGTGTTCTGTTTCGCGTCTTCCTTGAAATCAGCGTCGATGTCTATATCATCGACAAGAAGTTAAAGACCAACGTGGAACTTGATCAACTCAAACTCAAACAGAAGATAGTCATCGTCGCAGACCATCTTGAGGGTCAGCGCCTAATGGTGAAGCGCGAACTGGCATCGGCACGGCGAACGACCGATCCGAACCATTTCGTGGCGTCATCGCTTGATACGCTCCACAGTTACATCCACGCCACCAACTTCACGCCCACCCCAACTGATTTGAAGACGGGATGGGATAATCTTGAGTTGTTCTTCCGGAAATTATGGGAGTAAGCGTGTTGTCCGCCCGTGCAACTGTCGTTGAAGAGGAACAATGCGTTACCTGACTCCACTACGGTACCCAGGCGGCAAGGCAAGGCTCGCGAATAACATCAAACGCATCCTTGAGGTGAACAATCTCGTGGATGGGCATTATGTAGAGGTCTACGCTGGGGGCGCTGGAGTGGCTTGCTCACTGCTGATCGATGAGTATGTCTCGCACGTCCACATCAATGACTACGACCGCTCCGTATATTCGTTTTGGTCCAGCGTCCTGAATAACACTGAATCACTTTGTCGAAAAATTCGTGACACGCGCGTGACCGTCGCTCAGTGGCGGAAGCAGCGCGCAGTACAGGCCAACCAGAGCAAAGCCGACGAACTCGAATTGGGTTTCTCAACCTTCTTCCTTAACCGCACAAACCGTTCAGGGATAATCTGCAGCGGGGGAGTGATCGGCGGGAACGATCAGACGGGCGAATGGAAAATTGATGCCCGGTACAACAAAAGCGAACTCATTGAGCGAATCCAGCGTATTGCCCGTTATCGAGACCGGATCACACTTTATAGATCCGACGCAGCGGAGTTGCTTCATTGCTTGCTTCCCAAACTCCCGAAGAAAACACTGCTGTATTTAGACCCGCCTTACTACGTGAAGGGCAAGCGGCGGCTGTACGCGAACTTCTACGAACACGCGGATCATGAGAAAATCTCAAAAGTCATCCAGACAGCAAAACTCCCATGGATCGTGTCATACGACGACCAGCCTGAGATTCGTCTCCTTTATGCTAATCGTCGGTGTCTCGCGTACGGGCTCCAATATTCGGCCAGGGACAGATACAATGGCGCCGAGGTGATGTTCTTCAGCCCTGGTCTAAAAACTCCCATGGATGTCGTTCTCTCCAGGGACGGTTTGAACGGCAAATAATAATCGCACGAGGCCCGTGTTTCCGGCCGGGAAGGTGTCAAGCTGGAAGAAGGCACGGCCGAAAACGCCGTCCGGCACCAGTGAGTGGAAGTGAGGAGTCCTCGCCAACGTCGCCCAGCGAGCGCCTGGCCTCACAGGACCGGCATGCGGGGCTGCACCCCGTGGCATAAACCTCCCCTCATGCCTCGCGACGTCTCCTTCTTCGACTCCCTTGGCCGCCTCCTCGCCCTCGAGCGCGACGCCGAGCGCGCCCGCATGGAGGCCCTCGCCGAGGGCATGTCCCTCCAGCAGCGCGCCGAGCAGGGCCTCTCCTTCCTCGACCTCG
>NZ_DASVWK010000209.1:0-16639 GCF_036389735.1 Archangium sp. | reverse complement strand
CCCCTCAGTGGATGTCTCCGTCGAGCCGATGTCCGTCCGCATCCTGGGGCGGGCCCGATAATGAAAACGCAGTCTGCGACCAGACAGCAGGGCCACCTTCGGTGCGCCCGCGTCGGGAGAGCCTGAAAATGGCCGGTGTGGTTTTCAAGAATGTGGCCAAGCGTTACGGCGACGTGTCCGTCATCGAGGGGTTGAACCTCGACATCCAGGACCATGAGTTCATGGTGCTCGTGGGTCCGTCGGGCTGTGGCAAGTCCACCGCGCTGCGGATGATCGCCGGCCTGGAGGAGATCACCGGAGGAACCCTCGCCATCGGCGAGCGCGTGGTGAACGAGCTGCCGCCCAAGGATCGGGACGTGGCGATGGTCTTCCAGAACTATGCGCTCTACCCGCATATGACCATCCGGGAGAACCTCGAGTTCGGCCTGAAGATCCGCAAGACGCCCAAGCCGGAGCTGGACCGTCTGGTGAACGAGGCGGCCGAGGTGCTCGGCATCACGCACCTGTTGGATCGCAAGCCCAAGCAGCTCTCCGGTGGTCAGCGCCAGCGCGTGGCGCTCGGGCGCGCCATCGTGCGCAAGCCGGCGGTGTTCCTCTTCGACGAGCCCCTGTCCAACCTCGACGCCAAGCTGCGCGTGGCGATGCGCTCGGAGATCAAGAAGCTCCAGCAGCGGCTGGGCGTCACCTCGGTCTACGTGACGCACGACCAGATCGAGGCCATGACGATGGGCCACCGCATCGCGGTGATGAAGGAGGGCAAGCTCCAGCAGCTCGGCACCCCGCTGGAGGTGTACGAGCGCCCGGCCAACGTCTTCGTGGCCCAATTCATCGGCTCGCCGCCCATGAGCTTCACCAGCGCCACGCTGTCGGCCAATGGCGAGCTGCTCGAGGGTGACGGCTTCAAGCTGCCGGTGCCCCAGAGCCTGCGCCCGGTGACGGCGGGCAAGGGCGGCCGCAAGCTGAAGGTGGGCATCCGCCCCGACAACATCGTCTCTCCCTCGGTCACCGCCCGCGGCGAGACGTCGCCGCTCGAGGTGAAGGTGGACCTCGTCGAGCCGCTCGGCAACGAGGTCATCGTCCACTCGCGCCTCGCCGACAACTCCATCGTCTTCCGACTCCCGCCCCAGCATTCGCCCGAGACCGGGGCGAAGCTGCAGGTGCTCGTCGAGCTGGAGTCCCTGCACCTCTTCGACGCTGAAACCGAGCAACGTCTGTCCGCCTGATTTCGAGTCCCAACCAGGAGCTCCACGACATGAAGAACCTGCGACTGATGATCGCGGCCGTGTGCCTGTGTGCGCTCGGCCTGATTTCGAAGCCCGCCGCCGCCGAGACGAAGGAAATCGTCCTGTGGCACGGCTACCGCGCCGAGGAGAAGGCCGCGCTGGAGAAGGTGATCGGCCAGTTCAACGCCGCCAATGCCGCCAAGGGCATCCAGGTGAAGACGCTGGCGGTGCCGTATGACGCCTACGCGGACAAGATCTCCGCCACCGTGCCGCGCGGCAAGGGGCCGGACCTCTTCATCTTCGCCCAGGATCGCCTGGGCGGGTGGATCGAGGCGGGCAACACGGTGGAGCCCATCGACTTCTACCTGGATGACGCCACCCGCAAGCGCTTCATCCCCACCACGATGGAGGCGATGACCTACCGCGGCACCGTCTACGGCCTGCCGCTGAACTACAAGGTCGTCACGCTCATCTACAACAAGAAGCTCGTTCCCACCCCGCCCAAGACGAGCGGCGAGCTGGTGGCGATCGCCAAGAAGCTCACCGACAAGAAGGCCGGTCGCTTCGGTCTGGCCTACTCCTACGGCGACTTCTACTACCACTCGGCCCTGATGAACGGCTTTGGCGGCGGCGTCTTCGGGCCGGGCACCACGCCCACGCTCAACTCCCCCCAGAACGTGAAGTCGGTGGAGCAGATGATGAAGTGGGCGGAGAAGGACGGCATCCTCCCCGCCGAGCCCTCCAGCGCGCTCATCACCGCGCTCTTCAACGATGGCAAGGCGGGCATGGTGTTCTCCGGCCCCTGGTTCCTGGGGGAGATCGCCAAGGGCGTGGACTACGGCCTGGCCCCGCTGCCCACGCTCGACGAGGCCGGTGGCAAGCCCATGCGCCCGTGGATGACGGTGGAGGGCGTGTACGTCTCCGCTCCCTCGAAGAACAAGGACGCCGCCTTCGAGGTGGCCAGGTACCTCACCGGGGATGAGGCCGCGAAGGTGCTCGCGCTGGAGGGCCGCCAGAGCCCCGCCAACCAGGCCGTGTACTCGGACGCGAAGGTCTCCGGTGACGCGCAGCTCAAGGCGTTCCGCGCCCAGGTCGAGGTGGCGGTGCCGATGCCCAACGTGCCGGAGATGACGATGGTCTGGTCGCCGGCCACCTCGGCGATGAACTCCATCCTCAAGAAGGCTTCCACCCCCAAGGCCGCCCTCGACGTCGCCCAGAAGGCCGTCGCCAAGGACGTGGCCGGTCTGCGCAAGAAGTGAGAGGCACTGAGTGAGCAACGCGGCCCCACATCTCACCGGCGACGAACGAGGGGTCGTCGCCGGCCACCCGCCCAGCACGCGCGGTGCCAGCGAAGCCCTTCTTCATCATGCGGGCCGTCCCTCGGGCGAGCCGCGGGGCCCTGGTGCTGTCCGCCGCGTGCGGGTGCTCGTGGGGTTGCTCCTCACGCTCGGCGTGTCCCTGGCGATCGCCGACGGCCTGCTGGCCCGCACGCTGGAGGCCATCTCCACCGAGCGCGCGGACCGACAGGCCCTCGTGTCCCTGCGTGCGCTGGAGGATCTCGTCCAGCGCGCGGGGGGCTCGGGTGAGTCCGTGCGCGCCGTGGTGGACGTCTGGAAGCAGCAGCTTCCGCCGGGCAGCGCGGTGCGCGTCATCGCCTTCTCGGGCATCCAGCTCGAGGCCTCCACCTTCCCCGAGGACCAGGGGGAGCGCGCGGCGCCGCGTCGGCTGTCGCGCGAGGAGAAGCCCCTCTACGACCGCGGGCAACGGTTGCGTGCCGCGGTGGAGACGAACCGCGAGGAGGGCACGGCGCGCAAGCTGGAGGTGGAGACCGAGGCGCTGCCCAATGGTGGGCGCCTGCTGAGCGCGCCGGTGGAGGTGGACGGAGCGGTGGTGGGCCTGGTGGAGCTGGCCACGGCTCCGCTGCCGGTGCCGCTCCAGACGGACCTGGGCGCGGCGCTCTTGTGGTTCCTGCTGCCGCTGGCGCTGTGCGCCGGGGCGTCCTTCGTGGTGCGCCGCCAGGGCGTGCTCGTGGGCGTGTCGGTGGTGGCGCTCGCGGTGGGCCTGGGCGGCTACTCCGTCCACACGCAGCGGATGCTGGCCTCCGAGCTGCGCGAGACGCAGACGGTCGTGGCCGGACAGCTGCGCGCCATGTCCCAGCAGGCCCAGGCGGTGATGGCCGAGCGCCAGCTCGCCACCGAGCCGCCGCTTCAGCCGGGCAACTGGGACTCGGATGCGTACCGCCGTCCGCTCGGGCTCCTCTCGCCGACGGGTGAGGTGAACGAGGCGGTGGTGGCCGCGCGTGCGGCCGAGCTGCGCTCGGGCGCGGGCCGTGCGTTCGGCGGGCTGGGGGCGCTGGCCCTCGCCGTGCTGCTCTTCATCGGCATGGGCGGCCTGGCCCTCACGGTGAAGACGGTGGTGGAGTACCGCGAGGCCTACGCCTACATCGCCCCGGCGATGGTGGGCATGGTGGTGCTCGTCTTCTTCCCGTTCTTCTACGGCATCACCCTGTCCTTCACCGACTCCAACCTCTACAACACGGGGCAGTCGCTGGCGGACATCTGGGTCGGCGTGCGCAACTACGTGGAGATCCTCGGCGACTTCAACATCGCCAGGCGGGCGCAGGACGGCTCGCTGGTCTTCAACTACCTCAACTTCTATTACACGCTCTTCTTCACGGTGGTGTGGACGGTCACCAACGTGGCCATCGGCGTGACGGTGGGCCTGGTGCTGGCCCTCATGCTCAACGTGCAGGGGCTGGCGCTGCGGCCCGTGTACCGCGTGCTGCTCATCCTGCCGTGGGCCATGCCCAACTACATCACCGCCCTCATCTGGAAGGGCATGTTCCACCAGCAGTTCGGCGTGGTGAACCACGTCATCCGGATGTTCGGTGGCCAGGGGCTCGCCTGGTACGACACGCCCGTCTCCTCGTTCCTCACGGTGCTGGCCACCAACGGCTGGCTGAGCTTCCCCTTCATGATGGTGGTGGCGCTCGGCGCGCTCACCTCCATCCCCGTGGAGCTCTACGAAGCCGCTCGCGTGGACGGGGCTACGCGCTGGCAGCAGTTCACGGCCATTACGCTGCCCTCGCTCAAGCCCGCGCTGGTGCCGGCCATCATCCTGTCGGTGGTCTGGACCTTCAATCAGTTCAACGTCATCTTCCTGGTGACCGAGGGCGAGCCGAGCAACTCGACGGAAATCCTCATCACCCAGGCCTACAAGTACGCGTTCCAGCGTTACCGCTACGGTTACGCGGCGGCGTACTCCACGGTCATCTTCGGCATCCTGCTGCTCTACAGCGTGGTGCAGAACCGCATGTCGCGCGCCACGGAGGCCGCCTGATGTTCTCGCGTCGCGATGGGGTGCCGCACTGGCCCCTGCACATCCTGCTCATCGGTTTCACGCTGTTCACCGTCTACCCCATCCTCTGGGTCATCACGATCGCGCTCTCGGGCAAGCAGAGCCTGGCCATCACCACGCTGCCCGAGTTGCCCACGATGATGGACCGGGTACGCGCGGTGACGCCGTGGCCGGAGACCTGGTCGCTCGCCAACTTCACCTCGGTGATGACGGACCAGCCCTTCGGCCAGTGGATGCTCAACAGCGCCGCCATCGCGCTGGGCACCACGGTGGTGGGCGTGTTCCTCGCCTGCACGGCGGCCTACGCCTTCAGCCGCTTCAAGTTCCCCGGGCAGCGCACGGGCATGATGGCGTTCCTCGTGTCCCAGATGTTCCCGGGCACGCTGATGCTCATTCCGCTCTACATCATCCTGGTGCAGTGGCTGGGACTGGGCAGCTCGCGCTTCGGCCTGATGATCGTCTACGCCACCACCTCCATTCCCTTCAGCGTGTGGATGCTCAAGGGCTACTTCGATACCATCCCGAAGGAGCTGGAGGAGGCGGCGCTCATCGAGGGGGCCTCGGTGGGGAAGATCTTCTGGACCATCATCCTGCCCCTGGCCAAGCCGGCGGTGGCGGTGACGGCGCTCTTCTCGTTCATGACGGCGTGGAACGAGTTCATCCTCGCGGCCACCTTCATGGACCAGGAGGCGATGTACACGGCGCCGGTGGGCCTGCGCTTCTTCGTGGGCGGCTTCTCGCAGCAGTGGGGCTACTTCGCCGCCGGCTCCATCATCGTCTCGGTTCCCGTGGTCATCCTGTTCCTGTTCCTGCAGAAGTACCTCGTTTCCGGCCTCACCGCCGGAAGCGTGAAGGGCTAGTCGTACTTTCCAACGCAAGGAGCTGTCGCATATGAAGACCTCTCATTTCGCAGTGATTTCCCTGGCCGCGGCGCTGCTGGGCGCCCCCGCGCTGGCCGCTGACAAGGTGTCCTTCAAGGACCCGACCGGTGACGACAACGGCCCGGGCACCTACAAGTACCCGACCGACACCGTGTACAAGCGCGGCTCGTTCGACCTGACGGACTTCACCTTCGAGAAGAAGGGCACCAAGGCCGACGTCACCCTGGGCTTCAACACCACGCTGGAGGACGCGTGGAAGATGGGCTCCGGCTTCTCCGTGCAGATGGCCTTCATCTTCATCGACACGGACGGCAAGGAGGGCAGCGGCTCCACCGAGGGTCTGCCCGGCCTGAACGTGAAGTTCGCCCCCGCGTATGGCTGGGAGAAGGTCATCGTCATCTCGCCGCAGGCCTCCGGGCGCGTGAAGGCCGAGGTGGGCAACAAGGCTGGCGCCGCCAAGGACAACGTCCTCGTCCCCACCCGCGTCAAGGGCTCGGGCCGCAAGGTGAACGCCACGGTGGACCTGGCGGGCCTCGAGGGTGAGCCCTCGCAGTGGCGCTTCCAGGTGGTGGTGCAGTCCAACGAGGGCTTCCCCGCGGGCAGTGATCTGCTGACGCGCCGGGTCAACGAGTTCGAGGGCCAGCATCGCTTCGGCGGCGGCAACGACGGCGACTGCGATCCGCACGCCATCGACGTGCTCGCCGGCGAGGGCAAGGGCGAGGCCTCGGAGGTGAAGGCGCAACAGGATATGCTGAGCTTCGAGTGCGCCGAGGACGGCACCGCGAAGAAGGCGGCGACGCTCACCATGGTGGGCGGCGCGACGAAGCCGGCGGCGCAGGAGCAGAAGCCGGAGCAGAAGTAGGTCTCAACCGATTTCCTGCCGGATGGCCGAGCGGGTGGCATTGAGCCACCCGCTCCCGGCAGCCGGGAAGCCCCCTTCCCGGTTCGGCCGCCAAGAGAGGGGTATCACCCATGAAGATGAAGTCCATGCGGAAGGGCGCCGTCGCCCTGACCGCCGCTGCAACGCTCCTGCCCGCTGCTTCGATGGCCCAGGAGGCCCCCAAGCTGCAGATTGGCGGCACGACATATACCAAGTGGCTCCTGGGAAATTCCCGGGAGCAGGGCGCGATGTACAACTTCACCACCGTCCCGGGTGAAGGCTACGGCGAGAACGGTATCGGCACCGAGCTCGAGTTGCTCCTCAACGCGCGGCTGTCCAGCGCGGTCGAGGTTCGCGGTCGTCTCCACAGCCGCTTCAGCCAGAACTTCTGGAGCAACGGTGGCGGCTTTGGCAAGCCGGGTGCGGACTGCACCTCCGGTAACTGCGGTGAGTTCGATCCGCGCTCCAACCAGTACATCAAGCTGCGTGGCCTCGCCGTCACCCTGACGCCGGGCTACCTCATCGACTCGGCCACCATCGGCGCCAACGACTTCGGCCAGTTCGATCCGTTCGTCATCGGCCGCATCCGCTACATCGACCGCGACAACGTCTACGGCCTCCTGTTCCAGGGCTCCGCGTTCGACCGGAAGCTGACGTGGGACGCCGCGCGCATCTCGCTGCCCCGGTTGTGGGCCGGCCCGGGCTACAGCACCGGCGCCTTCCACGCCACGGACGCCACCTACGGCTTCCAGACCAAGTACAGCTTCAATGACATGGTCGATGTCGGGGGTATCTTCCAGTACACCTACGACTCCGAGCTGGATCCGCAGGACTTCAACCTGGACGATGGCCGTGACCTCGCGCCGCGCTACCGCAACGGCGTGGGCGGCCTGAAGGCCGGCCTCCACCTGGGCTCCTCGGTGGACGTGCGCGGCGCCTTCTACCGGTCCTACTCCAACGTGGATGAGAAGACGGCCAACCGCTGGACGCCGGTGCCCGCGGGCCGCCACGAGGACAACACCTTCAAGCTGGACGTGACGGTCAACGATCCGCTCGAGGTGGGCCTGTCCCTCAACGCGCAGGTGTTCAGCATCGGCTCGGACTACGTATCGATCATGGCCGCCCGCCGTGAGTCGGACGTGCTCCTGACCGAGGGCTACGACGCCACCTTCGCCCTGCCCGGCGCCAGCAACCGCACCTTCGGCATCTACAAGGGCAACGGCAGCCGCATCGGCTACGGCGGCTGGACGAGCGAGGCCCAGCAGGTCGCCACCATCAACGTGGACAACGAGTTCACGGACTTCGACGAGCCCTTCGCCCAGACGGCGATCGGCTGGAAGGGTGCCACCTTCAACCCGGTGTTCAGCAACGGCGCGCTCGACATCTCCGGCGAGTACTCCTACATCAGCTACAACACCAACTGGCAGGCGTACGGTGATGACACCATGTCCATCACCAACCCGCTCTACCCGACGTTCGAGGGTGACGTGGGCGTGGGCCACCCGTTCCGCACCGCCTACCAGCCGTTCCAGGACAAGAAGACGCACCTGCTGGTGGGCAAGGCCCGCTACGTGCTCGACATCGGCCGCGGCATCGACGTGTTCGGCAAGGTCAAGTACATCCACGAGAACGACAAGCGCCTGAACGACGCGAAGTACCTGCCGTACCAGGCGGATGCGTGCCCCACCACCGGCACGCTCGGGTGCGACGACAAGAAGACGAACGAGTACTCGCCCGGCAACAGCACCGCGAGCCTGTACAAGCAGCCGGACGTGGTCACCCTGGAGGACGGCACCCAGGGCTACCGCTGGAAGCCCTTCGACAGCATCGATGATGACGACCGGGTGATGGACTACACCACCTTCAGCCTGGGCGCTGGCTACCAGTTCACCGACGACCTCTACCTGTCGCTCAACTACGCCAAGTACCTGGTGGACCTGAAGGACGGCAACACCGCCTTCCAGGCCTACGGCGATCACGAGATGGCTTCCGGCCAGCACGACAAGAACCAGCTCACGCTCAAGGCCAAGTACATCCTGGCCGGCGTGGAGTTCGGCGCGGAGGCCGGCTACGCCTTCGGTACCTACACCCCGGACTTCGGCACGGGCTTCCTGGCCGAGACCGCGGACGCGCAGATCGCCAAGGACTTCGGCGTTGCCGAGGGGTCGAAGGGCTTCTCAAACACCTGGGGCGACCGCAACTCGCCGCATGACCGGTACATGTGGCAGAGCATGGCCACGCGTGAGTTCCATCACATGCGTCTGAAGGCCTTCATGAAGGCGCAGTTCTAGTAGGTTTCTCGTCTCATCTCCGGGGCCCGGCGCGCGTTCTGCCCGCCGGGCCCCTCGTCTTTTTCGCACCCCAGGTCCTCATGTCTCCCTTGCGCCGTCTCGCTCTGTTGTCGCTGTGGGTCTCGCTGGCCTGTGCCTGCCACGCGCGTGGCGCGCGCCGCGAGGCCCTGCTCTTCACCCTGGAAGACCCCCGCGGAGATGACGTGGGGGATGGGGATCTGCGCTATCCCCAGCGCCCGGACATGGGGCCGGGCTCGTTGGATCTGCTGTCCCTCTCCGCGCGTGCCGAGCGCGGGGGCACGATTTTCGAGGCGACCCTGGCTCGGCCCATCGCCATGCCCGCGCGTGGGCACACGGTGGATCCCAGCGGGACCACGCAGGCGGACATTGCCCGCTACGGCTTCTACACTTTCAACCTCGACGTCTACGTCGACACGGATGGGGTGGCTGGCTCGGGCCGCACGGACACGCTCCCCGGCCGCCAACTCACCCTCGCTCCCCGCAGTGCCTGGGAGAAGGTCATCCTGCTCACCCCGCGCCCCTACGAGGCGAGGGATGTGCTGCGCAAGCTGTGGGCACAGGGCGCGCGTGAGGCGTTCCAGAAGGAGCACGGAGGCGTCAGCGAGGCCAACGCGCGCACGCTGGACGAGCAGGTGGAGCGTGCCCTCGCGGAGCGCGTGTTCTTTCCCACACGCATTCGCGTCAGCGGCTCCAGGGTTTTTTTCTTCGTCCCCGAGGACTTCCTCGGCGGCACGGCCCAGCCCACCTGGGGCTACGCGGTGGCGGTGACGGGCGCCTCGCTTCAGCGCCGGGTAGAGCTGCCCGCGTTCCTGGGAGGGAGCGCCGAGGCCAGGGAGGGGCTCATGCTGCTCGGCATCAGGCCCGGGGGCGGCTCCGTGCATTTCGGAGGCGGGCGGCTCGGAGATCCGGGCCAGTCGCCGGTGGTGGACCTGATGGTCCCCGAGGGCGTGCAGCAGCGGGAGGTGCTTGGGCCGAAGCCGCTGCCCTGGCCGGCGGTGGTTCCGGCGGTCCCTTCCTCCCCGCTACCGCAGGCGCCAGATGCCGGTGGCCCTACCGGGGAGGGTGGTGCGCCAGGCTCCGGAGGCCTTTGACAGCGAGGGCACGTTGGCGTCAGTGAAGAGGACTTCGGCCGACTCACCGGCCACCTCGAGGGGTCCCACGCTCGTGGTGCTGTCGGAGAGGTTGTGCACCACCAGCACCTGCTCCTCTCCCCAGGAGCGCACGAAGGTGAGGACGGGCGTGTTCTCCCGAGTGGGAGTGAGCAGGGTAAGGCCTCCACGCTCCAGTGCGTCCGAGCCCTGGCGGACGCGGATGAGCTGCTGATAGCGGGTGAGCAGAGACCTGGAGGATTGCGCCTGGGTGGCCACGTTGGCGGCGTCGCGGCCTGGCGAGAAGGGGAACCAGGGGCTCACCGTGGTGAAGCCCCCGCTCGTGCTGCTGTCCCAGGGCATGGGCGTGCGCTTGGCCTCGTCGTTGTTGGTGGTCCCGTTGGCCAGTCCCACTTCCTCTCCGTAATAGAGGAAAGGGGAGCCGGGGAGGGTGAGCAGGAGGGCGGCCGCGTTGGCGAGCCTGCCCGTGTTTCCTTCGAGTCGCGTGGCCACCCGGACGTTGTCGTGGTTGGTGAGGAAGGGCGCGTCCGCCACGCCCGAGGGGTAGGTGCGCGCCATGTCCGCGAGCGTGGAGGTGATGCCCGAGGCATTGGCCTTCAGCAGGCTGTCGATGATGCTCTCGGAGAGGGGGAAGTTGAAGTTGAGCGGCAGTTCGTCCCCGCCGGGCACCGTCTGGGTAGAGCCGTAGTAGCTGGCGATGGTGCCGGAGCTGGCCCAGTTCTCTCCGACCAGCACCGCGTCCGGTTTCACCTGGCGCACATGCGCGGCGAACTCCTTCCAGAAGGTGTGGGTCTCCCGCGTGTCGGCCTGTTCCGTCCCGACACCGGTCTCGATGAGGTAGCGCGCCGCGTCCAGGCGGAAGCCGTCCGCGCCCCGTTCCAGCCAATAGGAGGCGATGCGCTTGACCTCGTCACGCACCGCGGGCGTTTTCATGTTCAGGTCCGGCATGCCGCCCCAGAAGACGCCGTAGTACCAGGCGCCATTGCGCTCGTGCCACGCGGGCGTGCTGGAGTAGTTCCAGGGCTGCTTCCAGCCCGGGTCCCTGTCGTTCCACACGTACCACTCCCGCTTGGACGAAGTGGGTGAGGAGGCGGAGTCCACGAACCACGGGTGCTGCGAGCTGGTGTGGTTGAGGACCAGATCCACGATGACGCGCATGCCCCGGCGGTGGGCCTCGGCGCAGAGGCGCTCGAAGTCAGCCACGGTGCCGTAGTCCGGGTGGATGCGCTCGTAGTCCACCACGTCGTAGCCGTGGTAGCTGGGCGAGGCGAAGACGGGCATCAGCCACAGTGCGTCCACCCCCAGGTCGGTGGTGGTGCTCGGGTCACCGTCGTTGAGGTAGTCCAGGCGCGAGATGAGCCCGGGCAGGTCGCCTTTCCCATCTCCGTTGGAGTCCTGGAAGCTGCGGACGAAGACCTCATAGAAGACGGCGTGCCGGTACCACTCGTTGCCCGCGGGCGGGGCAATCACCACGGGAGTCGCTGACGGAGACTCGTGCCCGGTGGGCGTGGACGGGCCCGAGATGCAGGCCGTCAAGGTGAGGATGGGGAGGAGGCGCAGGGAGTGGGAGCGCGGCATGGGCGCGAGGATTACCAGCGCCGTGCTTCGCGGGCCAGCGCCCGGTCCGCCCCAGGTGAACGCCCAGGCGCCTCTCTGCTATACGCTCCCGGACATTCCCCCTCCGGCTCCAATCGGGTGTGCCGGCCGTCTCATCCCCGGACGGCTGGTTCGCGGAACAAGGTGTACCCAATGAGAACAGAATCTTCCCCCCACCAACTCTCCCGGGCGAGGGCGCTGCTCGCCGCGCTCGCCCTCCTCTCCGCGGCAACGGCTGCCGCCGAACCCGCGAGGGACGACGTCAGCAACACGAACGCCGTCATCGCCACCGTGGCGGGCAGCTTCCAGAGTGAGCTGGGCTGCGCCGGTGACTGGATGCCGGCCTGTGCGCTCTCGCGGATGGAGGACGTCGAGGGAGACGGTATCTACACCTTCTCCGCGAACCTCCCCGAGGGCACCTATCAGTACAAGGTGGCCCTCGATGAGGGGTGGACCACCAGCTACGGCAAGAACGGCGGCGGCGACAACATCGAGCTCGTCATTCCGGCCGGAGGCGCCAAGATCACGTTCTACTTCGATCCCCAAACCCACTGGGTCACCAGCGACAAGAACTCGATCATGGCCACCGTGGCCGGCAGCTTCCAGAGTGAGCTGGGCTGCCCCCCCACGGACGCGAACGGCGGTGACTGGCAGCCGTGGTGCATGCGCTCGTGGATGCAGGACCTCAACGGGGACGGCATCTACACCTTCTCCACACGGCTCCCCGCGGGCGCCTATCAATACAAGGTGGCCCTCAATCAGACGTGGAGCACCAGCTATGGCAAGGACGGCGGCGGTGACAACATCAGCTTCGAGATTCCGGCGGGAGGCGCCGAGATCCTCTTCTCGTTCGATCCGGTCACCCACGTTCCGAGCCACTCGGTGTTAGGCGTGGACGTGCCTCGCGGCAGCCTCCTGCGGGCCCGCGGGTATTGGGTCGCGAGCGACTGGCTGGTCTGGGTCCCCGAGACGCCCGTCCCGACCGGCTCCGTCTTCAAGCTGCACTACGACCCGACCGGGGCCATGACGCTGGCGCCCTCGGGCATCATGGGGGGCAACTCCATCACCCTCGAGCGGTCCACGCTGGGGCTGCCGCCGGATGTCGAGGCCCGCTTCCCGCACCTGGCGGGCAAGCTGGCGCTGCGGATTGGAGACGGTTCCGGCATCGACGTGCGGCAGATCCTCAAGGGGCAGCTCGCCCTCTCCGTCACGGATGCGGACGGCCACCTGCAGGATGCCACCTCGGTGCAGATTCCGGGGGTGTTGGATGCGCTGTACGCCAATGATGAGGCGCTGGGTGTCACCTGGCGCAATGGCGTGCCCACCCTGAAGGTCTGGGCCCCCACCGCCCGCGACGTGCGCCTGCACGTGTTCACGGGCTCGACCACCTCCGATGCCTCCGTGATGTCGATGCAGCTCGACCCGGCCACGGGCGTCTGGAGCTTCACCGGCGACGCGAGCTGGAAGGGACGCTTCTACCTCTACGAGGTGGACGTGTACGTCCGCTCCGAGAAGAAGTTCGTGAAGACCCTGGTCACCGACCCCTACTCGCTGAGCCTGTCCACCAACAGCACGCGCAGCCAGCTGGTCGACCTGGCGGACCCGGCGCTCCAGCCCTCGGGGTGGAACTCGCTGGCCAAGCCCGCGCTGGACGCGCCCGAGGACATCGTCCTCTACGAGCTGCACGTCCGCGACTTCAGCATCAACGACGCGACGGTGCCGACGCAGAAGCGGGGCACCTTCCTGGCCTTCACCGAGGCCGAGTCCAACGGCATGAAGCACCTGCGGCGGCTGGCCTCCCACGGCCTGACGCACGTGCACCTGCTGCCGGTGTTCGACATCGCCACCATCAACGAGGACCGCTCCCAGCACCAGGCGCCGGCTGGCGACCTGACGGCCCTGCCTCCTGACTCGGACCAGCAGCAGGCCGCGCTCGCCCCCGTGCGCGATACGGACGGCTTCAACTGGGGCTATGACCCGTACCACTACACCGTGCCCGAGGGCAGCTACGCGGTGGACCCCGATGGCAGCGCGCGCATCGTCGAGTTCCGCCAGATGGTGAAGGCCCTCTCGGACTCCGGCCTGCGCGTGGTGATGGACGTGGTCTACAACCACACCAACGCCTCGGGACTGGCCGACAAGTCGGTGCTCGACAAGGTCGTGCCCGGCTACTACCAGCGCCTCAACGCGGACGGCAACGTCGAGACCAGCACCTGCTGCCAGAACACCGCTTCCGAGCACGCCATGTTCGAGAAGCTCATGGTGGACTCGCTCGTCACCTGGGCTCGCGCCTACAAGGTCGATGGTTTCCGCTTCGACCTCATGGGCCACCACATGAAGTCCAACCTGCTCAAGGCCCAGGAGCGGCTGCGCGCGCTCACCCTGGAGAAGGACGGGGTGGACGGCTCGAAGATCTACCTCTATGGCGAGGGCTGGAACTTCGGCGAGGTGGAGAACAACAAGCGCGGCGTGAACGCCACCCAGCTCAACATGCCCGGCACGGGGATCGGCACGTTCAGCGACCGTCTGCGGGACGCGGCGCGCGGCGGTGGTCCGTTCAGCGGCCTTCAGGAGCAGGGCTTCATCAGCGGCCTCTGGTCCGACCCCAATACGGCCACCTCCGGCTCGGCCGAGGAGCAGCGCCAGCGGCTGCTGCACTACATGGACCTCATCCGGGTGGGTCTGGCCGGCAACCTGCGCGACTACCTGCTCGTCGACAAGGACGGCAAGGAGGTGAAGGGCTCGCAGGTGGACTACAACGGGCAGCCAGCCGGCTACACGTTGGATCCGCAGGAGGTCATCACCTACGTCTCGGCCCACGACAACGAGACGCTGTTCGACGCCGTGCAGATCAAGGCGCCCGCCTCGGCCGACATGGACGCCCGGGTGCGCATGCACAACCTGGGCATGAGCCTGGTGGCGCTCGGTCAGGGCATCCCGTTCTTCCACGCCGGTGACGAGCTGCTGCGCTCCAAGTCTCTGGACCGCAACAGCTACAACTCGGGTGACTGGTTCAACAAGCTCGACTTCACCTACGAGTCGAACAACTGGGGCGTGGGCCTGCCTCCCGCCGGGGACAATGGGACCCAGTGGTCCATCATGAAGCCGCTGCTGGCCAATCCGGCGCTGAAGCCCGGTTCCACCCACATCACCCGGTCCCTCGAGCACTTCGAGGAGATGCTCTCCATCCGCAAGAGCACCGCCCTCTTCCGGCTGCGCACGGCCGAGGACATCCAGGCCAAGGTGCGCTTCCTCAACACCGGCACGTCCCAGGTGCCCGGCCTCATCGTCATGAACCTCAAGGACGAGCAGGCCGCCGACGGCATCACGGACATCGTGGTGCTCTTCAACAGCGGCACTGAGCAGCAGGAGTTCCGGATCAGCGGGTACGAGGGCCGTGCGATGGAACTGCACCCCTCGCAGAAGGCCTCGCTCGACCCGCTCGTCCGCGGGTCCGGCTTCGTCGCGGAGTCCGGTGGCTTCATCGTTCCGGGTCGGACCACCGCGGTGTTCGTCAACGCGAAGCCCCCGCCGGTCGATCCCGGTGACGATGATGGCGGCGGCTGTGGTGGTTGCGCCGGCTCTGGCGGCGAGGCCTTCGGCGCCCTGGCGCTGCTCCTCGGCGGCGTGATGCAGTCCCGGCGCCGTCGCCGGGAGTAGTCGCTCCTGTCGTTCGTCATACTCGGGCACGGGGGCCCGGCTCTCTCGAAGCCGGCCCTCGTGCCCTGTTCCGTCCCCCCCTCACTGTGAGGTAGAGGGGCAGGCATGGACGAAAAGACGCTCACCCGATTGCTCCAGCAGGTGAAGGGCGGCAAGGTCTCCGTGGACGAGGCCGTGGGCCAGCTCAAGGACCTGCCGTTCGCCGAGCTCGGCTATGCCACCCTGGACACCCACCGCAGCCTGCGCTTCGGCGTCCCCGAGGTGGTGCTCGGAGAGCCCAAGACGGCCGAGCAGGTACTGGGCATCGTGGGCGCGCTGGTGGAGCGCAAGCAGACGGTGCTCGTGACGCGGCTCCAGCCGGAGAAGGCCGAGGCGCTGCTGGCCGCCTTCCCCAAGGGCCAGTACCACTCCGTGGCGCGCATCTTCCACCTGAGGCAGGGCAAGCCCAAGGCGGGCACGGTGGCGGTGGTGACCGCGGGCACCAGTGACATCCCCGTCGCCGAGGAGGCCGCCGTCACCGCCGAGGCCATGGGCGCCACGGTGAAGCGCGTGTACGACGTGGGTGTGGCGGGCATCCACCGGCTGCTGCGGCGGCGCGAGGAGATCCAGGACGCGCACGCCGCGGTGGTGGTGGCCGGTATGGAGGGGGCCCTGGCGAGCGCGGTGGGCGGGCTGGTGGGCATCCCCGTGGTGGCGGTGCCGACGTCGGTGGGGTACGGCGCCAACTTCGGGGGCGTGTCGGCGCTGCTGGCGATGGTGAACTCGTGCGCCTCCAACGTGGCGACGATGAACATCGACAACGGCTTCGGTGGCGGCTTCTACGCGGCGCTCATCTCGCGCACGAAGGGCAGGCGCTGAGCCATGGGAGGACCAACCATGCGGAGAGTGCTCTACCTGGAGCCGGTGGGCGGCATCGCCGGAGACATGTTCCTGGCGGCGGGCGTGGATCTCGGCGTGTCGCCGGAGGCCCTCACGCAGGCGTTGAGCGGGCTGAAGGTCCCGGGCTGGAAGCTGGCGGTGAGCCGGGCGGTGCGGCACGCCATCAGTGGCACGCACCTGGACGTGGTGCTGGACGAGCGCGAGGCGCACCCGCACCGGGCGTACTCGGACATCCGCCAGCTCATCGAGGCGGCCTCCACGCTGTCGCCCCGGGCGAAGGAGCGGGCCCTGGCGGTGTTCCGCGCCATCGGCGAGGCCGAGGCCAAGGTGCACGGCGTGTCCATCGACGCCATCCACTTCCACGAGGTGGGGGCGGTGGACTCCATCGTGGACATCTGTGGGGCCGCGGTGGTGTTGGACCTGCTGGGTGACCCCGAGGTGTACGCGGCGCCGCCTCCGCTGGGCAGCGGCACCATCCGGGTGGCGCACGGCAACATGCCCATCCCCGTGCCGGCCACGCTGGAGCTGCTCAAGGACGTGCCGGTGCGCTTCGAGGGCGTGGGCGAGCTGACGACGCCCACGGGCGCGGCGCTGCTCAAGGTGCTGGCGCGCATCGGCCAGCCGCCGCCGGACTTCATCATGGAGAAGATCGGCTACGGCGTGGGAACGAAGGACTTCCGGGACCGGCCCAACGTGTTGCGCGCATCCCTGGGGCGGGCCGAGGCGAAGGCCGAGGGCCTCT
>NZ_DASVWK010000208.1:0-1661 GCF_036389735.1 Archangium sp. | reverse complement strand
AGCCGTCCAGGCACGAGCCGCGTGGGACTTCAGCTCGGCGATCTGCTTCTCCACCGACGCCGGCCCGGTGCCTCCGGAGTTGGCCTTGCGCTCCACCGCGCGCCGCGGATCCGCGCTCTTCAGCACCTCGGCGTCGAAGCGCGGGTCCACGGACTGTGCCAGCTCCAGCGTCACCTTGGCCAGCGGCAATCCACGCTCCTGGCACGCCCGCACCAGCGCTCCCGTCGCCTTGTACGCCGTGCGGAAGGGAATCCCCTTCATCGCCAGCGCCTCGGCCACGTCCGTGGCCTGCATGTAGTCCGACTCCACCGCCGCGAAGCACCGCTCCCGGTCGAAGTGCACCTTGCCCAACGCGAGGTGCAGCATGGACAGCACGCTCGTGAGCAGCGGGCCCGTCTCCAGCAGCACCTGACGGTCCTCCTGCAGGTCCCGGCTGTACCCGCCCGGCAGCCCCTTCACGAGCACGGCCAGGTTGGTGAGATTGCCCACCGCCCGCCCGGACTTGCCGCGGATCAGCTCGAAGACGTCCGGGTTGCGCTTCTGCGGCATCATGCTCGAGCCGCAGGCGATCTCCCCGTCCAGCTTCACGAAGCCGAACTCGGGCGAGGCGAAGTCGTAGAAGTCCGTGGCCACGCGGCTGGCGTGCAGCAGCGAGCGCATGGCCGCGTAGGCGAAGTCCATGGTGAAGTCGCGATCGCCCACCGTGTCCAGGCCGTTCATCGTGACACGCGGGAAGTGCAGCAGCTCGCGCGTCACCTCGCGGTCGATGGGCAGCGAGGTGCCGCCGATGGCGCCCACGCCCAGCGGCAGCGAGGACACCTGCTCCAGCACGAAGCCGAGTGCGTCCACGTCCCGGGTGAACATGGCCCCGTAGCCGCACAGCAGGTAGGCCAGCGAGATGGGCTGCGCCCGCTGCCGGTGCGTGTACGAGGGGAGGATCGTCCCGCGCTCCGCCTCGGCCCGGGCGGCCAGCCCGTCCAGCAGCGTCGCGAGCACGCCGAGCGCCTCGGCCACCTTCTCGCGCACGTGCAGGCGCAGGTCCAACGCCACCTGGTCATTGCGCGAGCGCGCGGTGTGCAGGAGGCCGGCGCGCTCCCCGAGAATGCGGGTGATCTCCGCCTCCACGGCCATGTGCACGTCCTCCTCGTCCGCGAGGACGAGCGTGCCGGCCCGGGAGTCCTTCATGAGGGCCACGAGCTGCTCGCGGATGGCGCGCGCGTCCTCCGAGGGGATGATGCGCGTGCGCGACAGCATGGTGAGGTGGGCGATGCTTCCCACCAGGTCCTCCTTCAGGAGGGCCTTGTCGAGCGCCAGCGAGCTGGTGAAGGCCAGTACCTCGGGGTGGAGACCGGTCCCGCCGGAGGCTTCCGTCTTGGCAATCGTCACGGGGTTTCTTCCTTTCCGAAGAGTGCCTTCAACTTCTTGGACAGCGTACGGGTCGACTTCCCCCGGGCCGGGGCGACGAAGATGGTGTCATCTCCGGCGATGGTCCCCAGGCTCTCGGGGATGCGGGCTTGATCGATGGCGGAGGCCACCAGGGGCGCGGAGCCCGGGCGGGTGCGGACCACCACCAACAGCTCGTTGTCGTCCATCGAGAGGATCATCTCCGCCAGCTCGAGCAGCCGCGCCTCGCCCGAGGGAGGAGGGGCGTCCTCCAGCCC
>NZ_DASVWK010000207.1:0-7015 GCF_036389735.1 Archangium sp. | reverse complement strand
CTCCTGGCCCGTGGCTCGCGAGCAGCCTCCTGGCGACCGCGCCCACCTCGTCCACGTCCGCCGCATCCCCCCCGAGGGGCAGCATCCGTGCCTGGGACACCCACACCTCGGCATCCACCGTGTCCTCGCGGGTGACGAGCGCCAGCGTCACGGTGAGTGACTCTCCAGCCTTCGTGCGTCCCGTCACCGGCAGCAGGAGGCGCTCCCCCTGGGCCAGGTCCCGCACGAGGGCGAGGACCAGGGAGCCTTCTCCCAGCGGGGCCACCTCGACGCGCCCCTTGAGTTCAGGGCCTGGGAGCGCATGCGGCTCCTGAAGGTCCACGAAGCGCGCCCGGGTCACCGTGCCCGCGGCCACGTACAGCACCGGAGGTGCCTCCGGTTGTCCCGCGACGAGCAGGGTTCCCCGCCGCGACTCACGCTCGGCTGCGTGGGCTCGCGTGGCGGTCGTGGAGAAGATGAGGACCCAGAGCAGGAGGATGCAGGGGCGAGGGCACACGAGGCCTCCGGGAAGAGGCGGCACGCTAGAGGAGCCCGCCCGCGCCGGGCAAGGGCGGCTTGACTCATATGGTCATACCGGAGCAGATGACTTGAAAAATAGAGTCCTCCTCCTGGAGTTGGGCGTGCTCTGGGGGCGCTGACGCCGCTTGCTTGGGAGGCGGTGGGGCTGCTGTCCGGAGTCCTCGCTTCGAGGAAAGGGGGAACGTGGTTAGCTAGGGCCCCATGTTGAAGACCCCCCTTGGACGTTTCCGTGCCGTCGCCCTGCTGGAGGGCCTGTCCTTCGTCGTGCTGCTCTTCATCGCCATGCCGCTGAAGTACCTGGCCGGCATGCCCCTGGCGGTGAGGGTCGTCGGCATGGCTCACGGCGTGCTGTTCATGCTCTACCTCCCCGCGTTGCTCGAGGTGGCGGTGAGCCACCGCTGGTCGTTCCTCCGTGCACTGGCCGCGTTCGGCGCGTCACTCGTCCCGTTTGGCACCTTCGTGCTCGACGCGAAGCTGCGCCAGGAGGAGTCGGTGGCGGTCGAGCCGGGCCCCTAGCCCCGGCGCCTGCCCGTGCGCAGCCAGGAGGTCTGGACGCCATACTCCTTCTCCATGAGCGCGCTCAGCTCCTTGCTCAGCGCGCGCATGGCCTCGTTGCCCCAACTCCACGTGGCATAGCGCTTCATCTCGCGCAGGGTGCTGCGCTCGTCGAACAGGGCCTCTTTCGGCGCGTACAGATTGCGGCGCGTGAGGGAGAAGAACTCCCGGAGGTGTTGATGCGCCTTCCGCGTCAGTTCCTCCGTCTTCGCGTTGTCCTCCCACAACTCCAGGAGCGCCAGCTCCGCCAGGCTCGCGTGCGCCCAGACCCGCTGTTGCGGGCTGCCCCACTCCAGGTTGTCCTGGGCGATCGCCTCCGCCAGCTTCCGGTGGCGCGGGAAGGTCTCCTGCCTGCGCTGCTCGAGCCCCACCGTGAGCGCCAGATACTGCACCAGGGGCCACGCCTCGCGAACCCCGGACTGGTAGCACTTGAAGTAGTAGTCCCGGGCCTTGCCGAGCGCGCGCTCGAACTCCTCGCCTCGCTCCTGGAAGTGCGCCACCTGCTTCCAGGCGCTCGCCAGAATGCCCCAGGCCTTCACCTGCTCCGTGCTCCCTCCCTTCTTGGGCGCCACCTTCTCGAAGCGGTGCATGGACCTCCTGAGCGCACGGACGACGCGCTCCCGAGGTGATGTCTCCGGGTTCTCGGCCTGCTCCTCCGTCGACGGGGGCGCGGCCGGTGGGAGTGTCGTGTCCGGTGCTTGGAGCTTCTCGGCACGCGCCAGCTTCGCCTCCAGGGCGATGCGTGCCCGCATGAAGCGCCCCTCCCGGAGCTGGCTCTCGAGGTCCGCGGGAAGCGCGGCGTACATCACCACCGAGGCCCAGTCATGGCCCTCGGGGCACTGCACGTAGAGGGACTGCCTCAAGTCATGGGAGATGACACGGGGGTCCTCCCCGCGCAGCAGCCGCGTGTAGAGGACCTCCGTCATGACCCGCGAGCCCTCGATGGTGAGGGGGAATTGAGAGCCCACCACCAGGGGAATGCCCGCCTCGTGCAGCGCATGGGCGATGCTGGCTCCCGGCATCACCACCGAGCCCACGTTGGCCGCGTCACAGCTCGCCAGGGAGACGACCACGGGCCTCCGGAGGGTCAGCTCCGCCCCGCCGCGCCCGTGGCAGCGCAAGGCCGCCGCCAGCTCCGGGCCCGACACCACCGCCACCTGGGTGCGGCGCTTCTCCGAGTGGAAGGCCAGCCCGTACTTCGGCCCCCCGCCGTTCTCGGGGAGGATCTCGAAGCCATGCGCGAGGATGTGCACGTGCGTGAAGGCTCCCGTGGCGCACGCCTCGCGCACGTCCGTGAGCGTGGCGGCCTGGAGGACCTTCACGTGCTGGGAGAACTCGTCCCGGCTGGCCAGGTAGGGGGCGAACGCGGAGCGCAGGGCGTCCACGTGCTCGCGCAGCGGCACGGCCGAGACGGCATCGGGGGCCGCCGCCACCACGAGGATGCGCGGCCGGTCCGGCCACCGCAGCGTCTTGAGCGCCACCCGGCGGACCTCGCGCGTGAGGCACACCGGCGTACTCGTCTGGAGCACCAGGGGCTGCTCCTGCCCGGGCAGCCCGAGGGGGGACTCGACCAGCTCGAAGGGCAGCATGGCCAGCTCCGACGCGGAGAGCACCAGCCGCAGGTGCACCATCCGCTTGCCCTCCTTCGGGTCCGAGGAGGACAGCTCGGCGATGAGCGAGCGGATGGAGCCGAGCACCCGGCCCACCTCCCGCGCCGCCTCCTGCCTCGCCTCGGCCGCCACCTGCGTCCCATGCACGTAGCGGAGCTCGCGGATCCTCCGCATGAATTGCAGGTGCTCGAAGCCCACGTGCACCGTCTCCGCGTCGTGGTTGCCGCAGAGGGCCAGGTACGGCGTGAGCGGCGAGAGCAACTGGTTGTGTGCTGGGCCGTGGCGCAGCAACTCCAGGGTGACGGTGCGAATCGCCATGGGTCTCCCTCCCGGTCGGGGCGCCGCAGTCTGCCACAAGCCCGCGGACTCGCCGCTTCATGGCGTCACCTGGTTCCCGAGGTTAAGTTGTCGGCGGCCTGGACTGGTCGTGAGGAGGTGGCCCGCATGTTCCAGATCGAGATGCTCCCCGCAGACCACGGTGACTGCCTCCTCATCACCTACGGTGACGCGCTGGACAGGCACCGCATCCTGATCGATGGGGGCACCGCCTCCACCTTCGCCCGCCTGCGCCAGCGCATCGAGGCGCTCCCTCGCCAGGAGCGGCGCTTCGATCTGCTCATCGTCACGCACATCGACTCCGACCACATCGATGGCATCGTCGAGCTGATGCTGTCGGACCTGGATGTCCGCTTCGATGACATCTGGTTCAACGGCTGGCAGCACCTGGCCCCGCCGAGGAGCGCCTACCTCGGCCCGCGGCAGGGCGACATCCTCGGCAACCTGCTCAGCATGAAGTACGCACTGCCGTGGAACAGGCACTTCAAGGGTCGCACGGTCGTCGTGCCGGAGACGGGCACGCTGCCGACGCGCACGTTGCGCGGCGGCATGACGCTCACCGTGCTGTCGCCTCGCTGGAAGGAGCTGCGCAAGCTCGACGCGGCCTGGATCAAGCTGGCCACCAGCCAGGGTTGGTTCCCCGGCGAGATGCCGCCCACGATGGCCGCCCACCGCTCCCGGATGAGGCACCTCTCCAAGGTCCTCTTCGGTGGGGACAAGTCTCCCGCCAACGGCAGCAGCATCGCCGTGCTCGCGAGCTACAACGGCAAGAGTTGCCTGCTGGCGGGGGATGCCCATTCCTCCACCCTCGCGGCGGGCATCCGGCGGCTGGTTCCCCCAGGAGAGCGGCTGGAGCTCGATGCCTTCAAGCTCTCCCATCACGGCAGCCAGGCCAACATCAACGAGGAGCTTCTCGACGCCGTGCGGTGCTCGCGCTACCTCGTCTCCACCAACGGGGCCATCTTCCAGCACCCGGACCCGCCCCTCTTCACCGAGCTCCTCCAGCGCAGCCCCACGCCCGTCTCGCTCTACTTCAACTACGATGTCCCCACCACGCGTGCCTGGGCGGGCTCGACCGACGCGCGTTTGAAGAAAGAGAAGCTAAAGGAGCTTCACTACCCCGCTCCAGGAACGGATGGGCTCCTCGTCGAGCTCGCTCCCTCGCCTGCTGCCACCGTGCCCGCTTCGCGCGCTTCGCCCCGCCGAGGGAAGGCGCGGGCCCCGCGACGGTAGGGGTTCAGGTGCGTCCGCCTCTCGTTGTGCAGTAGGCTGCTCGTGGGGCACTCCAAGGGCCCAAGTTCCTCATCTTCCTGGGTCTCGTGCCCGGTACGGTCGCTGTAGGGGAGTCGTCCCACCATGTATTGCCCGTCTTGCCGCCAGGAGCGGCTCGGAGGTCGGTTGTGCGCCGCTTGCGGCCAGCCGATGTCCCCCCGCCCTCGTGAGGCCATCGAGCACGAGCTCGCCCACGTCCACTTCCTTCTCGATGAGCTGAAGCACTGGGACCCCTCGTATGTCCCGAAGGGACCCCAGAGCTACCTCAAGCAGCGGTACGAGCGGCAGGCGCGGATCCTCCTCTCCGTGCTCGCGGAGGAGGCTCCGGCTTCCGGCGCGGCGACCGTGAAGTCCGTGGAGGCCGTGGAAGCCGCTTCACCGGCTGTGAATGTCGTGCCTCCGGCCGAGGCCAGGCCTCCCGCGACCGTCTTCGAGGTCGCCGGGGAGGCGCGGCAGTCCCCGGACAGCGTCGCGGCCGAGTCGGCCCAGCGGGAGTCCACGGATTCAGGCTGGGGCCCCCAGTACCCTCACCCCGTCCCTCTCCCGGAGGGCGAGGGGAGGGCTGCGTCCGAGGAGCGGGGTGGGGACGAGGAGCCTCTTGCGCTTCCTCCCGTTGTCACCGAGCCCCTCTTCGAGGCTCCTCCCGTTCGTACCGCCACCGCTCGTTTCGTCGAGGAGGTCTCCACCTGGGACACCGTCTGGCGCCCCTTCCTCTATGAGAGCATCGGCTGGTTCATCGGCGCCTTCCTCATCGTCGCCGGCTCCCTTTATCTCGCCTTCGATAGTTGGGCCGGGCTGACCTCGCTCACCCGCTCCTTCGTCGTCTTCGGGATGACCGCGGGCTACTCCGCCGCCTTCTCCATCTGCGGCTCCCTGCTCGCCCGCAAAGAGGCCCTCGCTGGCGCTGGTCGCATCCTCGGGCTCATCGGGGCCGCCGTGGCCCCCCTCGCCGGTGTCGCGCTCGGTCCCCTCGACGGGCTGAGTCTCGAAGGGGTGCCGCTCGCGCTCCTCCTCCCGCTGTTGCTCGGCTGGTCCGTGGGGGCCGCCGCGCTCGTCCGCACGCCCGCGGAGTCCTTCGACGCCCCCTCCCGGCCCACCGTTCAGCTCGCCCTGCTCGGCACCACGTTGATGATGGGGCTGGCGCCGCTCTTCGCTCGCGTCGGCGCTCCCGCCTTCTGGCTCGATGTACTGCCCTGCGCCCTCTTCTTCGTCCTCTCGCGCCGGCCCGTCCCCGAGCCCCGGAGTGGCAAGGCCCTCGCCTTCACCCTCGCCGCGCCCCTCTACCTCCTGCTGCTCTACGGGGTGCGCCTGCACGTGGCCCTCGCCGCCGCCGGGGTGCCTCCGTCCGTGGGCAGCTACGCCCCGTTCCTCGCCTTCCTGCTCGCCTCCTGTCTCCACTTCCGCGAGCTCGACGCCGACGAGGCGGCGGACCCGCTCTCCATCGGCATCATCTCGCTCCAGGTGGGCTGTCTCGCGCTCGCGGCCACGGGCTCGCCTCCGGCCTTCTTCCTCACCGCCGCCACCTTCACCTGGACCGCCTTCGGGCTCTCCCGGGGCGAGCTGCCCCGCGTGCGCTGGCTGTACCCCACCTATGCCGGCGCCTACCTCGCCTATGCCTCCGCCGGTCAGCTCGTCCCCGGCGCCGTGCGCGCCCTGCTCGACTCCCTCAAGGCCGCGCTCGGCTACCCCGTGGCCGGCAAGCTCCCGTTCCACTACGGGGCGCTCTCGGCCGTGCCCTTCGTCGTCGCGGGGGTGGTGCTCGCCGGGTGGTTGCGCTCCCGCGCCGAGCGCACCTCCTCCGCGCGTGACGGCGAGTGCGCCGAGGTGCTCCTGCGCTCCACCGCCATCGCCAGCCCGCTCTTCGTCCTCCTCGGACACGCGGGCGCCGACCAGCGCCCCGCCTTCTGGACCGCGCTCGCGCTCATGATGGTCTGCGTGGCCAGCGGGCTGCTCTTCGAGCGGCTCTACCTGTCCATCGTCGGTGCTGGCCTCACCCTCTTCGTCTCCATCTCCTCCGGCATCCTCTTCGGGGCCGCGGGCGCCTCGCTGGTGTGTGGTGGGGTGGCGCTGGGCTTCGCCGCGCTGTCGCTCGTCTGCACCCGCCCCACGCGCCTCGCCTTCAGCGTCGCGGTGGGGTGGCTCTCCTCCGTGGGGTTCGTGTACGGAATCGGAGCGGGCTCCCGCGTGTCCGCCCTGATGGGCCTGGGGCTCGGCGGGGTCGCCGCGCTCCTCGTGGCGTGGAATCTCGCCAACCCGTACCTGCTCGCCGTCGCCGCCCTTGGCGCCGCCGCCGTGGTGCCCAAGCTCGCCAGCCTCGTCGACCCGTCGCTGATTCCCCTCTCGCTCGCCCTCTCGGGGCTGGGACTCGCGGCCCTGGGTGAGCTCGGCGGTCGCGCGCGGCTCCTCGGCTGGCCGGGCATCGCCTACGCCCTCCTGGCCTTCTTCTGGGGCCTCACCCTCCAGCTTCCCTGGTTCGGCGTCATCATCCTCCTGGCCGCGGCGGCGGTGGCCCTCGCCTCGCGCGTCACGCCCTCCGTGCGTCCGCTCGCCGTCCTCCTCGCCGGCTGTGCGCTCCTGCCTCGCGTGGGCGCCTTCTCCGCCTGGCCGTGGATGACGCCCGCCCTGTCCGTGGCCCTCTTCGTCCCCTGGGCCCTGGCCGCCTCGGTGGTCGCCGCACGTCGCGGCCAGGGTCCGAGCACCCTCACGGCGGGCCTCGTGGCCGT
>NZ_DASVWK010000206.1:0-7794 GCF_036389735.1 Archangium sp. | reverse complement strand
GCGGTGGTGCAGCAGGGTGCCCTTGGGGGTACCCGTGGAGCCCGAGGTGTAGATGACGTAGGCGAGGTTGTCGGGCAGCACGGGCGAGGAGGGCGCGTGCTCGGGCTGGGCGGCGATGAGGGTGTCCCACTCGGCATCCAGCAGGACGAGCAGCTCGCTCTGGACGGGCAGCTCGTCGGCCAGGTGCTCCTGGGTGAGCAGGATGGGAGTGAGCGAGTCGCGCAGCATGAAAGCCAGGCGCTCGGCGGGGTAGGAGGGGTCGAGCGGGACGTAGGCGCCACCGGCCTTGAGGATGCCGAGGATGCCGACGACCATGTGCGGCGAGCGCTCGACGCAGAGGCCGACGCGCACGTCGGGGCCCACGCCGAGGGACAGCAGGTGGTGGGCGAGCTGGTTGGCGCGCGAGTCGAGCTGGCGGTAGGTGAGGAAGTCCTCGCCCATCTGCACGGCGATGGCATCCGGGGTGCGCTGGGCCTGGGCCTCGAAGAGCTGGTGGGCGCAGACCTCCTGAGGGAAGTCCAAGCGGGTGTCATTCCACTCCACGAGGACGCGGTGGCGCTCGGCTTCAGTGAGCATCGGCAGCGAGGACAGGCGCTGCTCCGGGTTGGAGGCGGCGGCCTCCAGCAGCACCTGGAGGTGCTCGAACATCCGGGAGATGGTGTCTGCCTCGTACAGGTCGGTGCTGTACTCGAACAAGCAAGTGAGGCCCTGGGGCGTGTTGCTGAACGCCAACGTCATGTCCAGCTTGGACGTCTCGAGGTCCTCCCCTTCTGCGTAGCTGAGGGTGAGCCCCGGCAGCTCGAGCGTGGACTCGGGCGCGTTCTGGAGGATGAGCTTCACCTGGAAGAGCGGCGCGTGGGCGAGGCTGCGCTCCGGGTTGAGCTCGCGCACCAGCTCCTCGAAGGGAGCGTCCTGATGCGCGTAGGCCTCGAGCGCGGTGTGGCGCGCGCGGCCGAGCAGCTCACGGAAGCTGGGGTCGCCCGAGAGGTCGCCCCGCATCACGAGCTGGTTGACGAAGAAGCCGATAAGGCCCTCGGTCTCGGCGCGGGTTCGGTTGGCGATGTCGGTGCCCACCACCACGTCCGTCTCGCCGGAGTAGCGGTGCAGCAGCGTCTGGAAGCCCGCCAGCAGCACCATGAAGAGCGTGGCGCCTTCCTCGCGGCCGAGGGCCTCCAGCGCGTCGACCAGCCGGCGCGGCATCATCAGCCGCGAGTGTGCTCCGCGGGAGGACTGCACCGCCGGGCGGGGGCGATCCGTGGGGAGCTCGATGGCCTGGGGAGCACCCTCGAGCTGCTGGCGCCAGTAGGCGAGCTGGGCGTCCATCGCTTCCCCCTGGAGCCATTGGCGCTGCCAGGCGGCGAAGTCCGCGTATTGCACCGGCAGTTCCGGCAGGGGCGAGGGCTTGCCGGAGATGAAGGCCCGGTAGAGGGCCGCCACCTCGCGAATCATCGGACCGGTGGACCAGCCATCGGAGATGATGTGGTGCATCGTCAGCACCATCAGGAACTCTTGATCGGCGAGCTGGAGCAGGGTGACCCGGAAGAGGGGGCCGCTCGACAAGTCGAAGCGCTTCATCGCCTCCTGGCCGGCCAGCTTCCGCGCCTCTTCTTCCCTCGTCCGCGCGTCGAGGGCCCGCAGGTCTACCCGTTGGAGGGGCATCGGCCCCACGGGATGGACGATCTGGACGGGGCCTTCCTCTCCGCTCTGGAAGGTCGTTCGCAGCACCTCGTGGCGCCGGGCCAACTCGTGGAAGGACTGTTCCAGGGCGGGCTCATCCAGCGCCCCCTTCAGGCGCAGCGCGGCGATGATGTTGAAGGAGGGGTTGCCCGGATCCATCTGATCCAGGAACCACAGCCGTTGCTGCGCGAACGACAGCCGCAGGGGGGCCTCGCGGGATACCGGCACCACGGGCGGCACGTCCAGGCCCTTGTTGTCGCGCACCTGCTGCTGCACCCGCTCCGCCAACTCCGCCACCGTGCGGGCCTCGAAGATGTGGTGCAGCGGCAGCTCCACGCCGAAGGTGGCACGCAGGCGGGAGACGACCTGGGTGGCCAGCAGCGAGTGGCCTCCCAGCTCGAAGAAGTCGTCATGGCGGCCCACGCGCTCCAGGTTCAGCACCTGCTGCCACAGGCCGGCCACCAACTCCTCGGCGGGGGAACTCGGCGCGGCGAAGGACTGCTCGCGCATCGCCCGCTCCACCTCGGGGACGGGCAGGGCCCGGCGGTCCACCTTGCCGTTGGGCGTGAGGGGCAGGGCCTCCAGCGCCACGAAGGCGGAGGGCACCATGTACTCCGGCAGCCGCCGCTCCAGGGCGGCGCGCAGGGCACCGACATCGGCGCTCTGTCCCTCGGCGGGGACGACGTAGGCCACCAGACGCTTGTCGCCGGGGCTGTCCTCGCGCACCAGCACCACCGCCGTCGAGAGCCCGGGCTGTTCGCTCAGCGCGGCTTCGATCTCACCCAGCTCGATGCGGAAGCCGCGCACCTTCACCTGGAAGTCCGCGCGGCCCTGGTAGTCCAGGGTGCCATCGGGCCTCCAGCGCGCCCGGTCGCCGGTGCGGTACATGCGCGCTCCCGGCTGCGCGGAGAACGGATCCGGTACGAAGCGCTCGGCGGTGAGGTCCGGGCGGCCCATGTAGCCGCGGGCCACGCCCTCGCCGCCAATGTACAGCTCGCCGGGCACGCCCACGGCCACGGGCTGCAGCGCCTTGTTCAGCACGTAGGTCGTCGTGTTGGAGATGGGCCGGCCAATGGGGACGGAGGTCGCTCCCGGTGGCACGTGGGTGATGTGGTGGCAGACGGCGAAGGTCGTGGTCTCCGTGGGCCCGTAACCATTGACCACGCGGGCCGGGGGGCTCTCGGTCTCCAGCACCCGCCGAATGGAGGCGGGGTCCAACGCATCGCCGCCGACGAGCACGTTGCGGACGGTGGCGAAGGCGTCGGGCTGCTCGCGGACCACCTGATTGAAGAGGGCCACCGTCATGAAGAAGGTGGTGATGCCCTCCTCGCGCATGGCGAGGGCCAGGCGCCGGGGCTCCAGCAGCACCTCCCGTGGGATGATGACGAGCTGCCCACCGCACATGAGGCTGCCCCACAGCTCGAGGGTGGCCGCGTCGAAGGCGGTGTTGGAGATCTGCGCGATGCGGTCCTCGGCGGACAGGGAGATGTAGTTCGTGTTGAGCACCAGGCGCAGGACGCTCTGGTGCTCCACCCCCACGCCCTTGGGCAGGCCGGTGGAACCGGAGGTGTAGATGATGTAGGCGAGATCCTTCGGGGTGACGTCGCTCTGGAGGGACTCCGTGGGCTGTGCGGCGATCAGGTCCCCATCCGTGTCCAGGCAGACGAGCTGCTCGCCCTGGGGAGGCAGTTCGTCGGCGATCTCCGTCCGGGTGATCAGGACCGAGATGCCGGCATCGCGGATCATGAAGGCGAGCCGCTCGAGGGGGTACGAGGTGTCGAGCGGGACGTAGGCGCCGCCGGCCTTGAGGATGGCGAGGATGGTCACCACCAGGTCCGAGGAGCGATCGAGGCAGACGCCGGCCCGGGAGCCGGGCTCCAGGCCCAGCGAGCGCAGGTGGTGGGCGAGCTGGTTGGCGCGCCGGTCCAGCTCCGCATAGGTGAGGTGGCCGGATTCCGAGCGGACGGCGATGGAATCCGGGGCCCGCCGGGCCTGGGCCTCCACGAGGGTGTGGATGCAGGCGTCCCGCGGGTAGTCGGTGCGGGTGGCATTCCACTCCACCAGCACCTGGTGCCGCTCGGCCTTGCTCAGCGGCGAGAGCTCACCGAGCCGCTGCTCGGGGCGGGCCACCATGTGCTCCAGGAGGGTGCCGAGCTGGGCCAGCAGCCGGTCGACGCCGGCCACCTCGAAGCGGGCCGTCTTGGCGGCGAGGGAGAGGGTGAGCTGCTGGCCGGGCATCACGATCAGGCCGAGCGGGAAGGTGGAGCGCTCCAGGGCCTGGAAGTCCCGCACGTCCATGTGGCGGGCCTGCTGGCGCATTGCCGTATCGATCGGGTAGTTCTCGAAGGTGAGCAGGCTTCCGAAGAGCGGCGTGCCTCGGGGCACTTCGCTCCAGCGCTGGATCTGCACCAGCGGGCTGTACTCGTACGCGCTCAGCTCGCGCTGCCGGGCCTGCAGCCGCTGGAGCCAGGGGATCAGCGCCTCCTCGGGCGGGAGCTCCACCCGCAGGGGCAGCGAGTTGATGAACAGGCCCAGCATGGACTCGATGCCAGACAGGCCCGCCGGACGGCCGGACACGGTCACGCCGAAGACGACGTCTCGCTCGCCGCTGTACTGGCCGAGCGCCACGGCCCAGGCCGCCTGCACCAGCGTGTTCAACGTGAGCTGGTGCCGCCGGGTGAAGGCCTGCAGTGCCGTCGTGAGCTCGGTGGAGAGGCTCAGCTCGCGAGTCACCTGCTCCCCCCACTCGGTCTCGGGCAGGCCCGGAGCGAGGTCTCCCGGCAGCGGCGTCGGTGCGGTGAAGCCGACGAGCGCCCGCCGCCAGAAGGACTCGGCCCTGGCCTGATCCTGCCGCTGGAGCCAGGCGATGTAGTCGCGGAAGGGCTCGGACCGCTCCAGGCGCGGCGTCTGGCCCCGCGCGAAGGTGTCATAGAGCGGCAGCAGCTCCTTGTAGAGGAGGCTCACGCTCCAGCCGTCCAGCAGCAGGTGGTGGTTGCTGACCACCACCTGGTGGACGTTCTCGTCCAGCCGCATCACGGCCAGCCGCAGCAGCGGCGCCTGGTTCAGCGTGAAGCCCCGGGCACGATCCTCCGCGAGGAAGGCCTCCAGCCGGGCGTCTTGCTCCGTTTCCGGCACTTCACGCCAGTCGTGCTCCTGCCAGGGCAGCTCCACCCGGGCGTGGACGACCTGGAGCGGCTCGTCCAACCCCTCCCAGAGGAAGGCCGTGCGCAGGATGGCATGGCGCTCCACCACCGCCTCCCAGGCCTTGCGGAACGCCCGCACGTCGAGCGGGGCGTGGAAGCGCCAGCGGGTCTGCACGAAGTAGACGCTCCGGGTGGAGTCCAGGAGCGACTGGAAGAGCTGGCCCTGCTGCATCGGCGAGAGCGGGTAGAGCTCCTCCACCCGCGCCCCCGCCGGCAGGAGCCGGTCGAGCGTGCGCTGATCCACCCGGGCCAGGGGGAAGTCGTAGGGGGTGTAGCGCAGCGCCTCCGTGGAGTGGCGCTGGGCGATGAGCGTGCGCAGCGCCGCGAGGAAGCCCTCGGCCACGGCCTCGATGGTGGCCTGACGGTGGAGGTTCTCGCTGTACGTCCAGGTCAGCCGCAGGCAACCGTCCTGCACGCGGCTGTTCACCTCGAGCAGGTGCGAGCGGACGCCGCGCTCGTCGCGGGCCGGGCCACCCCGCTCGGGGGCGAGCGCGAAGGCGGAGGCCTCCGGAGCGGCGTTGTCGAGCTGGCCCAGGTAGTTGAAGCTCACCTCCGCCGCGGGCAGCGCGCGCAGGCGCTCCGCCGTGTCCTGGCGCAGGTAGCGCAGCAGTCCGTAGCCGATGCCCCGCTGCGGCACCTGCCGCAACTGGTTGCGCACCGCGCGCAGTTGCTCCACCGGGCCCGCCGTCTCCGGCAGCTCCAGCCGGACGGGGTAGAGCGAGGTGAACCAGCCCACCGTGCGCGACAGGTCCACGCCCTCGAAGAGGTCCTCGCGGCCGTGCCCCTCGAGGTCCACCGCAAGACGGTTGCCCCCGGCCCACTGGCGCACGCTCTGCGCGAGCGCGGTGAGGAGCACGTCGTTGATCTGCGTGCGGTAGGCGGCCGGCAGCTCCTGCAACAGCGCGCGCGTCTCCGCGGCGTCCAGGGAGACCGTCAGCTCACGCGCCGAGGCGACGGTGTTGGTCCCCGCCGGCTCGTCCACGGGCAGCCGGGTGGTGGGCTGGGAGCCGGGCAGCCACGCGCCCAGCTCCTGCTCCAGCTCGGGGGACTGGGCGTACTCGTTCAGGCGCTGAGCCCAGGCCTGGAAGGAGGTGCTCTTGGGAGGCAGGAGCACGGTCTCGCCGCGCGAGAGCTGCGCGTAGGCCGTGCCCAGATCCTCCAGCAGGATGCGCCAGGACACCGCGTCCACCACCAGGTGGTGGGCGGCCAGCAGCAGCCGGCCGGTGCGATCCGGGCCCAGGTCCATCAGCGCCGCGCGCAGCAGCGGGCCCTCGGAGAGCTCCAGGCCGCGTTGCACCTCGGCCGCCGCGGACTCGAGGGCCGCGGACCGCTCGGCCTCCGGGACGCCGGAGAGATCCACGCGCTCCACGGACAGGGGGCGCTCCACACCCGCGTTGGTCTGCTCCCAGCCGCCGTCCGTCCGGACGAAGCGCATGCGCAGCGCGTCGTGGTGCTCCACCAGCCGCGACAGGGCCTGCTCCAGCCGCGTGGCGTCCACGGGCTCGCGCAGCTCGAGCAGCACCGGCTGGTTGTAGTGGTGCGGCGCGGGGAGGTTCCACTCGAAGAAGGCGCGCTGGATGGGGGTGAGCGGGACGGGACCCTGGACGGGACCCTGGTCGACCGTGCTCTGGGCCGAGCCCACCACCGCGGCCAGCCCGGCGATCGTCTGGTACTGGAAGAGCTGCTTGGGGTTGAGCTCGAGCCCCTTCTGCCGGGCGCGGGCGATCACCTGGATGGCGATGATGGAGTCGCCACCCAGCTCGAAGAAGTCATCGTGGATGCCCACGCGCTCGAGGCCGAGCAGCTCGGACCAGACGGAGGCCAGCTTGCGCTCGACGTCGTTGCGAGGCTCCGCATAGGGCTTGCCCAGGGCGGGACGCTCACCGTCGAGGGCCGGGAGCGCGCTCCCGTCCAGCTTGCCCGAGGTGGTCAGGGGCAGTGCCTGAAGAGGCACGAGCGCCGAGGGCACCATGTACTCGGGCAGACGGGCCTTGAGGTGCTGGTTCAACACGCTGGCGTCGAGCGACTGGCCCGAGGTGGGGACGACGTAGGCCACCAGGCGCTTGTGGCCCGGGGAGTCCTCGCGCAGCACGACGGCGGCCTGATGGACCGAGGGGTGCGAGCGCAGGGCGTTCTCCACCTCGCCCAACTCAATGCGGAAGCCGCGCAGCTTTACCTGGGAGTCGAGGCGGCCAAGGAACTCCAGTTGGCCGTCGGACCGCAGGCGCACCTTGTCGCCCGTGCGATAGAGGCGGGCACCGGGCTGCGTGCTGAAGGGATTGGGGACGAACTTCTCGGCCGTGAGCTCCGGACGGCCGAGGTAGCCGCGAGCCAGACCGGGGCCGGCGACATACAGCTCCCCGGGGACGCCGACGGGCACGGGCTGCAGGCGCGCGTCGAGGACGAACACCTGCACATTGGGCAGGGGCCGGCCGATGGACAGGGGCTGGCCGGGCTGCAGGGCTCCGGTGATGGAGGCGCAGATGGTGACTTCGGTGGGGCCGTAGGCGTTGAGGAACGAGCGGCCTGGAGCCCAACGCGAGAGCAGTTCCGGGGAGCACGCCTCGCCCGCGGAGATGAGGGTCTTCAGCGCGGGGAGTTGCTGGGGCTCGAGCTGGGAGAGGACGGAGGGCGTGAGGGTGACGGCACTGACACGCTGCGAGGTGAGCAGCGAGACGAGGGGCGCACCGGGGAGGATGTCCTCACGTGAGGCGAGCACGAGGCAGGCGCCGGCCAGCAGGGTGGAGAAGACCTCGCAGACGGAGGCATCGAAGCTGGAGGCGGCGAACTGCAACACCCGGCTGTCGGGGTGGAAGCCGTGGGCGGTGACGGTGGAGAGGGCGGTGTTGCACAGGCCGCGGTGGTGCAGCAGGGTGCCCTTGGGGGTACCCGTGGAGCCCGAGGTGTAGATGAC
>NZ_DASVWK010000205.1:0-6539 GCF_036389735.1 Archangium sp. | reverse complement strand
CGGGGCCCGCGTGGTGCGCAACCAGCGGGGGCGCGAGATTGGCACCGTGGAGGTCACCCTGAACGAGGAGGGCCGCGAGGACCCGCTCTTCGACGGGGTGTCCGAGCGCTTCACCGTCCAGGCCACCCACGAGGACATCGTCGAGCAGGCCCCGGAGGGGGCGACGGTGCTCGCGGGCAACGCGAACACCACGGTGCAGGCACTCGCCTTCGGGCCCCTCATCCGCGGCGTGCAGTTCCACCCCGAGGTCCAGCCCGAGGCCATGCGTGCCCTCATCCTCGCCCGCCAGGAAAAGTTGGAGGTCGAAGCAACTCAGCGGGGTTACTCGCCCGGGGAGCGGGTGCCCCGGCTGCTGGCCGGGATTGCTCCCTCGCCCGCCGGGCGGCGCATCCTGAGCAACTTCCTGGAGCGGTTCACCTGAGAGCAGGGCTGGAGTAGGTACACACCATGGCCTCCCGCTGGGACTACCTTTTCGAGACCAAGCCGGTGCCGCTCATCGACCACCTCATCGAGGAGGTGGCGAAGCTGCTCGCCAAGGATCTCGCGAGCTGGCCGCCACCCGTGCAGGAGGTCGACCTGGAGGTGGGGGGCCAGTACGCCCCCATCTTCACTGGGGAGGTGCCCCGCCCGGACCGGGTCGTCTACGACGAGGCCCTGCGGCTGTCGCGCTGGGAGTTGGCCCGGGAGATCGACGCCTACGATGACTACATGCGCAACAAGCGCTACCTGGCGCATGGCCTCGCGCCAGGGGACCGGCTGACCCTGCTGTTTCTCAACCGGTGGATCGTCGACCAGATGCTGGGCCTGGGCGAGGCCACGGAGAACCGGGTCAACCGTCGGCTCATGCAGCAGTGTCTCGACCGCCTGGAGGCTCGCCTGAGGCTGGTTCAAACGCCCTTCGCTTGAAGAGTGGGCAGCCCCCTGCGATAAGCCGCCCCATGCTGCAGCCGCACGATCACCTTGCCCCGGCGGAAAGTCGGAAGCGCCTCCTCATCCTCCTGGGGCTGTGGCTGACCATCGTCGTCATCCTGGTGATCTTCCACTCGGTGCTGCTGCCCTTCGCGAGCGCCGGGCTCATCGCCTACCTGGTGCACCCGCTGGTGACGCGCATCACGCGACTCCAGGTGCGCGGCAAGCACGTGCCCCGCTGGGTGGCCATCCTGGCCATCTACGCCCTCTTCTTCCTGGCGGCGTACCTCTTCTTCATCGCCATGGTGCCCCAGCTCTACCAGGAGATGGCGCGCATCAGCCGGGATGGAGTCGCCTTCGCCAACTCGCTCACCCCCGAGCGCGTCCACCTGATGGCGGACCATGTCGAGGTGTGGCTGCGCGCCAACGGCATCCCCGTGGCCATCGCCACGCCCGAGGAGCTCCGCTCCGGGGTGCCCATCAACGGCATCGCCGTGAACCTGGAGGAGGCCATCCAGGACACGGCCGCGAGCCTGACGGCCCTCACGCGCGAGCACCTGGGCGACATCGTCACGGTGTCGCGCAACATCATCGCGTCGGTGGTGGCCGGCGTGTTCATGATGTTCTTCATGTTGATGGTGGCGGCGTTCTTCTCCATCGACGCCCAGGCCATCGTCCGCTACTTCACCAGCCTGGTGCCGGTGGAGTACTCCTCCGACTCGCGGCTGCTGCTCGAGCGCATCGACCGCTCGCTGTCCGGTGTGGTGCGTGGGCAGGTGACCATCTGCGTGGTCAACGGCGTCCTCACGGGCATCGGGCTGGTGCTGTTCGGGGTGAAGTTCGCCTTCCTGCTGGCCACGATCGCCACCGTGTTCAGCCTCATCCCCATCTTCGGCACCATCCTCAGCTCGGTGCCCATCGTGGTCATCGCGCTGGCGGACGGCTTCCAGAAGGGAGTCGCCATGCTGCTGTGGATCATCGGCATCCACGCGCTGGAGGCGTACTTCCTCAACCCGAAGATCATGGGCTCGGCGGCGCGCATCCACCCGATCATCGTGGCCTTCAGCCTGATCGCCGGGGAGAAGCTCTTCGGGCTGGTGGGCGCGCTCTTCGCGGTGCCGGTGGCCTCCATCGTGGTGGCCTGCTTCGACTACGCGCGCATCAAGGCGCAGCCGGCGGGCGCGATCGTGGAGCTCGAGCCCGCCGAGCCTCCCAAGCCCTAGTCACCCTCGTGCAGGAGAGGTCAGCCCTGGCAGGCGGCCTCGCAGCGCGAGTCGCGGCAGATGACGAGGCAGCGCCCGCAGTCGATGCCATTGACGGGGCAGGTGCCGGTGCAGCGCACGTTGGAGCAGTTGGGCCCGTCCTGCACGTGGGTGGGGTTCGTCCCCTCGCCGCAGCAGGCGTTCCCCGTGCAATCCGAGTCCCGGTAGCAGACGCGGTTGGACAGCGGCTCGGGAATCTCCCCGAAGTCACTGTCCACCGGGCCACACCCGACGGCCCATCCGAGCACCGCCCCCAGAGCGAGGGCGGCCAGAGACACAGAGCGGGTGCGGCGCATATGTCGACTCCCTATCGGAGCTACCGGTTCATCGAGCCGAGGAATTCGGCGTTCGAAGCCGTTGGACGCATGTGCTTGAGCACAAATTCCATCGCGTCGATCGGCGTGAACGGGTGCAGGACCTGACGCAGCGCGGTGATCCGGATGAGGTCCGACTGGTTCAGCAGCAGCTCCTCCTTGCGCGTACCGGACTTGTTGATGTCCAGCGTCGGGAAGATGCGCTTCTCCATCAGCTTGCGGTCCAGGACGATTTCCGAGTTACCGGTGCCCTTGAACTCCTCGAAGATGACCTCGTCCATGCGGCTGCCGGTGTCGATGAGCGCGGTGCCGATGATGGTGAGGCTGCCGCCCTCCTCGATGTTGCGCGCGGCGCCGAAGAAGCGCTTGGGCTTGTGCAGCGCGTTGGCGTCCACACCACCGGAGAGAATCTTGCCCGAGGCCGGCACCACCGTGTTGTAGGCGCGCGCCAGACGGGTGATGGAGTCCAGGAGGATGCACACGTCGTACTTCTGCTCGACGAGGCGCTTGGCCTTGTCGATGACCATCTCCGCCACCTGCACGTGCCGCGTGGCCGGCTCGTCGAAGGTGGAGCTCACCACCTCGCCGCGCACGTTGCGCTCCATGTCCGTCACTTCCTCGGGGCGCTCGTCCACGAGCAGCACGATGAGGTAGACGTCCGGGTGGTTGCGCGAGATGGCGTGCGCGATGTTCTGCAGCAGCACCGTCTTACCGGCCTTGGGGGGCGCCACGATGAGGCAGCGCTGGCCCAGGCCGATGGGGCAGAACATGTCGATGATGCGCGTGGTCATCTCCGACCCCTCGTGCTCCAGCTTGAGCTTGCGGGTCGGGTAGAGCGGCGTGAGGTTGTCGAAGAGGATGCGCTCGCGGGCGGCCTCGGATGACGGGTCCGCGAAGTTGACCTTGTCCACCTTCTGGAGCGCGAAGAAGCGCTCGCCCTCGCGGGGCTGGCGGATGGGGCCCGTGACCGTGTCGCCCGGCCGCAGGTTGAAGCGGCGCACCTGCGACGGCGACACGTAGATGTCGTCCGGGCTCGGCTGGTAGTCGCTGTCCGAGCTGCGCAGGAAACCGAAGCCGTCGCTGAGCAGCTCCATCACGCCCTCGGCGTGCACCTCGAACTTCTTGTCCGCGATGCCCGACAGCAGCGCGAAGATGAGGTCCTGCTTCTTCAGACCCTGGTAGCCCTCGATGTTGAAGTCGTGGGCCATCTTCGCCAGGTCGGTGATCTTCATCCGCTTCAGGTCATTGAGCGTGATGACCTGCATGGCCGTGCCGTCGCGCGTCACCTCGGTGACGTGGGGTGTCTCGACCTGCTCGGGGGCGGCCGGCTGCGCCGCGGGCTCCTCGTGCGCGGCCGCAGCGCGGACCTCCTGGTACTCGTCGTCTCGCACCGGGTGGGACGGCATCGGCGTCAGCACCGGGCGCGGCGTCTCGGGAGCGGCGGCCTCGGGGGCCTCGGCCTCGGAGGAGTCCTCGTCCCGGCGGGCGGACGTCCGGCGGCGCGCCGGCTTCTCGGTGTCCTCCCGGTCCGCCGTCTTGGCCCGCGTCGCGCGACGCTTGGGCTTCTCCTCTTCGACGGGGACGACTTCCAGGAGCTTCTCTTTGGGGGAACGCGCTTTGGCCATGATTGGAGGGGGGTGTTTCGGCGGGCGCCCAGCGGGGGCGCGCACGGGGATGAAATGTCCTGGGGGTACGCGAAACGCGAAACGCCCTCAGCGGGGCACCCGGGATCCCTTCTTGCCGGGACCGCACGAGTGGTGAAACCTTGTACTCTGGGAAGAGGTGGCGCCTGAGGGTGAGACAACAACCCTCATGAGCCGCCGCAAGAGGTTATTGACCGCCTCCAGAGCTGTCAAGGCATCCTCGCTCCCTGCCCAGTCAGGCAGCCGACGCCCCGAATTTTTTCAGTCCAGCCGCCGAGCCTTCCTCCGTGACCTCCTCGAAGACCGCCGACGCCACCCGGGCCGACCAGCTCCGCCGCGAGCTCGCCCACCACAACTACCGCTACTACGTGCTCGATTCGCCGGAGGTCAGCGATGCGCAGTACGACCGGCTGATGCGCGAGTTGCAGGAGATCGAGGCCCGTCATCCGGATCTCATCACCCCGGACTCGCCGACCCAGCGGGTGGGCGGGGCACCGGCGGAGAAGTTCGAGAAGGTGGTGCACCGGCAGCCGATGCTCTCGTTGGCCAACGTCTTCAACGACGAGGAGCTTTCCGAATTCGACGAGCGCATCCGCCGCCAGACGGGCCTCAAGCACATCACCTACGTCTGCGAGCCCAAGCTCGACGGCCTGGCCGTCACCCTGCACTACGAGCACGGGCGCTTCGTCCGGGGCGCCACGCGTGGCGACGGCACCGAGGGCGAGGACGTCTCCGGCAACCTGCGCACCATCCGCAGCCTGCCCATGGAGTTGCTGCCCCAGGACGGGGTGAAGGTGCCCGGCGGCATCGATGTGCGTGGCGAGGTCTTCATCGCCAAGAAGGACTTCAAGAAGCTCAACGACAAGCGCGAGGAGGAGGGCGAGCCTCTCTTCGCCAACCCGCGCAACGCCGCCGCCGGCAGCCTGCGCCAGTTGGATCCGCGCATCACCGCCTCGCGCCCGCTCTCCCTCTATCTGTACGAGTGCGTGCCCGGCGAGGGCGTGCCGGCCTTCCGCTCGCACACGGAGAAGCTCGAGTACCTCAAGTCGCTCGGGCTGCCGGTCAACCGGCACGTGCGCGTGGACAGTGTGGAGGGGGTGCGTGAGCAGTACCGCGCGTCCATGGAGGGCCGGCACGCGCTGCCCTTCGAGGTGGACGGCATGGTGGTGAAGGTGGACGAGGAGGACCTGCGCCAGCGGCTGGGACAGGTGTCGAAGAGCCCGCGCTGGGCCGTGGCCTACAAGTTCCCTCCCGAGGAGGAGGCCACGCTCGTCGAGGACATCCAGGTGTACGTGGGCCGCACGGGCGCGCTCACCCCGGTGGCGCACCTCAAGCCGGTGAAGGTGGGCGGCGTCACCGTCAGCCGCGCCACCCTGCACAACGAGGACGAGCTGCGCCGCAAGGACGTGCGCAAGGGCGACACCGTCTTCATCCGCCGCGCCGGCGACGTCATCCCCGAAATCGTGAAGGTGGTGGAGTCCAAGCGCCCGAAGGACGCCCAGCCCTTCGTCTTCCCCACCGAGTGCCCGGTGTGCCACGCCGCCGCGGTGCGAGACGAGGAGGGCGCCATCATCCGCTGCACCGGCGCCTCCTGCCCCGCCCAGATGGTGGAGAAGGTGCGGCACTTCGCCTCGCGCACCGCCATGGACATCGATGGCCTGGGCGAGAAGCTGGCCGGCCAGCTCGTGGAGACGGGGCTGGTGAAGTCCTTCGCGGACCTCTACCACCTCACCAAGGGCAAGCTCCTGGAGCTGGAGCGCATGGGCGAGAAGAGCGCCGACAACCTGCTCTCCAACATCGAGCGCTCCAAGCAGACCACCCAGCCCCGCTTCCTCTATGCGCTGGGCATCCGTCACGTGGGCGAGGCCACCGCCAAGACGCTGGCCGAGGCCTTCCCCGACGTGCGCGACCTCTATGAGTCCAGCCTGGAGGACATCACCCGCGTCAAGGACGTGGGCCCCACCATGGCCCAGGTCATCCATGCCTTCTTCCGCGAGTCGCAGAACCGCGAGGCCATCGAGGCCTTGCTCCAGGCGGGGGTCGTTCCCGCCGCGCCCCGGGTCGTCAAGGGCGGTCTCTTCGCGGGCAAGACGGTGGTGCTCACCGGCGGCATGAGCGGGATGAGCCGCGAGCAGGCCAAGGAGGAAATCGAGCGCCGGGGTGGGAAGGTGTCGGGAAGTGTCTCGCGCAAGACTGACCTCGTCGTCGCGGGCGAGGATGCTGGCAGCAAGCTGAAGAAGGCGCAGGAACTCGGAGTAAGAATCGTGGACGAGCAGGCCTTCTTGCAGTTGCTGCAGGGAGACGCACGAGGCTAGGAGGGTCGGCACCATGGACAGGCGGCGAGCGAGCCTCCGGATTCGGGGTAAGGTGCAAGGGGTGTTCTACAGGGAGAGCGCTCGAACCGAGGCCCT
>NZ_DASVWK010000204.1:0-5561 GCF_036389735.1 Archangium sp. | reverse complement strand
GCGCCGAGCAGTTGCAGCCCGTGCACGCCCTGCCCCATCGCGTCCATCGTGTAGTCCAGCGCCGCCTTGAAGTTGCGGTTCTGCAGCGCCTCGGACAGCTCGAAGAACTCCTCCTCGCGCGTGTGCGCCACCAGCAGCGCCACGTCCTGGGCCTCGATCACCGGGCCCTGCGCGTACGTGGCCAGCTTCTCCAGCTCCGACTGCAGGAGCCGCACGTTGCCGCCGATGCGCTCCTTGAGCTGCTCCGCCGCGCCCTTGCCCAGCTTCTTCTTGAAGGGCCGGAGGAACTCCTCGGCGAGCGGTTCGAGCTCGAAGTCCTTGTGGCGCGCCGCCACCTTGCGCTCGACCACCTTCCCCTTGTCCGCCGCGAGCTTCACCAGCGGGCTCTTCGCGTCCACCTCCGAGGCCGCCAGCACCAGCGCGTGCCCCGGCGGCACCCCCTTCTGGAACAGCTCCAGCAGCGCGCTCGCGTCACCCTCGGGCGCGCTGATGCGCTCCTCGCGGCAGAACGTGGCCACCTCCTTGAGGAAGATCAGGTCCGCCTCGGCCAGCTCGACGTTCAGCTCCTCCTTCCACTGCTCCACGGAAGGCGCCCCGCGCGCTCCCGGGTCCAACTGGTCCACGCCCCACCCCGCCCGCGCCGCCAGGGCCAGCAGCCGCCGCGCGCCCTCCTTGCGCTTGCCCGCCTTCCACGCCTCGCGCGCCTTGCCCAGCGCGTCCCCGCGTCCCTTCTTCGGGGCGAGGAACTCCGGGTCGCGCACCAGCACCACCTTGCGCCCGGGGAACATGGGCAACGTGGCCAGCTCCTGCGCCACCTCGCGCGGCGAGCCCGCGTCCAGCACCGCGAAGTTCAGCCCCGCCGAGGCGTCCGGCAGCAGCACCTTCACCAGCTCGTCCGCGCCCCGGCGCACCAGGTACTCCTCGCCCCACAGCAGGTAGAGCGGCAGCACCTTGCCCGTCTTCGCCTCGTCCAGCACGTCCTCGATGTCCGCGCTCATCGCCCCTCCAGCAGCTCGATGAGCATCCGCTCCAGCTGCAACCTCGGCGCCCCGTTGCGCTCCACGATGATGCCCTTCGTCTTCTCCAGCAGCCCGTGCCGCCGGTGCAGCAGGGTCTCGTGCGTGCGCGCCGCCACCTCGCGCGCCAGCTCGAGCAGGTCCCGGTTGGCCGGGTGCTCCCCACCCGCCTTCACCAGCGCCACGTCCCGCGTCCACAGCGAGAGGATGGAGAGCGCCTGCTCCGCCAGCTCGCGCGAGGAGCCGAACGTGTCCGCCCAGCGCAGCAGCGCCCCCACGTCCCCGGGCTTGAGCGCCTCGAAGCCACTGATGACCTCCTTGCGCGCCGCGAGCGCCTCGACATCCAGCGCCAGGGCACGACCCAGACTACCGCCCGCCATCACCGCCGCCAGCTCCGCCGTCTGGGCGTCCAGCTTGCGCTCCTTCTGGAGGCGCGCGGAGACGAGCTCCACGGGCAGCGGACCGAAGTGCACCTTGCTGCACCGGCTGCGGATGGTGGGCAGCAGCTTGTCCGGCGCCGAGGCCAGGAGGATGAGCGTGGTGTCCGAGGGCGGCTCCTCGAGCGTCTTGAGGAACGCGTTCTGCGCCTGCGGGTTGAGCATGTGTGCGTCCACGACGATGGCCACCTTGCGCTTGGACTCGAGCCCGCGCAGGGAGATGCGATCCAGCAGGCCGCGGATCTGCTCCACGCGGATTTCGCGGCTGGGCGTGCCCGTGAAGTCCGAGCGCCCCGCGAGCCCGCGGTCCAGGCGAACGGCGTCGGGCATCAGCCAGGTGACATCCGGGTGGGCGCCCTTGGGGAGGCGGGTGCAGCTCTCGCAGGTGCCACAGCCCTCGCTGGGCTTGACCGGGCAGATGAGGGCCTGGGCGAGCCCCACCGCGGCCAGCTCCTTGCCCACGCCCTCGGGGCCGGCGAAGAGGTAGGCGTGATGCACCGAGCCACTGCGCAGCGCCGCTTGGAGAGCGTCAATGGCGCGCGGCTGTCCGACGACCGAAGCCAACGTCATGGCGCGTGTATCCCCGCTCGGGCGGCACCCGTCAACCACTCAGCGGGTAGCCCACCCCTCTCCCTCCAGGAAATGGACGGGGTGAGGGTCTTCCTCACGTCGCCCCCCGAGCCCTCACCGTCTTGCGCCCCACGGAGCACGCCGAGCGCAGTTCACACCGGGCGCAGTTCCCTGGCACGGGCTGAGTGGGGCACACCCCGCTCATGCCGTAGTGGCACAGGGCGAAGTCGAAGCGCACGGGGTCCTCGGCGTCGAGCGCGCGCAGCGAGGCCGTCACCTCCTCGGCGGTGCGCCAGCTGGAGTCCTTGCGTCGAGTGAGGCCCAGGTGCAGGGAGATGCGGCCGATGTGCGTATCCAGGGGGATCAACAGCGCCGAGGGCCGTACCCGCGTCCAGATGCCGAGGTCCACCCCATCCGGCCCGCGCACCATCCAGCGCAGGAAGAGGTTGAGCCGCTTGGCCGCGCCGGGCCCAAGGGGCGCGGGCAACAGGTGGTGCAGCCCGCGCTCCGGCCCGAGTGCCTTGCGCAGCGGCTCCATGGGCACGTCCCGCAGGGCCTCGGTGAAGGCGGCCAGCGCGCCGTGCAAGGAGCCCCGGGCCTCGAGGCCGCGCACGAAGAGCGCCTCCAGGCTCCCGAGCTCGCGCAGCACCCGCCCCATGCCGAGTAGCAGCACCGCCACGTCCGTGCCCACGTTGAAGCGGTAGACGAAGCCCGTGAGCAGCTCGCGAGCCCCAGCGACGTCCAATGCGCGCACGAAGGCCGCCGGAGACGGGCCCATGCGCTTGAGCAGCGCGTCCACCTTGGGGCGGAAGAGGTCCGCGCGTCCGTACGCCAGCGCCGCCGCCAGCAACGCGCTCACCTCGATGTCGCGCGGATCCGTGTAGCGGTGCGGGAACTCCACGGGGTCGCGCAGGATGCGCGCCCGGGTGTCCGTCGAGGCCAGGAAGGCATCCAGACGGGGGCGCAAGAGCTCGGCTTCTCGCGGGCTCAGTCCTGTGGGTCCTCGGGTTCGCTGGGGCATGGGTCAGGCACTCCGTAACCTGAAGAAACCCGCTTCGTGAAGGGACCCATCCCTCGACTTCCGACACACCTCGCTTCTTGCGTGCCCTGTTTGCCCTGCAGCGGCCCTCCATGACACCCACCGTGAACAGGGGCTTGAGCAGCGGGGCGAGCCAGGTCCCATGGAGGGGTATGCTCACCTTGTGTTTTCTTCTGGTCAGAAGCTAATGTCCGTGCTTCGGCGTAGCCGTTGCCCTCCGCGGCGGCGCCAGGTGGCTGAGTCGCATCCCCATGAGTCGACGACATTCCGCGTCCGGGTGTTTCCAAGCGGGCCTGCCGTGGCTCCTCGCGGTCATGCTCTCCGGCTGTGTGACGACGGTCTACCAACCGCTCGTGTCTCTGCAGCGCCCAGTCATCATCGACCCTCAGGTGACCAATTTCGAGGGCCAGCGGTTGCTGCTGCGTTGCGTCCCCAGTGACTACCTCGGGCCGGAGGATTCTCGACTGTTGTGCCGACGCCTGCGCACGCTGTTCACGACACAGGGCGCGCAGGTCGAGGTGTCGCAAGGCGGAAGAACGTCAGGGGAGGACAAGGAAGGCGCGGCCAGGCCGGACCTCATCATCGAGCTGCGCTCACGACTGCTTCACGAGGACAACAGCACCCTTCTGTGGGTCCTGTCCGGGTTGACGCTGACGCTGGTGCCCGCGATCACCGAGTACAGTTTCTCTCAGGACGTCACCATTCGTGACTCCAGCGGATTCCTGCTCGCCTCCGACAACCTCCAGGCGCGCTTCGTGCGCTACTCCGGCTTCAGCGTGTGGGCGGTGAATGGCGTGCTGGATCTCCTCGTCCGACCCGAGGCTGAAAAACTGGGCGGCGACACAGCCAACCGGGACTTCTCGCGTGATTTCTACGGCCAGCTCAGTCAGCTCGCGTTCAATGCGCACACGCGCTCGGTGGTGATGCGCGGCTTCGAGCTCGAACCTCCGTCCCGTACGAAGTGAGCCCCCGCGGAAGAGAGAACCATGGAGTTCCTGCTGCTCATCCTCCTGATGCCTCTGCCGGTCTTCGGGGTCCGCGCGCACGATCCAATCGCCGGGCCCTGGCGGAGCAAGGAGGAGGCCCGCAATCTGGAGTGCACCCGCCTTGGCCAGTCCCAAGCGCACGAACTCCATCCGGACCAGGTGCCGGCTCCACCGCCTCGCGCCACCTCCGGGGTCACCGACGCGCTCTCCTGCACCCAGCGCTTCATGCGCTACGGGGAGCGACCCGACCGGGACGAGGTCATCCTGTCGTCGCTGCGCCAGTCGGTGGGTGAAATCACCCAGGTCGCCAGCGCCCTCGGCTCCGGCGAGCTCACCTGGCACGTGGACGCTTTCTATCCAGGGCCCGCGGTGGCGGCGAAGATCTCGGTCACCGCCAGGACGCAGCTCGCCGAGCGCGGGCTCAAGGTGTCGGACCGGGTACCGGTACTCGCCGCGGGCGACATCGCGGTGCTTGGGCGCATGCCGGCGAGCAAGGCCTACCCGCTCGCCTGCACGCGCTACTTCGCGCAGGGGGTGCTCAAGGAGCAGGACGCCTTCCTGGGGCTGATGATTGTCGATGCGCGCGAGACGCAGCTCCATGCCGGGCTGTGCATGCGTGGCGAGTGGAGGTGGCTGCGGTGAGGTCCGTGCTCTTGAGCCTGGCCTTCGCGCTGTTACCGGTATCCGCCCTGGCGGAGGAGCCGACGGTCACCGAGGCGCGCCGGGCGCAGCTCGAGTCGCTGCGCGCGCAGGTGGCGGGGCAGATCCAACTCCAGGCCTATGATCTGCTCGACGAGCTCGTCTTCAGCTGGATGGAGCAGCCCGTCTTCGCCCTGGACACGCCCGTGGTGCTCGCCGATGTCAGCGTGCCGGTGGGCTTCGGCAGCGGACTCCAGGCGCTGATCGAGAACCACTTCGCCGCCTTGGTGGTGAAGAACCCGCGCACCCGGGTGCTCCTGGCGCATTGTCCGCGGTGTACGTCGGTGGTGGTGCACTCGGGGGCCAAGGGCACCATCATCTCCCGGGGCGTGGACGAACCCGAGGCCCTCTCCACCGCGGGAGCGCTCTCTGGCAGCCACCATGCCCTCTTCCTCGACTTCGAGGTGGAGGGCGCCGCGCTGGTGCTGCGTGCGCGCATCACGGCGCTCGAGCCCGCGTTGCCCATCGTCTATGCGAAGACGCTGTCCACCTCGACCTCGTCCGCGGCGCTGCTGCGCACCGCGGACCACCTGAAGAGCGCCGCCGAGGCACGGCAGGAGTACCTCGACGCGCTCCAGGGACGAAGCCTCTACCTGGTGCCGGTTCGTATCGGGGTTCGCAGCTATGCCGCGGGAAGCGCTCAGTCGATCGCGATCCCCCCTTTCCTGTGGCTTCAGGTCGGCGCCGAAGCCCCGCTCACCCAGGCGCGCGCCTGGACCGGGAGCCTCTCGCTGGGTGTCAGCTGGATGCCCCAGCTGCACGTGGGGTGGATGGTCCAGGGGCGCATCTCTCGTCTTCTCTCGGGCTCGGTGAC
>NZ_DASVWK010000203.1:0-4927 GCF_036389735.1 Archangium sp. | reverse complement strand
GAGGATGGCGAGCAGGCCGGTGAGGAGGTCCTCGTTGCGCTCCAGGCAGATGCCCACACGGGACTCGGGACGGACGCCGAGGCGGCGCAGGTAGTGGGCGAGGCGGTTGGAGCGGGCGTTGAGCTCGCGGTAGGAGAGGCGGACGTCGCCGGCCACCAGGGCGGTGGCGTTGGGGGTGCGCTCCACCTGGGCCTCGAAGAGGTGGTGGATGCAGGCCTCGCGCGGGTAGTCAGCGCGCGTGTCATTCCACTGCACGAGCACCTGCTGGCGTTCGGCCTCCGGCAGCAGGGGCAGGGCGGAGAGCGACAGCTCGGGGTTGGCGGTGGCCGCCTCCAGCAGTACCCGCAGGTGTCCCAGCATGCGCGCGGCCGTCTCCGGCTCGAACAGGTCGGTGTTGTACTCAAGCGTGGCGGCCAGACCCTCCGTGGTGTCCTCGAGGGCGAGGGTCAGATCGAACTTCGCCGTGTGGCTCTCGGGAGCCAGGGAGTTCAACGCCAGTCCGGGCAGATCGATCCGGGACGTGGGCGTGTTCTGGAAGGTGAGCATCACCTGGAAGAGAGGCGAGTGGCTCAAGCTGCGCTGGGGCTTGAGTTCCTCGACGAGCTTCTCGAAGGGAACGTCCTGGTGGGCGTAGGCGCCCAGGGCCACCTGACGCACACGACCGAGCAACTCACGGAAGGAGGGATTGCCCTCCAGGCGGGTGCGCAGCACGAGCGTGTTGACGAAGAAGCCGATGAGGCCCTCGGTATCCGCGTGCGTGCGGCCGGCGATGGGCGAGCCGACGCTGATGTCCCGCTGGCCCGAGTAGCGCGAGAGCAGGGCCTGGAAGGCGGCCAGGAGCACCATGAAGGGCGTGGCGCCCTCCCGCTGGCCCAGGGCCGTCACCGCACGAGAGAGCTCCGCTGGCAGCATGACGGAGTGATTCGCCCCGCGGTACGTCTGGACCGCGGGCCGGGGCCTGTCGGTGGGTAGCTCCAGCACCTGGGGTGCTTGAGCCAACTGCTGACGCCAGTAGGCGAGCTGCGTCTCCAGGGCCTCGTCGCGCAGCCACTGGCGCTGCCAGGAGGCGTAGTCGGCGTATTGGAGGGGCAGCCCGGGCAGGGGCGAAGGCTGGCCCGAGGCGAAGGCCTGGTAGAGCGCGGCCACCTCCTTGATGAGCACGCCCATGGACCAGCCGTCGGAGACGATGTGGTGCATCGTCAGCACCAGCACGTGTTGGGTCTCCCCGAGCTTCAGCAGCTTCACCCGCAGAAGAGGGCCGCGGATGAGGTCGAAGGGGCTCTGGGTCTCCTCGCGCGCCAGCCGCTGCACCTGGGTCTCATGCTCCGCTCCGGGCACGGAGCCCAGGTCGACAACGGACAGCGGCAGGGAGAGTTCCGGGTGGATGACCTGGACGGCCTCCGTGTCGGTGGAGCGGAAGGTGGTGCGCAGGGACTCGTGACGGTGCACCAGCTCCTGGAAGCTCCTCTCCAGGGCGGATACATCGAGCGTGCCCTCCATGCGTACGGCCGTGAAGAGGTTGTAGGTGGCGCTGCCCGGCTCCAGTTGATCGAGGAACCACAGGCGCTGCTGGGCGAAGGACAGCGGCAGCTCGCCCGTGCGCGTGACGGGCATGAGGGGCGGGAGCCTCACTCCCTGACTCTCGCGGGAGGCGGACTCCAGACGGGTGGCCAGGGCGGCGAGCGTGGGCTCCTCGAAGAGCGCGCGCAGGGACAGCTCCACGCCGAAGGCGGCGCGGACGCGGGAGACGACCTGGGTGGCCAGCAGCGAGTGGCCGCCCAGCTCGAAGAAGTTGTCGTTCGCGTCCACCTCGCGGATGTGCAGCACCTGCGCCCAGATGGAGGCCAGGAGCTGCTCGGTGGGAGTGCGCGCGGGCGTGCGGGGCCTGTCCTGGGAGGAGCGGGTCGCGTCCGGTGCTGGCAGGGCCTTGTGGTCGACCTTGCCACTGGGAGTGAGCGGCAGCGCCTCCAGCGGTACGAAGGCCGAGGGCACCATGTACTCGGGCAGGCGGGCGCGGGCGAAGCGTCGCAGTTCCCCCGTGTCGAGCTCGTGGCCCCGCGCGACGACGTAGGCCACCAGCCGCTTGCCACCGGGGCCGTCCTCACGCGCCGCCACCACCGCCTCGTACACGGTGGGGTGCGCCAGCAGCGCCGATTCCACTTCGCCCAGCTCGATGCGGAAGCCACGCACCTTCACCTGCGAGTCGATGCGCCCCTGGAACTCCAGGTGACCGTCCGGCAGGTACCGCACGAGGTCTCCCGTCCGGTACAGGCGTGCCCCTGGCTCGCCGCTGAACGGATCCGGCACGAACTTCTCCGCCGTCAGCTCCGGCCGCCCGAGGTAGCCGCGTGCCACACCCTCGCCGCCCAGGTACAGCTCGCCCCGCACGCCCACCGGCACCGGCGTCATGTGCGTGTCCAGCACGTACATCCGCACGTTTGGCAGCGGGCGACCGATGGACGGAGCCTTCCCGTCCGGTACGCAGTCGGTGAGCGAGGCCACCACGGTGGCCTCGGTGGGGCCGTAGGTGTTGAGGAAGCGCCGGCCCTGGCCCCAGCGTGCCACCAGGTCCGCTGGGCATGCCTCTCCGCCAGAGATGACCGTGCGCAACGCGGGCAGGTCCTCCGCGGGTGTGGCTGCCAGCGTCGCGGGCGTGAGGCTCAGCACGGTGATGTCCAGCTCACGCAGGAGCCGCCGCAGCGGCTCTCCCGGCATCAGCTTCTCGAGCGGTGCCAGGCACAGCGTGCCGCCGGCGGTGAGCGTGGTGAAGATCTCCTCCACCGAGAGGTCGAAGCTCAAGTTGGCGAACTGGAGCATCCGGCTCTCCGGGCCCACGCCGTAGGCCTTCGCCTCCTGCACCACCAGATTGCTCACGCCCCGGTGCCTCAGGAGCGTTCCCTTGGGCCGGCCAGTGGAGCCGGAGGTATAGATGACGTAGGCGAGATTGTCCGCGAGCACGGGCACGGCGGGGGCGTGCTGGGGGCGGGTAGAGAGGGCTTCCCACGCCGAGTCCAGGCAGAGCACCTGCTGGCCGGTGACCGGTAGGACGTTGCGCAGCGCCTGCTGGGTGAGCAGAACGTGGGCGGCGGAGTCCTCGGCCATGAAGGCCAGGCGCTCCCGGGGGAGCGAGGGATCGAGCGGCACATAGGCACCGCCGGCCTTGAGGATCCCGAGGAGGGCGATGACCAGGTCGAGCGAGCGCTCGAAACACACGCCGACGCGCACCTCCGGGCCGACGCCGAGGGAGCGCAGCTCATGTGCGAGCTGGTTGGCGCGCGCATCGAGCTGGCGGTAGGTGAGGGAGTCCCCGCCCAGGAGCACCGCGAGGGCGTCCGGGGTGCGCTCCACCTGGGCCTCGAAGAGGTGGTGGAGGCAGGCGTCACGAGGGTAGTCGGCCTGGGTGTCGTTCCACTGCACGAGCACCTGGTGGCGCTCGGCCTCGGTGAGGAGGGGGAGGGCGGAGAGGGGCAACTCGGGCTGGGAGGTCGCGGCCTCCAGCAGCACCCGCAGGTGCCCCAGCATGCGCACCGCCGTCGCCGATTCGAACAGGTCGGTGTTGTACTCGAGTGTCGCCGCGAGTCCCTCGGGAGTGTCCTGGAGCGAAAGGGTGAGATCGAACAGCGCCGTCTGGCTCTCGGGGGCCAGGGTGCTCAGCGCGAGCCCGGGTTGCTCGAGGCGGGAGGCGGGCGTGTTCTGGAAGGCGAGCATCACCTGGAAGAGCGGCGGGTGGCTCAGACTGCGCTGGGGCTTGAGCTCCTCGACGAGCTTCTCGAAGGGGATGTCCTGGTGGGCGTAGGCGCCCAGGGCCACCTGGCGCACGCGGCCGAGCAGCTCGCGGAAGGAGGGGTTGCCCTCCAGGCGGGTGCGAAGCACGAGCGTGTTGACGAAGAAGCCGATGAGGTCCTCGGTCCCGACGTGGGTGCGGCCGGCGATGGGCGAGCCGACGCTGATGTCCCGCTGGCCGGAGTAGCGCGAGAGCAGGGCCTGGAAGGCGGCCAGGAACACCATGAAGGGCGTGGCGCCCTCCCGTTGGCCCAGGGCGGTGACGGCACGCGAGAGTTCCACCGGCAGCATCACCGTGTGGAGGGCGCCGCGGTACGTCTGGACGGCGGGCCGGGGCTTGTCCGTGGGCAGCTCGAGCACCTGGGGCGCGTGGGCCAACTGCTGGCGCCAGTAGGCGAGCTGGGCCTCCAGGGCCTCATCCCGCAGCCAGCCGCGCTGCCAGTCGGCGTAATCGGCGTACTGCACGGGCAGCTCGGTCAGCGGCGAGGGCTCACCCGCGACGAAGGCCTGGTAGAGCGCGGCCACCTCGCGGATGAGGATGCTCATGGACCAGCCGTCCGAGACGATGTGGTGCATCGTCATCAGCAGGACGTGCCGGGCCTCACCGAGCTTCAGCAGCTTCACCCGCAGCAGTGGGCCGTGGATGAGGTCGAAGGAGCGCCCGGCCTCCTCGCGCGCGAGGCGCAGGACCTCGGTCTCATGCTGAGTCTCCGGTACGGAGCCCAGGTCAATGAGGGGCAGAGGCAGGGAGGCCTCGGGGTGGATGACCTGGAGGGGGCCTTGCTCGGTGGACTGGAAGGTGGTGCGCAGGGACTCGTGGCGGCGCACCAGCTCCTGGAAGCCTTGCTCCAGGGAGGACACGTCGAGCGTGCCCTCCATGCGTACGGCCGTGAAGAGGTTGTAGGTGGTGTTCCCCGGCTCGAACTGCTCGAGGAACCACAGGCGCTGCTGGGCGAAGGACAGGGGCAGCGCGCCCGTGCGCGCCACGGGGACGAGCGGAGGTGCCCGGTGCGCGGAGTCGGTGAGGCGGGCCTGGAGGGCCTGGGCGATACCAGCCACGGTGGGCGACTCGAACAGCTCGCTGATGGGCAGCTCCACGCCGAAAGTGGCGCGGATGCGGGAGATGACCTGGGTGGCCAGCAGG
>NZ_DASVWK010000202.1:0-2877 GCF_036389735.1 Archangium sp. | reverse complement strand
GAAGCCGCGCCGGGTGATGAAGCCCACGCCCACCAGCGCCAGGGCGATGGCCCCCTGCACCAGCAGCGCGTTCACCGGCGAGCCCGCGCGCGCGCTCCACCGCCCCAGCGGGGAGAACATCGGGAAGTCTCGCCCCATCGCATAGTGAGTGCGCGAGCCCATGAGAACGGTGGCATTGGCCGAGGTGAGCACCGCCGCGCAGATGATGAGGCTGATGAGCCGGGCGCCCCCGGGGCCCACCACGCGCTGAAGGAGGTCCGCCGCCACCGCCTCCGAGCGCCCCATGCCGGCCAGGCCCAGTCCCTTGAGGTAGGCCGCGTTGACCAGCAGGTAGAGGGCGGTGACGGCCAGCAGGCTCCCCAGCAGCGCGAACACGATGCCTCGGCGCCCCCCGCGCAGCTCGCTGGAGATGTAGGCCGCCTCGTTCCACCCGCCATACGTCAGCAGCACGAACACCATGGCCAGGCCCCAGGCGGCATGACGGGGCCCATCGGGTGCCACCACCTCGGCGACTGGGACCGGAGCGGCCGGCGAGAAGAAGAGCCCGGCGACGATGACCAGCCCCAGGCCCGCCACCACCGCCACCATGAGGAGGTTCTGCGTCCACTTGCCCAGCTGGATGCCGGCCACGTTCAGCCCGGTGAGCACCACCACCGAGAGCGCCGCGTAGAGGGCGGACGAGTGCTCCCCCAGCGGCAGCAGTTGCGAGGCGTAATCCCCGAAGATGAAGCCCAGCAGCGCGATGGAGCCGGTGGGGATGACCGTCAGACGGGCCCAGGCGAACAAGAAGGCCAGCGAGTTACCGAGCGCCCGCCGCAGATAGTGGTAGTCGCCCCCAGCGTGAGGCCAGGTGCTGGCAAGCTCCGCGTAGCACATGGCGCCAATGAAGGAGACGAGCCCGCCAAGGCCCCACAGCAGCAACATGGCGGCCTCGCCCGTCGAGTTCGCCGCCACCAGCGAGGGCGCCCGGAAGATGCCCGCGCCCACCACGATGCCCACGATGAGCGCGACGGCATCCACGACGCGCAGGCTTGGCAGGGGAAGCGCCGCGTCGGAGCGCCTGTCGCCTGGCCGTCCCTCCCTCTGGTACCGCCCTCGAGCCATCGCATCCGCTCCCTGGTTGTGTGAAGGGATGGACACCGCCCCGGACGGGGGCAATCACCCCGCCCTCCCGAGTGCTCGGCGGGGCGGCGGTCAGCGTCCCTCAGGGATGCGCGATGACGATGAGCGTGGGTGCCCGCGCCTCGACGCACGTCATCACCTTGCGCATGGTCAAGGGATCCAACGCACCGAACGCTTCATCGAGCACCACGACACGGGCCCGCTGAAGCAGCGCTCGTGCCACGAAGACACGGCTCTGCTCTCCATGCGAGAGCTGCCAACCGCGCTCCCCCACCAGCTGCATCAACCCCGCGGGCATCCGTGCCAGCAGCTCCCCCAGCCCGAGCTCCTCACAGAGCGTTTTCGCGGTGTTCAGGTCCTCGGGGGTGGGAGGCCAGGTACGTCCCAACAGCAGGTTCATGGCCAGGGGGCCGGACACCACGTGGTTCTCGTGGAATTGAGGGGCCCCCGCGATCTGCGCACCCCACCCGTCCATCGTCCAGGTCGCCATGTCCAGGCCACCCAGCAACAACAGCCCCGAGCCCTGGCCTCGCAGCCCCGTCAGAATGGACGCGAACGTCGACTTGCCCGAACCCGAGGGCCCCTCGAGCAGCACGCGCTCGCCCGCGCGCACCACCAGCGAGGCCCTCTCCAGCACCGCCCGTGGGGCCCCCACGTGCTGGAAGACCAGGTCGCGGGCCTCGAGCAGGGCCTGGGCCTTCGGAGGCGCCACGCCTGACGGCGGAGGAGCCGTCCTGGGGATCCCACCATCCTGGGCGCGCTGCACGGCCTCCAGGATGGGGTGAACGTTGCGGAACAACACGCGCGCACCGATGAGGGCCAGGGCTCCGACGGTCAGTGTCCCCAGCGCGCGCGTCGCCAGCAGCGCGGCCCCTACCCCCACCGCGATCCTCACCGTCGAGGCTCCAGCGAGCACCCCCGGGAGCGTCGCGAGGATCGCCACCGGGAGGAGCCCCCGCCGGGCGAGCGTCAACACCCGGGCCGTTGCCGCGTCCCACTGCTCGGAGGCCTCGGCATAGTGGGCCAGTTCATGATCCTCCTCGACGTGCCAGCGCTCCGGCTGTTCCTGCGCGAGCCGCGTCCGGTGGCCTATCATCCGCTCGATGAGCGCATGCGTCATGACGCCCCGTGCCTCCATCCACCGCCGGAAGCGTGCGGCCTGACGCGCGAGCAGCACCACCAGCATGCAGCAGAAGCCCCCCAGCGCCACCAGCCCGTACCAGCCCGCGGGACCCGTCACCATCACGCTCGCCGCCAGCGCCAGATCGATCACCGACAGGAGACTGGTGAAGCCGCCAGCCAGCGCCATCTGCTCCAGCCCCGCGCTCTCGAAGGTCTTCCCGACGTACTCGCCAATTCCACCGCGGCGCGCCTCGTCCACGGGCAGCGCGAGCGCCCCCGCCAGCAGTTGTCTGCGCAGCAGCGCGGAGAAGTCCATCACCAGGGACCCCTGCACCCAGGTCAGCGCCGCCTGGAGCGGCACCATCGTGAACCCCATGAGGGCCCAGGCCCAGAGCCACCCCTGGTCCAATTGACCCTCGAACGCGCCCCGTCCAATCAACCACCAACCGCAGAGCACACACACCTGGAGGAGCGCCGCCAGCAGGAAGAGCAGGATCAGCCGCCACCCGGCCCGCAGCGCCCGCAGATGATGGCTCCAATGGGCTCCAGGTGGCAGCCGAAGCGTGCGTGCGGCGATGAGGTGTGTATTGGCGAGCTGCCCGCCCAGCAACGCCCGACGGGCCGTGGCCCGCT
>NZ_DASVWK010000201.1:0-4979 GCF_036389735.1 Archangium sp. | reverse complement strand
CACCGAGGCGCAGTGGGCCGAGGCCCGCCGGGTTCCCGGCCTCAGCGTCGAGCAGAGCACCTGGAAGCTCGAGTGGATGGATGAGCCGTGGGAGGACGTGGCTGCCGCCGGGGAGTGGCTGCTGGAGCTGGAGTCCCGCGTCCGGCCGGACGTGGTGCACCTCAACGGCTACTGCCATGGCGCGCTGCCGTGGAAGGCGCCGACGCTGATGGTGGCCCACGCGTGTGTCCTCTCGTGGTGGGAGGCGGTGAAGGGCGAGCCGGCCCCGGAGCACCACACCCGCTACCGCTGGGAGGTCACGCGGGGCCTGCGCGCCGCGGGCCTCGTGGTGGCCCCCTCCGCCGCCATGCTGGAGGCCCTGGAGCAGCACTACGGGCCCCAGCGCTCGGCCCGCGTCATCTTCAACGCGCGCCGGGCCGAGGACTTCTCTCCCGGCCCGGTGCGCGAGCCTTTCATCCTCGCCACGGGCCCGCTGTGGGACGAGGCCAGGAACCTGGCCGCGCTGGAGTCGGTGGCTCCCCGGCTGGACTGGCCGGTGCTCGTCGCGGGCGACACCCAGCACCCCGCCGGGGGCGAGGTGCGCTCGCGCTATGTGCGCATGCTGGGCAAGCTGTCTCCTGGCGAACTGGCCGGCCACATGGGGCGCGCCTCCATCTACGCGCTGCCCGCGCGCTACGAGCCCTTCGGGCTATCCGCCCTGGAAGCCGCGCTCGCTGGCTGCGCGCTGGTGCTGGGCGACATCCCCTCCCTGCGCGAGGTGTGGGAGGACGCGGCCGTCTTCGTTCCACCAGATGACACCGACATGCTCATGCGCGCCCTGCGCCGGCTGGTGACGGAGCCCGTGCTCTGCAACCGGATGTCCACCCTTGCACGCACGCGTGCACTGGAGTTCTCCCCGGATCGCATGGCCGATGCCTACCTTGCGGCGTACGCCGAGCTGGGCCGCGCGCCCAGGGAGGCTCCTGCCGCCCCGCCTCCCCTGGCGAAGGCCACCTGAGCGGAGACTTTTGAACGATGCGCGTCGTCCTCTTCTGCCATTCGCTCCTGTCGGACTGGAACCACGGCCATGCCCATTTCCTCCGGGGCGTCGTGACCGAGCTCTCCAAGCGGGGCGCCGACATCCAGGTGTACGAGCCCGAGAACGCCTGGAGCATGGAGAACCTCCTGGCCGAGCGGGGCGGGGAGGAGACGCTGGAGGCGTTGCGGCTCGTCTACCGGCGCGTCCGGCCCCATCGCTACACGCTGGAGACGCTGGACCTGGGGGCCGTGCTGGACGGGGCGGACCTGGTCATCGTCCACGAGTGGAACGAGCCGGAGCTGGTGTACCGCGTCGGCCAGGCGCGCGCCCGGGGTGGGCGCTTCAAGCTCCTCTTTCATGACACCCACCACCGGAGCGTCACCGCGCCGGGGGAGATGGCCCGGTACGATTTGTCGCACTACGACGGGGTGCTGGCCGTCGGTGACGTCATCCGCCGGGTGTACCTGGAGCGCGGCTGGGCGCGCCACGCCTGGACGTGGCACGAGGCCGCCGACGTGCGCGTCTTCCGTCCCGAGTTCGCGTACGAGTACGAGCGCGATCAGGACCTCGTCTGGGTGGGCAACTGGGGCGATGAGGAGCACGGCGCGGAGCTGCACGAGTTCCTGCTCGGCCCGGTGAAGCGGCTGGGGCTGAAGGCGCGGGTGCACGGCGTGCGCTACCCCCAGGCGGCCAGGACGGCCCTGGCGGAGGCGGGCATCTCCTATGGTGGTTGGTTGCCCAACCACGAGGTGCCCCGGACCTTCGCGCGGGCGCTCATGACGGTGCACGTGCCCCGCCGGCCGTATGCCTCCGCGCTGCCGGGCCTCCCCACCCCGCGCACCTTCGAGGCGCTCGCGTGTGGGATTCCCCTGGTGTGCGCGCCCTGGGAGGACGCCGAGCACCTGTTCACCCCGGGCCTGGACTTCCTCGTCGCCAGGGATGGCGAGCAGATGGAGCGCCACCTCGCCGCGCTCCGGGAGGACGCGGACCTGCGGCGGGCGCTCGCCGAGCACGGGCGGCGGACGATTCTCGCACGTCATACGTGCGCACATCGGGTGGAGGAGCTCCTCGGCTTCTGCCGGGAGCTGGGCGTCGAGACCGGCTCGCTCGGGTCGGTCGTACAGGAAAGGGTTACCGCATGAGCAGCCACGGACTTCGGATCGCCTTCTTCGGCTCGAGCGTCGTCTCGGCCTACTGGAACGGCGCCGCCACGTACTACCGCGGCATCATCCGCGCACTTCACGCGCGTGGCCACCGCGTCACCTTCTATGAGCCGGATGCCCAGGACCGGCAGAAGCATCGGGACTTCCCCGTGGACCCGGACTGGGCGCGCGTGGTGGTGTACCCGGGCGAGGGCACCGACGGAGTGGAGCGCTGCCTGGAGGACGCGCGGGGCGCGGACGTGGTGGTGAAGGCCAGCGGCGTGGGCGTCTTCGACGAGCTGCTGGAGGCCCGGGTGCTGGAGCTCAAGTCCGGCCACACCCAGGTGGTCTTCTGGGACGTGGACGCGCCGGCCACCCTGGAGCGGATGCAGAAGGACCCGAACGACCCGTTCCGCGCGCTGGTGCCCCGCTATGACCGCATCCTCACCTATGGTGGTGGCGACCCGGTGGTGCTCGCCTACAAGGACTTCGGGGCCCGCGAGTGCGTCCCCATCTACAACGCGTTGGATCCGGACACCCACCACCCGGTGGAGCCCGACCCGCGCTTCGAGTGTGACCTGGCCTTCCTGGGCAACCGGCTACCGGATCTCGAGCGGCGGGTGGAGTCCTTCTTCCTGCGCGCCGCGGAGCTGCTGCCGGACAACCGCTTCCTGCTGGGCGGCAACGGCTGGGCGGACCGGCACCTGCCGTCCAACGTGAAGCACGTGGGCCACGTCTACACGCGGGACCACAACGCCCTCAACCGCACGGCGCGCACGGTGCTCGACATCAGCCGCGACAGCATGGCGCGCTTCGGCTTCTCTCCGTCCACGCGCCTCTTCGAGGCCGCTGGCGCGGGCTCCTGCATCATCACCGACAAGTGGCAGGGCATCGAGCTCTTCCTGGAGCCGGGCACCGAGTGCCTGGTGGCCGAGGACGGGCTGGAAGTGGCCGAGGCGGTGCTGTGCCTCACGGACGAGGGCGTGCGGCAGCTCGGGCAGGCGGCGCGCCGGCGCGTGCTGGCCGAGCACACCTACGCGCACCGGGCCGTCCAGGTGGAGCAGGTGCTGGGCTACTCGTCGGACGCGGGGCTCTCGGCTCGGGGGCAGGTGGCGTGATGTCGCCGTGACCCGGTGGCGTGGAGGTCCTTCGGCCACCGGGTGCTGTACGTGCCGACCTGCTACGACCTACGGCCCCGGCGGGCCAGTGCGGCGAGCGCGCCCAGGCCCAGCAGTGCCATAGTGCCCCAGCAGCGAGAGGCGGAACCCTCCCGCGGGCAGCAGCTGGCCGGTTCCCATCACCAGCGAGCCCCTGCCATTGGGTTTCAACTCCAGCTGGGCCATCGCGGCCGACGCGAGCAACAAGGTGGCAAGGACGGATAGACGCACGTTCCCCTTACCCCGAGGCAATCCCCAGGGCCTTCGGGCCCGAAGGGCCACCCTTTCCAAGTCGACAGTCGGACTGGAAGCCGAAGAGGGGGCGGGGGCCCACGTGCTACGACGGAAGGTCTCGGAGCGGTGGATTGGCCCAGGCCCGGCGGGGGCTCCGAGCCCGCTGGCCGATGCAGGAGGCTTCATGCTGAAGGCAGGTGACGTGGCCCCGGACTTCTCGGTGGGGGACCACACCGGCAGGACGCACAAGCTGTCCGACTACCAGGGCAAGACGGTGGTGCTCTGGTTCTACCCCAAGGCCGACACCCCGGGTTGAACGGCCCAGGGTTGCGGGTTCCGCGACCAGAGCAGTGCGTACGTGCAGAAGAACGCGGTCATCTTGGGAGTCAGCTTCGACACGCCGGAGGAGAACAAGGCATTCGCGGAGAAGTTCGGTTTCAACTTCCCCCTGCTGAGTGACACGGGGAGGCAGATGGGGCTCGCCTACGGGGCCTGTGACGACGCGAGCGCCGCCAACGCGCGGCGGGTGGGCGTCATCATCGGTCCCGACGGGCGGGTGAAGGCCTGGTACCCGAAGGTGGATGCCCGGGCCTTCCCGTCGCAGGCACTCACGCAGATATAGCCGGCGGCTGAAGCGGAGGACCGCGGGGCGCGCTCGGGCGGCGAACCCGGGACGCGCCCCGTCTTCTGTCAGCGTTTCGTGTCGAGCGCCGCGGTGGTGAGCCCCTCCACCCGCCCGCCCCAGGGCTTCTGGAGCGCCACCACCACGCGCAGCCGTTCGCGCTTCCACCGCGGCTCCAGCTTCAGCCGCGCCTCCGTGGTGAAGCCGGGGCCCTCGGGCTTCGGCTCGGGGAGCACCGTCCACGTGCGCACCGTGGCCGTGTGCGTCAGCGTGCGCCCCTTGTTCGGGCCCGCCGTCACCTTCGTGGACAGGCCCTCCTCCGCGAGCGCGGCCCACACCTCGACGTCCCGCTCGGGCTTCGCGTCCAGCGCCACCTTCAGCACCAGCTCGTTCTTCTCCGCTCGCACCGTGAGGCGCACGGGCACCTTGCGCCGGTGCGACGCCTCCGTCGCCTGGGCCAGCGCCTGCTGCTCGTTCGCCAGGAAGGAGTGAGCACCATCCACCACCATGTGGGGCGCGAAGAGCTTCCCGTGGTTGAGCACCGCGTTGTAGCGCCGCTGGCGCTGCGTGGCGGTCGGCAGGCCGAAGCGATCCTTCCACCCGAGGCCGTCGTACGCGTCCATGTGGAAGGCCAGCGGGACGACCTCCACCCCCTCCACCGGCTGCGTCTTCGCGAGCCGGGCGAGGAGCTCCTCCTTATTGGGGCAGTTGTCGCAGGCCTCGGAGGTGAAGAGCTCCACCAGCACGGGAGTCCGGGGACGTGGCTCTCCGGCGGCGAGCGTCAGCGAGAGCGCGAGGAGGAGGGG
>NZ_DASVWK010000200.1:0-4145 GCF_036389735.1 Archangium sp. | reverse complement strand
GCCTCCTTCTCCGCCGGGCAAATACACTCCCGCCGGGCCTGCGCTGAGGGTGGTGGTCGCCCACACGCCCGATGCCCCTCAAGGAGACGAGGAGGGAGACCGGGCTCCCGGCCTGAACCAGCCCTGGGGCCGCGACCACCGCAACGAGCTGGTGAATCCCCTGGACGGTGCCGCCGCGAGGGCTCCCGACCTCGGCAACCCCGGAAGCTACCGGCTCGTCCCTGGCTACTACACGGAAGGCGACGAGCGCTGGTTCGGCTGGAGCACGTACATTCCGCGGGATGACGAGTGGCAGGGAACCTTCCCGGATCCCACCGTGTCGCGCTCCACCAGCCCGAACTGGCACGTCCTCTTCCAGCTCCATTCCGTGGGGGCCTGCGACGCCAACGGGCCCAACCTGAGCATCGGGATTGATCGGACCGATGGGGACCAGGGCGCCTACGAGACAGGCGCGCGGTATCAGTTCACGCTCAACAAGCGGGACACCTACTCCACCTCGGACGCCCTCAACTACACGCCCGGTGCTGCTCCTGGCCGTGATGGGCACTACCGGCTCTGGCCTCATTACGACCCGGCCAACGGGCGCTTCAATCCCGTGAGCACCGCGACCAAGGGGGAGTGGCACACCTTCGTGTTGCACGTGGTCTTCTCGGCGAATCCCAACAAGGGCGTCGTCGAGCTGTGGATGGATGGCGTCAAGCGCTACCCAGGCACGGGAGATCCCTCCACGCGCGCCACGCTCTATCGCTTCCCGAGCACTCCCTGTGCCGGGGAGGACATGAGCTGGTTCATCGCGGGCAAGCCCATGCCGGTGTACGTGGCGACCGGCCTCTACCGGAGCCGGTTCCAGCTCCCCACCGATACCCTCTACCAGGCCGATCTGAAGTCCACGGCCGACACCAACGGGTGCCGGCTCGTGGATCCGCTCCAAGGACAGAACTGTCCCCCGGTCAAGCGCAGGTGAACGACCAGCGGCAGGTGCCCGAGGCGCACTCCCGATCGGCCGAGCACGCCGCGCCACGCGACTTCTTGTTCTGGCACTTGCCCGAGTTCGTGCCCCAACCGCAGTACTGGGTGCTGGCGCAGTGCGAGTCGCTGTCACACAGGCACGTGCCCGTCGGGTTGACGTAGCAGTCCGCGCTGCACCGGTCCGTCGTGCACTCGGTGTCCGCCTTGCAGCTCTGCCCATACGCCTTGGAGCGCGGCGTGTAGCACCAGCCCGTCATGTCCGCGCACCCGCCACACGCCCCGGACTGGCACTGCCCATCCCGGCTGCACGACGACCAGTTGCTCTTCTTCGGCACGCAGTCGTTGTCGCCCGGGTTGGCCGGAATCTCATCCTGGCAGTAGCTCGAGCCCCCGCAGTCCCCGTCGTCGTTGCACACGCAGCGACCGTCGAAGGTGGAGCACAGCACCGAGGTGCACTGGTCGCTGATGCACTCCGCGTCGAAGCGGCAGCCCTGGTTCAGCAGCTTCGAGTCCGGCGCGTAGGCCGCGCCGCACACCGTCGGGTAGCGAGCCTCGCGCGCCGCCTTGTCCTCGTAGGGGGCGATGCCGCTCGTGTCGATGTCCGCCGCCGTGTCCGCCATGCCGGTGCGCGGGGCGTTCGCCCGCTCCCACATCCGCAGGTACGTCTCCGTCGAGTTGGCCAACCCCGTCGTCTGCGCCCCCACCCGGCCCAGATCCTTCAGCAGGTCCGGCAGCAGACCCACGTGCGCCAGGCCGTACTTGTCGAAGTCCGTGCCCAGCCGCGCCGGCCCGGACACCTCCTGCTGGTACGCCTGGGCATCCGCCTCGGCCTGGAAGGTGGCCGAGCACGCCCCATTCGCGCCGAAGCGCGGCCGCGTCTGCTGGATGAAGCCGTTGAAGTCCGCGCCAAAGGCCATGGGCACCTTCAGCCCCTGGCGGCCGAACTCGTACGCCTGCGCCACCGAGCGGCTGGAGCCGTGGCAGTTGTTGGCCACGCCGGACTTCGTGTACGCGCGCGTCTCGTCATGCGCCGTGCGCAGGCCGAACATGCCGCCCGTCTGCCGCAGGTAGCGCACCACCCACGCCGGCGTCGTCTTCTCGTTCTCCGCCAGCTTCGGGTTCATCACCTCGCGGAAGTGGCCGTGCGAGATGTAGAGCGGGTAGTAGCTGTTGGCCTGGGCGACGGCATAGGCGTCCTGGATGCTCTTCTCGGACAGGTGCGCCATGTCCACGAGCATCCCCTTGGCCATCATCGCCTGCACCAGCGCCTTGCCGTCCGCCGTGAGCCCCTTCGTGTTGCGGCAGTTGCCCGCCGCGTCCTTGTACACGTCGAAGCCCAGCGTGAAGGAGTTGGTCGTCACGCCACAGTCGTAGTCGATGCGGCAGTTCTCGATGAACTGGGCCGCCTGGAAGATGACGTTGTGCAGCGCCGCGCCGCCGAAGCGGTTGTCCAACTGGTGCACTGGCTGAATGGAGCGAACCCCCAGCGCGTGGAAGCGGTCCAGCTCGCTCCTCCAGTCCTTGTCCCCGAAGAGCTTGCTCGTCTCGATGGAGAGCACCATCGCCAGCCGCCCCGAGGAGATGATGCCGCGCGCGTGCGCGGGCGAGAGGGCGATCTCCGCCCAGTCGGTGCGCGCATCGAAGGCCCGAGCCATCTGCAGCTGCACCTCGATGTCCGCCATCTCGTCGCACGGGCGGTTGAGGTTCTGGTACGGCAGCGCCTTGCAGAGGAACCCGTTGCTCACCAGCGACACCACCACCAGGGACATGCCGCCCTGGTGCGCCTGCCGCAGCCACCCCTCCCACGACTGCTGGTGGGCGATGGTGTCCCAGCGCGGCCACTCGGTCCCCACCTCGCGCCGGCCCAGGTGCAGGCCCGTGTCGCCCTGGGTGCCTTCCATCTTCCCCATGAACTCCGAGCCCACCGCGCCCGCGAGGCCAAACAGGTCGGAGAGCAACGGCACGCCGCGCAAGTCCACGCTGCCCGAGTTGGGGCACAGGTTGAGCATCTGGCTCAAGTCCATGCGCACACGGGCGTGATCGCTCTCGGGCGCCCCGCCGTCACAGCGTGCCAGCGCGCCGGTATGACTGCCGTGGAACCAGCCGCCGCCAAAGGCCTCCTCGGCGAACATGTGGTGGTGCAGCTCCGCGAAGCCGCCCACCCCGAGCTCACCCGTGGCCGTGGCCAGCGAGACTGCCTCGGGCTCCGGTGCCACGGGAGCACAGCCCTGCACCAGGGTGAGCGCCAGAGCCGCGAGGAACACGGCCCTGGGACGAAATGGGAAATTCACGAGAAGGCCCCCTTGTTAGGAAATCCCTCTCCTATATCCCCAACCCATACCTCGGGTGAAGGGAGGGGCCCCGGAAATCCCTCTCCTCTATTTGGGAAGCGCTCGGTACTTCTCGAACAGCGCCTGCTGGCGACTGGTGAGTGGCACCTGCCTGCCCCCCAGCCACATGCCCAGCGGGCGGCTGCTCACCTCCAGCGGCTCCCCGTTCCACAGCACCAGATCCGCCACCTGCCCTGGCGCCACCTGTCCCCCCTCCAGCCCGAAGGCCTCCGTCACGTTGGAGGTGATGGCGCGCACCGCGTCCGCGTACGGCAGCCCCCACGCCACCGCGTTGCCCGCCTCCTGCGCCAGCGTGCGCACCATGTGCGGCTCGCCCAGGGTGGAGAAGAGCACCTTCACCCCCGCCGCGCTCAGCAGCGCCGCCGAGTCCAGCCGGCTGCTCAGCCCATCGAAGTTGGAGGGCAGGTTCTGCGTGGGCTGGAGGATGACGGGCACCTTCGCCGCCGCCAGCTCCGGCGCCACCAACCACGCCTCTCGGCCTCCGGCGATGAGCAGCTTCAGTCCGAACTCACGCCCGAGCGCCAGCGCCGCGCGGATGTCCGACACCCGGTTGGCCGTCACCACCACCGGCAGCGCGCCCGCCAGCGCGGGCTGGAGCGCCTCCAGATCCAACCGGCTCGCGGCCAGCGTGCGCATGCGGTTCTGCTCGAAGTCTCCCTTGCGCTTGTTGTACTCGCGCGCGTCGGACAGCAGCTCGCGCAGGCGCTCCAGCACCAGCGAGCGCGGGCCGGACACCGCGTCACGGCCGGTAACGCCCAGGTTGAGGTGCAGGGCCAGCGGCGCGCGGCGCACCGTGCCGTCCGTACCCACCCACGCGCTCTGCCC
>NZ_DASVWK010000199.1:0-3425 GCF_036389735.1 Archangium sp. | reverse complement strand
TTGCGGTACTCGTCCAGCGTCGTGGCGCCGACGCAGTGCAGCTCGCCGCGGGCCAGCGCCGGCTTGATCATGTTCGACGCGTCCATGGCGCCGTCGGCCTTCCCCGCGCCGACCAGCGTATGCATCTCGTCGATGAAGAGGATGACCTCGCCGGCCGCCGCCTCGATCTCCTTGAGGATGGCCTTCAGCCGCTCCTTCGAGTGGGGATCCGTCTCCTTGCGCAGACCCTCGCGCTCGATCTCCAGCTGGGTGATCTTCCGACGCACGTCGTCGATCTCCGTGGGCATCGAGTCGATCTCGATGCGCAGGCGGCTGCACGCCTCGTCCACGAGGTCGATGGCCTTGTCCGGCAGGAAGCGGTCGGAGATGTAGCGGTTGGACAGGTTGGCCGCCGCCACCAGCGCCGAGTCCTGGATGCGCACGTGGTGGTGCACCTCGTAGCGCTCCTTGAGGCCCCGCAGGATGCTGATGGTGTCGTGCACGTTGGGCTCGCCCACCATCACCGGCTGGAAGCGCCGCTCCAGGGCCGCGTCCTTCTCGATGTGCTTGCGGTACTCATCCAGCGTGGTCGCGCCGATGCAGTGCAGTTCCCCGCGCGCCAGCGCCGGCTTGAGCATGTTGCCCGCGTCCATCGAGCCCTCGGCCTTGCCCGCGCCCACCAGGGTGTGCAGCTCGTCGATGAAGAGGACGATCTCCCCCTGCGCGTCCGCTACCTCCTTGAGCACCGCCTTGAGGCGCTCCTCGAACTCGCCGCGGTACTTGGCCCCGGCCACCATCGCGCCCAGGTCCAGCGTCACCAGCCGCTTGTTCTTCAGCCCCTCGGGCACGTCCCCGTCGATGATGCGCCGCGCCAGGCCCTCGACGATCGCCGTCTTGCCCACGCCCGGCTCACCGATGAGCACCGGGTTGTTCTTCGTGCGCCGGCTGAGCACCTGGATACAGCGGCGGATCTCCTCGTCGCGGCCGATGACCGGATCCAACTTGCCGGCCCGGGCCGCCTCCGTCAGGTCACGCCCGTACTTCTCCAGCGCCTGGTAGGTGGCCTCGGGGTCCTGGCTCGTCACCCGGGACGAGCCGCGCACCTCCTTGAGGCTGGACAGGACGCGCTCGCGCGTCACGCCCGAGGACTTCATCACCTCACCCACCGCCCCCTTGTCCTGCGTGAGGGCCAGCAGCAGGTGCTCGCTGGAGATGAAGTCGTCCTTGAGTGACTTGGCCTCGTCCTCGGCCTTGTCGAACGTCTTCAGCAGCCGCTGGCTGAGCATCGCGCCCTCGCCGCCCTGCATCCGTGGCAGCTTCTGGAGCGCCTCGCCCAACCGGCCGGCGAACAGCTTCACATCCACGCCAATCTTGCGGAGCAGCGGCTCGACGATGCCGTCCTTCTGTCCGAGCAGCGCCGTCGCGAGGTGCTCCGGCTCGTAGTTCGGATGGTCGGCACGTCGGGCCAGAGACTGTCCTTCCTGGATGGCCTCCTGGGCCTTCACCGTGTATTTGTCGAGTCGCATGACCCCAACGTAAGGGTCGAAGACCCCTTGGCAAGCACGGCGAGAGCCGTTCGGATTTCACTTCTCGCGTGGGCCTGGATGGTTGCAGTCCTTACGAACTTCCAGGCTCTCCAGGAGTTGCCTTTTTCTCCCCGGCCCGGGTATATGCGCGCCCACATTGGGGGGCATCCACTGGAAGCGCACGGCGGTTATCTCATCCGAGTTGAATCCCTGGGAGGTCTGAAGGTCATGGACCTGGCCCGGCAGGCGCTCGTTCAGGACGGCGCCCCGTCGGACACCCTGTTGACGCTGTCCGTCTACCGTCGGCGCAAGGTCATCCGGCTGGCCCTGGACGGCCCGCACACCGCGGGGCGTCGCGGCGCGCACTGGTACAGCGAGCACCAGGCCCTCGCCCGGCTGCTGTCCCGCGAGGCGGGCGTGGTCGTCCACTCCTACGTGTACGACCCGCAGGAGTACGAGGAGGTCCTCGCCTTCGGTGGAGGCCAGCATGTGGGTGGAGAGCGGCTGTTGTATGACGAGGTGGAGCTGCCCGAGTGCCTGGACGGGGAGTTCGACGACGCGGCCTTCGAGCAGATGCAGGCGCGCTGGCCGCTGGGCCACCTGGCATGGGTGTTCGGGGTGGAGCGGGAGCTGCTGCTTCAGCTGCACCGGATGCCGGGGACGCGGCTGACGCTCAACGGCTCGGAGCCGGAGGAGCCGCCCCTGGAGAGACTGCTGCGGGGCGCCGCGGCCTGAGGAGGGGCCCCGGCGCTTCGGCCCTCAGTCCTCCTCCTCGGCCAGCTCCTCGCCTCCCTGGGCGAGGACGGCCTGCCGGACGCTCTCGCCGCGGAAGTACTGGCCCAGCAGGGCGAAGGTGCCGGCGATGAGGGCCGTCTGAAACACCATGGCGGCGGACATGACGAAGAGGATCGTCGCCTTGAACTGCGCGACCAGCTCCGGCGTCTTGAGCTCGGGATGGTGGCTCAAGGCCTCGGCCATGACCACGGCCATGCGTTTGAACACCACGGTGTCCTGCGCGCCGACGATGGTGCGCAGGAGGGCCGCGGTGATGGAGGCGGCCGCGAGTAGCCGGCGCACCCGCTCCAGGGGGAGCCCAGCGGGCCGCAGCATCCGCCCGGCGGACACGAAGACGAAGGCGCACGCCACCGAGAGGGCCCCCAGCACCAGCGAGCGCGACTCCCGCATGGGCTTGAGCGCGGACAGCTGGGCCTCGACAAGACGCTCGTTGATGGCCGGGTCGACGTATGGAGGCAGGCCCGGGGGTGGTGCGCTGGTCTCCTTCCGCGGCAAGGGACGCTCGGGGCTCACGAGCTCGCCGATGGCGAAGCTCCCGGAGATGCAGGAGAGCACCAGGCTCACCACCGCCGCGAAGCGGATGCGTCGCGGCAGGCCCGGCGGAGCGGCGGGGGCCGGGGAGGCGGGGACTGGAGGCGTCACCGCTTGTTCGCCTTCACGAAGCGCAGGCGCAGATCGGCCAGGAGGTTGTCGAAGAGCTGCTGCTCCTCGGACGTGAGGTTGCCGCGCGTCTTGTCGTGCAGCATCCCCAGCAGATCCATGCTCTGCCGGGCGAGCACCAGATCGCGCTCGGATCGGCCCGTCTCCGGATTGGGCGCCTCACCCAGGTGGATGAGGGCGCTGGAGGCCAGGCCGACGAGGAAGGTGCTGAAGGTGATGGCGGCCTCGGGCGCCCGGGAGGGCTCCTCCCCCCGCATCACGAACGTCTCTCCGCGCTTCTCCTCGGTCATGGCGTCACTCGTCGTTCCCGGTGTCCTCGTCGCCCTCGTCCTCGTCCTCGTCCTCGTCGTCGAAGTCGTCTTCCTCGAGCTCGTCGTGCATCACCGTCTCCACCGGCACGGCGTTGTCGGCCAGGTCGGGGAGGGTCTCGATGTGGCGCTGGTACGTCTTCTCGTCCAGGTCGCC
>NZ_DASVWK010000198.1:0-54780 GCF_036389735.1 Archangium sp. | reverse complement strand
CGGGAGAACTCGGCCATGCGCTCCAGCCACAGCGGGATGGAGCGGCTGCGCAGCCCCAGCGTCCGGCCATACTCGAACAGGTCCGCGTACGCCTCGGAGGGCATGGGGCCGAGGCACTGCGTGGCGAAGTAGGTGCGCTCGGAGAAGATGGGGAAGCGGGCGCGCAGCGCGGCGAAGTCCGGGCCGCTCATGGGAAGCTCTGCCGATAGAGGGTGTCGAAGAAGGCGCGCGCCGCGGTGGACAGCGACTTCGCTCCACGCCAGGCGGCCTCGCTGGCCGCACCCGGGGGGATGAGCCGCGCGATGTCCAGGGACTCGTCGACGTGCTCCACCTCCAGGTTCTCGTGCAGGTGCAGCCACTCCAGCGCCGAGGGCGGAATCTGGCTCTGGCGGCGGAACTGCTCCGCGATGAACGTGTCCACCTGCTTGCCATGGACCTCGGCCACGAGGCTCGCGCCCACGCCTTCATACGGCTCGGCGTTCACGTAGCACCGCTCCAGCTCCGCGCCGAACACGCGGCCCGGCGCCAGCACCTCGTCCGTCTCCGGCGGAGCCCAGGGCGACACCACCTCCAGCATCCGCTCGAAGAGCCCGCGGTGGGCGCGCGTGAAGTCGCCATCGCCCAGCTCGTCGTTGAGCTGCTTGGCCAGCTTGCAGCGGATGCGCTCGTCTCCGACGCGAGCGGTGAGCCACGCCAACCGGCGCGAGAAGTCCTGGGTGATGCCCACCCGGAAGTTGCTCAAGATGCGCGCCAGCACCTCCAGCCGCACCGGCTCCCGGCTCAGCCGCGCGAAGAAGGGGTGGTCCGCGATGGAGTGCGTCTCGAAGTGCTCGATGATCTCCGTCGCCGGCCGCACGATCCGCGCCTGGGGTGCTTGTCTCTCGGGCTTCTGCATTCCGTAGATCTCGGGTGAGAAGTAGACGGTCATCCGGGGCCGCCCCTGCCACCGCATCGCGGCGTAGGTGTGGATGCCCGTGCCCGCCTCCAGGGGGCGGCGGGCACAGGCCTCGAGCGCCCCCAGGTACGGTGCGCTGGCCAGCCCCTGCGCGTGGAGGAAGTCGGTGATGCGCTGGCGGATCTCCCGATCGTCGCGCGCATGGTGCGACACGGGGAAGTAGGCCGTCACGGCCTTGGGCCGCGCGTCGGAGGGGTCCGTGAAGCTGAAGCACGTGACCGGACCCTTGCCGCCATAGGGGCCCTCGTCGCCACCGGCCATCTTCCGGCAGAAGCCGGCGGTGGCTCCCGGCGAGTGGTGGTGCGCCACCGCGCACAGCTCGTCGAGGAAGGCCGCGGTCGCCTGGTGGTGACGGAAGTAGAGCTTCACCCGCGCGTCGGAGCGGGAGGACAGGTCCAGCGCGAGGTAGACGAGCTCATCCGCCCCCACCTCCCGGCGCCCCAGGATCGAGGCCACCGTGGGCCAGGCCGCGTGGAAGCCGAGCTGGTGCAGGGCCTCCTCGGCCAGCCTCGGCGCGCGCCCCGGGCCCTGGACGTGGAGGTTGAAGTACGCCTTGAAGTCCAGCGATTGCCCCGGGCTGAACGCCGCCGAGTACCACCCGACGAATCGGCCCCGTGCTCCCGCCGGCAGCAGCGACTTCTCCAACGCGCGCACCCGCTCGAGCTGGAGGCCGTACTCCCTGGCGAGCACCTCGTGCAGGCGCAGACTCGCGGCGCGATTGGCCTCGAGCGAGGGCGGCGCATCCATGGGCTCCACCAGCACGCGCAGCTGCGGCCCTTCGGCGTCGAGGGCCATGGACAGCTCGAAGGGCGAGTGGTCGTCACACACGTCGGAGAGCCACGGCGGAGTCCCCCCCGCGGGAAGCTCGCGCCAGCTCGCCGCCAGCGTTCGAAATACCTCCCGCATCGACTGGGTGTGGGGCTCATCGAACCCCAACACCCGGGCGAGCGCGGTCAGCCGTTCACTCCCCGAGGTGATGAGGGTCCCGGTGGGTTCGTTCCGTGGCATGTCTGTCTCCTCCCAGCAAAGGACGAGGCGAGACCGTGCCCATCGAAAGCGGAACGGTTGGCCCCTCCCCTTTTCTCAAGGCTCGGGAGCCAAGGTACCGCTGGCCTTGGAGAGTTGTCCACGCGAGGCCCCCGCTACCCACCCGGGTCAGCGGGGCTTCACCGCCACGAACATCCCCACCGTGAAGACACCCGCGGCGCGCGCCTCATCCAGGGTCTTCTTTCCCTGCTGGAACATTTCGCCCTCGGGCCCTTCATACCCGAGCCACTGCACCTGTTCCTCGGACGTGGCGCTGCCCTTGGACAGGGTGCCCTCGTACAGGTCCCGGGCCACCAGCACCTGGAGTCCCGCTTCCTCCATCATCCGCGTGTAGCTCCCGACGCTGCCATGTCCGGGAATGGCGGTGGAGTCGTTGAGGGGCTGCATGAACCGGAGGATCTGCTCCTCCGTCTGGTACTGGCCGAAGGGCCGCTGAAGCCAGTCCATGCCCCCCAGACGACCTCCCGGCTTGAGGATGCGAGCGAGCTCGCGGAAGAGCGCCGCCTTATCCGGGATGTGGCACACCGACTCGTAGAAGGTGACGGCGTCGAAGGTGCCCTCCGGGAAGGGAAGGTGCTTGTAGTCGGTGTCGCCGAGGGTGACGAAACGGACCTTGTGGGCGAGACCGGCCTGGGCGGCCTTCTCCCGTGCCTTCTGGTTGAGCCGCTCGTTGTTGGTCACCCCCACGAAGGACGCGGAGGACACCTGGGCCATGTGGAGCGTGGGGCCCCCAATGCCGGAGCCGAAGTCGAGCGCCCAGCTCCCCTCCTTCAGGCCGAGCTGCGAGACGATCTTCTCCTCGAGCACCTCGCAGGCCCGCAGGGGCGGCAGACCACTGGCCTCCGCCTCGGGGTCGCCGTGGTGCCAGCGGTCCCCCATGAACCGCTGATAGCAGTGGAACGCGTTGTCGTAGAACTCCCGAACCTTCGACTCGTAGCTCATCCTGGCCTCGTCCCCGGCGCTGGTGGGGTTCGAGCCGACTGTAGTTCAGCTCGAACCCTGGGACGAGACGGGGCCCCGTACCGCTCAAGCGCTCGCGGAGGCCGAGGCCAGGACCCCCGGGGCTGGGGCAGCCATGACGCGGCGCGGCTGGAGGGCACGCCGCAGCTTGGCGGCCAGCACGTCCGGGTTGACCGGGTAGGTGAGGACGTCATCCGCGCCCGCGTCCAACCCGGCCTCCACCAGCCCGGGATCCTCCGGGGGCGCCAGCACGAAGATGGGCAACGAGGCGGTGTCCGCCACGGAGCGCAGCGAGCGGGTGAGCGCGGCACCGTCCCCGTCCGGAAGCTTCGAGGCCACCACGAGGGCCTGGCTGCCCTCCGACAGCAGCACGCGGGCCCGGGCCGCGGAGTCGGCGAGCACCACCCGCACCCCGTCCGCGAGGAAGCGCGCCTGGAGGGCCGAGGCCCGCGCGGCGTTGGGCTCGGCGAGTACCACCGTATGCGCGGTGCTCTCCCCCAGCACCAGCTCCGTCACCTCCGCGGAGAGGGCCTCGAGGGCCGCCGCGGGCAGCTTGTTCTCCGCGCGCAGCTTCACGAGCGACTGCGAGGCGGCCGAGGCCACCAGGGTGGCCGTCCCCGCCACCTCCAGCAGCGACACCGCCGCGGCCAGCGCGAGCGCGGCCCGGCTGGAGCTGTCCGGCAACGGCGAGGCGTCCCGGGTGCAGGCGCCGATGAGGCCCGCCAGCTCGCCCGCGTCCCGACCGAGGATGGCGCGCATCGCCTCACACGAGGGCCGCGTGAAGGGCGCTCCCTCCTCCGACTCCTGGAAGGCCGCGAGCGCCAGCGCATAGGCCACCGCGGAGGCCCGTTCGGCCTCGGCACGCCCGGCCCCCAACCTGCGGGCCACGCGCCGCGCCAGCTTGGCGAGCGCCGCGCCCTGCACGCCCACGCCTCCGAGTTCGGCGAGCGCCGCGTCCACCACCCGCGCATGCAGCCGTGCCGCGCGGCCCAATGGACCGGCCTCGCCCCCGAGCGCCTCGGCGAACGAGGGCAGTACGCGCACCTCCATCGTGGGCGCCACCGTCATCAGCCGCGCCACCAGCGCCGGCGCGTCCGGGACGGTGTCCGCGGCCACCAGCGCCACCTCGGTACCACCGAGCGCCACGGCCCTCTCCACGTCCGCGGCGCCGCAGCTGGAGGCCGCCACGCCCTGGCGCGTGAGCAGGCGCACCGCGGCCTCGCGCAGCTCCATATCGTCCGACACCACCAGCATGGTGCGCGCCAGCGAGGCGGGCGCGAGCGTCACGGGCTGGGGTGCGGGCGTGGCCACCGGCTCGAGCACGGGTGGTGACGCCGAGGGCGGAGGCGCGGGCACCGCCGCCACCTCCACGAAGGCGGACTCGTCCAGCAGGCGCTCGCGCGTGCGGGTGTGCTTGTCCGCATAGGGCGTCACGCCCGTCTCCGACTCGGAGCCGGCCAGCGGCATCGCGTTGTTGGACCAGTCGCCCATCTGGTCCGGGTCATCGCCCCGGTAGAAGCGGCCGATGCCGCGGCGGATGGCGCCCTCGGTCGCGTAGATGCCGCGCACGGGGCTGCCGGTGATGAACTTCAGCTCGTCGAGCCGGGCCAGGTCGCGCGGCTCGCGCATGGCGCACACCAGCTCCTTGCCCTGCTGCGCCACCGGCACCGCCTCCAGCCGCTCGGCCTTCTCCAGCGGCAGCAGCGACAGCAGCGCCTTGGGCACCGGCATGGTGCGCAGCACCTTGTCCGAGACGAACGGGATGCCGCCCTGCTCGCTCAGCATCCGGACCACGTCCTCCTCGGTGACGAGCCCCTCGGCGACGAGCAGCTCGCCAATGCGTCCGCCGGTGCGCTTCTGCCGCTCCAGCGCGCCCTTGAGCTGCGCCTCCGACAGCTTGCCGAGCGCCATCAGCATCTCGCCCAGCTTGCGACGCGCCGGGCGCATGACGCGCGTGGCCGTCGGCAGGGAGAGGGTGGAGACGGCGCCCGTCACCGCGCGTGCCATCACGGGCGGCGGCACCGTCAGGGTCACCGACGTCCCGGCCGGCGGAGGCGGAGGCTGCATCCGCTGCGATTCCGTCAAGGGCCGCGTGGTGGGAATCGAGGGCGTCCCCGGCCTCGGTCCCCCGGGGAACGGCGGGCGCGAGCGCACCGAGGTGAGCGTCTGCGGGCGTTGGATTCCCGCGTCCGAGCCGAGGCGGATCTCCTCACCCCGCACCTCGCTCTCGCCCTCCAGCGGCGAGCGGCGCTCGGGGAAGCAGCGTGAGAAGAGCGCCGCCACGTCCTGCGGGCCCACGCGCAGCCGGTGGTCGAAGAGGAAGTTCTGGAGCGAGTCGGAGATGTCGCGCGCCCGCTGGAAACGGGCCGTCGGGTCCGGCGCGAGCGCCCGGGTGACGATGCTCCACAGCGCCGGAGGCACGCCCGGCACCGGCGCGAGGCTCTTCACGTCGAACTGGGCGATGTTGCGCAGCGTGGCGAAGTAGTCCGTGCCACCGAAGACCTGCCTGCCGGCGAGCAATTCGTAGAGCATCAGGCCGATGAGGAAGAGGTCCGCGCGCTGATCCACCTCCAGGCCCTTGACCTGCTCCGGGGCGAGGTAGCCCGCCTTGCCCTTCACCACGCCCACCTGCGTGCCGTTCTGCGCGTTGGCCGCCTTGGCGATGCCGAAGTCCGCCAGCTTCACCTCGCCGCTGCTGGCCACCATCACGTTGGATGGGTTCACGTCCCGGTGGATGATGTTGAGAGGGCGGCCCGCCGCGTCCGAGCGCCCGTGCGCGTACGCCAGGCCCTCGGTCACCTGCTGGACGATGAAGCACACCTCGCGCAGCCCCAGCGACACCTGGCTGGACGCCGCGCCGCGCTGCACGGCCCGGAGGTTCTCCCCGTCCACGAACTCCATCACCATGTAGTACTGGCCGTTGATGGAGCCCAGGTCGAACACCTGCACCACGTTCGCGTGCTGGAGGCAGACCGTCAGCTTGGCCTCGCGCAGGAACAGCTCCACGAACTCCCGGTCCTGCGCCATCGACGGCAGGACACGTTTGACAGCGACCGGCTTCTCGAAGCCCTCGGCCCCGACCACCTTGGCCAGGAACACCTCCGCCATGCCGCCCGCTGCCAGCTTGCGGATGAGTCGGTATGTGGCCATGCCGGCACCTCCCCCATCTCCCTAGGTTGCGTGCTCGGTATGGGCACGGGGGGGCGGGTTGGTGAGTGCCCATCGCCGCGGGACAGCATGAACGTCCACCCACGGGCACTCCGCCCTCGCGCCACGCTCTCGCGCCGTTCACCGCTGGGCAGCGGCCTGCGACTCCAGGGACGGTGGGGCCCTCTGCGGCACGGGGGGAGGTGGCGGTACATCCGCCTTCATCCGAAACGCGAAGAGGGCCACGGGGAGGATCTGGAGATCCTCACGCCATGGCCCTCTTTCACGGGGGAACCCGAGGTGGCAGGTCCCCTCACCTGGCTCAGCCGAAGAGCTCGCGCACCTTGTCGAAGAAGTTCTTCGAGTGCGGGTGCGCCTCGTCTCCGCTCGACTCGGCGAACTTCTCGAGCAGGTCGCGCTGCTTCGCCGTCAGCCCCGTCGGCGTCTCCACGATGACGCGCACGTGCTGATCCCCGCGCTGCCCGCTGTGCAGGTGCGGAATCCCCTTGCCCTTGAGCCGGAACACCTTGCCCGACTGCGTGCCCTCGGGGATCGTCATCTTCACCTTCCCATCCAGCGTGGGCACGTCGATCTTCGCCCCCAGCGCCGCCTGCGTGAAGGAGATGGGCACCTCGCAGAAGACGTCGTAGTCCTCGCGCTGGAAGAGCGGGTGCTCGCGCACGATGACCGTCACGTAGAGGTCGCCCGCGGGCCCGCCCCGATCACCCGGCTCGCCCATGCCCGTCAGTCGCACCCGCGTCCCGTTGTCCACGCCCGGGGGGATGTTGACCTCGATGACCTCCTCGTTGGGCACCTTGCCCGAGCCCTTGCACTTGGCGCACGGGTCCGGCACCACCGCGCCCGTGCCGCCGCAGTCGCTGCACGGCCGGCTCACCGCGAAGAAGCCCTGGGTGAAGCGCAGCTCGCCCGAGCCCCCGCACGTGCCACACGCCTTGGGGCCCGCGCCGCTCTTGCTGCCCGAGCCCGTGCACGTCTCGCACTTCTTCGGGCGCGGAATCGGCACCTTCGGGCGGCAGCCGAACGCCGCCTCCTCGAAGGAAATCTCCAGGTTGAAGCGCAGGTCCGAGCCCCGGTTGCTCACCCGGCCCCGGCCACCTCCGCGCCCCCCGAAGATGTCTCCGAAAATCTCCCCGAAGATGTCGTTGATGTTGACGCCCTGGAAGCCGCCGCTGAACGGATCGCCCCCGGCCGCTCCGCCCACGCCCGCGTGGCCGAACCGGTCATAGCGGGCCCGGCGATCCGGGTCGCTCAGCACCTCATAGGCTTCGGAGGCCTCCTTGAACTTCTCCTCGGCCTCCTTGTTCCCGGGGTTCCGGTCCGGGTGGTACTGCAGGGCCACCTTTCGGAACGCGCTCTTCAACTCCTGCGCCGAGACGGTCTTCTGGACCCCCAGTACTTCGTAGTAGTCGCGCTTCTGTGCGCCCGCCGCCGCTGGCATTGCGTCAAACCCCTGGAATTATTGGACTTTCTACGCTCGCGTAGTCTTCGGAACCACTATAACGCAGGCGAGAGGTCCGGCAATCCGCGCCCGCCCCGGTGAAGGGGGCGGGCGCCTGGGGTCGAACGCTCGGACGAGAGAATCAGACAGTCCAGACGCGATTGGCCGTCAGTTCCATGCGTGCGAGCCGCCGCTTGAGCACAGGGTCGACGGCTCCCCTGGGTGCCCACTTGGGGACCACGAAGTGCAGCTCCGCGTTGTAGAGCTTCGCGGCGCTGGACAGCAGGCTCCACCGGTTCTCCGTCGCCGGGTCCTCCACCATATTGGGCGTGACGATCTCCAAGATGATGGGCGTGCGGGCCGAGTCGGACTGACGGCAGGTGAAGTCCGGCCGATGATCCTCGATGGTCCCCGAGAGGATCGGTGGAGGCATGAAGCCGGGGAGCCGGGCTTTGATGTCCGAGCAGCCGATGGTGCGGAAGTACTCCGCCATCAGCCACAGGAGCCGGCGGCGCTCCTCATTCTCCACCACGGGCTCACAGCCCGGACTGAACAGCGCCTCTTTCCCTTGATTGTTGGTGTCCATGGCTGGGACAAAGCTGGCCGCCCCTTCCCGGCTCAGCAATGAAAGGGCCAAACCCGACTAACTGGTGGGCAGCAGTGCAGGCAGGGAAGCATGCCACTTTGTCGTACATCGGGCTTTGAAGTGGAGCGACCAGGATGCGACAGTGGGCGCTCGCCGTGGCCCCCCGACCCTCCTCGCACGTCTACCTCCGCCTGCTGGGCTATCTCCGTCCCTACCGCCGCCTGCTCGCGGCGGGCGTGAGTGCCTCGCTGGTGACCGCCGCCGCCACCTCCGCCTACGCCTGGCTGGTGGGTCCCCTGCTGCGCGCCGTCCTCACCCGGGCCCCGGTGGAGTTCGCCGGCCTCACCCTGCCGAGCGACCGACTGCTCGGCGTGCTGCCCGCCATGGTGGTGGCCGTGGCGGTGGTGAAGGCGACGGCCGGCTTCCTGCAGGGTGGGTTTATGCAGCGGCTGGGGCAGCGGGTGATGGCGGACCTGCGCGGCTTCCTCTACTCGCGGCTGCTCTCCCAGCCCCCGGCCTTCTTCGAGCGGCAGCACTCGGGCGAGCTGCTCACCCGCTTCACCACCGACGTGCCCCTGGTGGAGTTCGCGGTGACGCAGGCGCTCTCCTCGTATGTGAAGGACGGGCTGCAGATCCTCACGCTGCTCGTCACCTGCCTCCTCATCGACGCGAAGCTCTTCCTGCTCACCTTCGTGGTGATGCCCCTCACGGTGCTGCCGGTGCGCAGCTTCGCCCGCTCGCTGAAGAAGGTGGCCAACCGCTCGCAGAACAGCCTCGGGGCCCTCACCGCGCTCACCGCGGAGCAGCTCCAGGCGCTTCCCGTCGTGCAGGCCTACGGCGGCGCGCCCCGGGCGCTGGGGGCCTTCGAGGTCGAGTCGGAGCGCTACCTCGGGGAGATGCGCCGCTCGCTCTTCCTGCGCGGCGCGTACAGCCCCACGGTGGAGGTGATGGGCATTGCCGGCGTCGCGGTGGCGGTGGCCTGGGGCGCGCGCGCCATCTCCGTGGACCCGGGGCTCTCCGGGCGGCTGCTCTCCTTCCTCGCCGCGGTGCTGCTCCTCTACCAGCCGGTGAAGTCGCTCAGCGGTACCCTCTCGCAGGTGCTGACGGGCCTGGTGGGCGCCGAGCGCCTCTTCGCGCTGGCGGACGCGCCGGTGCCGCCCGACGAGGGTGAGCCGGCCGGTGCCCTCACCCGTGCGCTGACGCTGGAGGGCGTGCGCGCCACCTACCCGGACGGCCGCGAGGCCCTGCGGGGAGTGGACCTCACGGTACCGGCGGGCGCCCGGGTGGCGCTGGTGGGGGCCTCGGGGGCGGGCAAGACGACGCTCTTCTCCGTGCTGCTGGGCTTCGTCCCCCCGAGCGGCGGCACGGTGCGCTGGGACGGCACGCCCCTGTCCCAGCTCAAGCCCTCGAGCGTGCGCGGTCAAATGGCGTGGGTGCCCCAGGAGCCGGTGCTCTTCTCCGGCAGCGTGCGGCACAACCTGCTGCTCGGCCGGCCCGAGGCCACCGACGCCGAGCTGTGGGAGGCGCTGCGGCTGGCCCACGCGGAGGACTTCGTGCGCACCCTGCCCGGCGGCCTGGACGAGCCGGTGGGTGAGCGGGGCGCGCGCCTGTCGGGGGGTCAGCGGCAGCGGCTCGCCCTGGCGCGGGCCTTCCTGTGCCGGCCCTCGGTGCTGCTGCTGGACGAGCCCACCAGCGCCCTGGACGCCCAGAGCGAGGCCGCCGTGGGCGCGGGCCTGGCCGCCCTGATGAAGGGCCGCACGGTGCTCGTCATCGCCCACCGCCTCTCCACCGTGCGCGACGCCGACCTCATCGCCGTCCTGGACTCGGGCCGGGTGGTGGAGGCGGGCACCCACACGGAACTCCTCGCCCGCGGGGGGCGCTATGCCCAGCTCCTCGGTGAAGGCGCCGTGGCGGCTTGACGGCCGCTCGCTCGCTCCCCCTTCCACCTACCTTTCGGCATGTCAGACCCCTGGATTACCCTCCGGGCAGGCAGGCAATTCAAACTTCTGCACGAATTCTGGAATTCCTGGCTGAGTCAGTATAGTCCTCCAGGCATGTTGGTCCCCGCCAAGCTGAATCCCCTCCCCGGTCTCGCTCTCGCCGCCCTGCCGCCCGTGTCGGTGCTGGGCTTTGGTCTCGCCTTCCTGTCTTTCGTGGGTGGGCGCACCGAGCTGTGGCGCATGGTGGACGTGGCGGGCGCCTACAGTGTGCTGATGGTGCTGGCCGGGGTGGTGATGACGCTCCTGCTCTCGGCGATGCTGTGCATGGGCCTGACGGGGCGGCACGCGCCGCTGGTGGTGCTGGTGGGGCTGGGCATGCTGCCGTGGCTCCTGGGCATCGCCGGCACCGAGGATGCCGTGGAGAAGGTGCTGGCGGCGCTGCCGGACATGGGCGCGGGCCAGGGCCTCGCCGTGCTGGTGACCGGGACGGGTGAGGCCATGGTGACACGCCTGCTGGGAGCGTGGACGAGCGCGGCGCTGCTGGTGGCCGTGGCGGTGGGCATCGCCCTGCTCTGCAAGCAGGCGGCGTTCCTGGGCGAGGACACGGGCCGACTGCTGGGCGCGGGGCTGAGCCTGGTGCTGGGAGGCATCGCGCTGCTGGTGGCGCTCGAGGCCTACCAACTCTTCGAGCTGCTCACCTCCGTGGCCACCCAGTCCTCGGAGGCGCACGCCGGGCTGATCGCCGCGGGCATCCGGAGGCTCTCGCAGCTCCAGACGTTGCGCTCGGCGACCCAGGGGGCGCTGGGCGTGCTGGCGCTCGCGCTGGTCTGCTGGCAGTTCTTCATTCGCCCGGAGGCCGTGGGGCAGTGGGCGGGCAGCCTGATGCTCGCCGCGCTCGCCGCGGCCGTGCTGATGATGGACGCGCGCCCCCTGCGGCTCGCCGCCACCATGGCCCAGGAGGCGGGCCTGCCCCGCAGCCTGCTGTCGACGCTGGCGCAGAACGACATCCTCGCGCTCGGCAAGGCGTTTCCGGGCCGTCTCCAGGCACCGGCTACCCACTCCCCCACGCCTTGAGCGCGAGGCCCGCGGTGGGCCTCAGATGAGCCAGAGCAGCAGCCCCACGCCCAGGACGAGGCCCACGCCGAGGACGATGAGCATCGTCAGGCCCTCGGTCTTCTGCCGCTGGAGCATGACGGGGTCCACGGACGGCGGCGGCACCTGGGACACGGACGGCGCGAGGGGCGCCGGGCCCTGGGACGGAGCCCTGGAAGGCGCGGAGGGGGTGGTGGCGCCTCCGGAGAGGACGAGTCCCTGGCGCGCGAGCGCGAGCACGCGCTGGATGTGGAGGATGTAGCGGTCGTTGCCCTGGTAGGCCTCGAGGGCGAGCGCGGCGCGCAACAGCCGGGCGGGGACGAGCTCGGCGTCCGGGTGGACGATGTTCGACTCGGTGCGCGCGGCGCCCTCGTGCTCCACGCGGCCGGTGCGCAGGCCCACGCCACTCGTCCACACGCAGTGCTCCTCCAGCAGCGTGAGCTCCTGGCGCTGCACGCGCCCCTCGGGGTCGACGAAGGAGAGCAGCTCCGCGCCCTGGGGGGACAGGTGCCAGACGGAGCGCTGCCCGTCATCCCCGGGAGGACCCTCCACCGGACGCGACTGGAACAGCGCCTGGACGGCGGCCTTCAATCGTTCCGAGGACGGGTCGCTCATATGCGGGGGGCGAGACTAGGGTCGGAAGGGCGGAAACGGAAGGCACTCGTGCATGCCGCTGGCTCCCTGGCCGGTCTACCTGGGGCAACCCGGGCCATGGCGGGCGGGCATCCCTATGGTTGGGGCTGGAGGAGCCCACCCATGGCCAACGACAAGATCAAACCCATCGAAGCGCCCTTCGTGGTGCCCGCCAACCGGACGGCGGTGACAGGGGAGCCGGAGCGCACGAGGACGGGCTATGACCCCCAGTACCCGGACGTGAGCTGGCTCGGCACGGAGCAGTACGGCGGAGGCCACATGCCGGAGGACTACCAATGGCCCACCAACCCCAAGGAGCGCCAGGACGAGCTGATGGGCGACTCGCCGCACTGAGTCGCGTGCCTCCTCGCCGTCCGAGCGCTACGGTGCGCACCCCATGAGCCGCTCCCGTTCCAAGCGAATGGATTTCCTCCACGAGTTCGAGGGCCCGCAGGTGCTCGATGGGCTGCTGGATCTCGCGGGGACCTCCCACGACACCCTGACGGTGCTGACGCACATGAGGCAGGCGCATGCCGAGGGCCGCCCCTCGCAAGAGGTGATTCCCAGCCTCTTCGAGCGCGAGCCCCGCTTCGAGTCCCCCGACCTGGCGCGCCGCCTCTTCCAGAACCTGCTGGGCCTGTGGGACATGGTCCAGGAAGGCAAGTCGGTCCGCCTGGAGGACGGCCCCCGGCCCCCGCGCCCGAAGAAGCAGAAGACCGAGCCGCCCAAGCCCTTCGCCCCGGACGAGCCGGACACGGCATTCGTGGAGGCGGCCTGGCGTTATCTGGAAGACGACGAGAAGGCGCGCACCCGGCTGCACGATGCGTTCGAAAACAAGCAGGACGCGCTGCTGGGTGAACTTGACGCCGCGGGGCTCACCGACGAAGGATACGCTGTCGCCCGTCACCTGCTCTTCGAGCTGCACGGCATGCTGGAGCTCGGCTGGCCGCAGGGGCTCGCGAGCGTGCCCGCGGTGGCGATGCGAGAAGACAAGGGTACGGAGGCTCCCCCCGTGCCCGCGGCCCTCACCGCGTACGCGGACGAGGCGCTGTTCGAGGCGGAGCAGGACGAGGAGCACCCCCTGTCACCCCAGGAGCTGGAGAAGGTCCGCCCCCTGGTGAAGCGCGGCATGGTGGCGCTGTGGAGTGCTCGGAAGGGAAGATGAAGAATGGCACGTGACAATGACGATGATCGGGGCGGCGGGGGCTTCTCCGGCAAGCGGACGAAGACCTGGCGCGAACTCGACGCGTCGCGCGGCAAGGGCCGCGGCCACACCTCACGGCAAGACGACCCGGCGCAGCAGCGCATCGAGCGCAGCGCGTCCTACCAGAAGTACAAGGCGGCGGCGGACTCGCTCTTCACGGGTGGGGAGCTGCCGGAGGGTCTGGCCAAGACGTTCGACCCGGAGGGCAAGCGCAAGGCCCAGAAGCAGGCCATGCAGAAGCTGATGGAGTCCGCCGAGGATCCGCGGGCCTGGGCGCAGGGCGTGCTGGACTACCTGGAGAAGTACCCCGAGCTGCCGGAGGATCCCTACTTCCTGGACAGCCTGCTGGGCCACCCGCGCGAGCGCATCGTCGACAAGGCGCTGGTCAAGCTGGAGGGGCTGGAGGCGGAGGGCAAGCTGGTGAAGACGAAGGTGCCCAGGAGCCTGGATCAGCGGCTGAAGGGAATCGAGATCACCAGCCTGGACCCGGACATGCAGAGCCGGGCCAAGATGCTGCGCGAGAAGCTGCGCGCCTGAGAAGGGCTCAGCGGTTGATGACGAAGCCACAGGCGGAGTCGAGCACCACCTTCGCCCCCGTCAGCGCCGTCAGCAACCGCTCGTAGTGCATGCGCTCGGCGGAGAGCTGCGCCTCCACCGCCGCCGCCTCCAAGCCCTGGTGCGTCAGCGACAGCCGCATCCGCTCCAGTGCCGCGTCCCGCTCGGCTTCGATCGCCTTGCGCGCCCGCCCCTGCAGCTTCGTCAGCTCCGCCTCGGCCGCCTTCTGCGCCACCGGCACGCCGTTCTCCACGAAGGCGCCGAAGCCCGGGAACATGCGCAATAGCTCGTCGCCCTTGAGCGACTTGCCCTCGGCCTCCAGCGCGGAGAGCACCGCGGTGTCCGCCTTCGGGCCCGTGGGGCCTTCCACCACCGCCACGTGCAACAGCGTCCGATCCAGGAACCGGGCGATCTGCCGGCTCGGCACGCGCGCACCCGGCGAGGTGTCCTCGGGCTCGGGGAGCTGCACGTGGTAGAGCAGCTCCACGCCCTTGGCCTTCATCGGCCCCCGCTTCTCGATGAAGCGTGCCCCGCTGCGCCCGTACGGCCCGTCCCGCAGGAAGCCGAACAGTGCCTCGACGATGGGATGGCCCGTCGCGAAGTACTCCAGCTCCTCGGCCTCCACCGCCGTGTCGCGCCAGAAGGAGCCCAGCACCGTCCGGTCCTCGGTGATGTCGATGCCCGGCAACCCCTCCACCTTCAGCGCGTGGCCGAAGTGCAGGGCGCACTGGAAGGCATCCACCTGCTCGTCCGTGTCCACGCCGATGCCCACCCGGCGCGCCAGCTCCGTCACCGACTCCTCGAGCCGCTCGTCGAGGTCTCTCGCCACGCTCCACAGGCCTTCCTCGAGGCTCGACTCCTCCTCCTCGTCGGCCTCCACGCCCATGCGCTCCTGGGCGCGCGTCACCAGCCGCGCCACCGCCTCGCGGTCGAACGAGCGGATGTCCAGCAGCGGGTCATACGCGCGCTTCACGTGCGCCCGAGCCGTCTCCACCTTCTGCTTCAGCTCCGAGGCGTATGCCACCCGTGACTCGCGTGGCAGCAGCGCCAGCTCCGCGAGCCGGGCCTCCACCTCCTCCAACACCGCGTCCAGGCCCCCCACCGTCTCGCCGAACACGCCCACCGCGTCCGCCAGCAGCATCAGCACGTCCGAGGCCAGCGTGCCCGCCGGGTCGAAGACGTGGATCTCCACCGGGTGGTTCTGTCCGATGCGGTCCAGGCGCCCGATCCGCTGCTCCACCGTCGACGGGCTCCACGGCAGATCGTAGTGCACCAGGTGGTGGGCGAACTGGAAGTTGCGGCCCTCGCCGCCGACCTCGGTGCACAGCAGCACCTTGGGGCCCTCGGGGTCGCGGAAGCGCGCCACCTGCCGGTCCCGCTCCACCATGTCCAGGTCGCCATGGTACGCGAGCGCTTCGATGCCCTCGCGCCCCAGCTCCGCGCGCAGGGCCTCCAGGGTGTCGCGGCTCTCGGTGAAGACGAGCACCTTGGCGTTGGGCTCCGAGCCCCACACCCCGCGCAGCACCCCCAGGAAGGTGCTGAACTTCGCATCGCGCGAGGGCAGCTTGAGGCTGTCGGCCACGCCGGCCAGGGACTTGTTGGTGCGCAGGGCCTCACCGAAGGCGGCGGGGCTGGACTCCAGCCGGCGCAGCAGGTTGCCCAGCGGCGCGCCGCGCAGGTTCGAGGAGGCGAGCGCGGCCAGGGCGGCGTCACGCGTCTTCAGCTCCTCGGCGGACAGCGTCACCGGGTGGCGGTGCAGGCGCCGCGTGGAGAAGCCGCCCACCACCGCGCGCCGGTTGCGCACCAGCCGGTCCGACAGGCTGTACGTCTCCGCCAGGTGCTGGAGCAGCGCGTCGCGCTCCTCGAGCCCCTGGAGCTTCGGATCCTCCGGGAAGCGCGCGGCCAGGGCCTTCACCGCGCCCGCCGCGTCCTTGCCCTCCAGCAGCCCGCGCACCGCGGCGCTCAGCTCCTCCTGGCGCGCCAGCCGCTGCTCGAAGCCCTTCACCGTGGGCGCCGTGGCCGCGTCGATGAGCGTGAGCAGCCCGTGGTACTCCGCCGGATCCAACTGCATGGGCGTGGCCGTCAGCAGCAGCAGGCCCCAGCTGTTGCCCGCCAGGCCCTCGGCGGCCTCGAAGGCCTTCTCGCCCTTGAGGTGGTGCGCCTCGTCGATGATGACCAGGTCCCAGAAGGCGCCCTCGTCGGCCACGGCACGCCGGTGCTCCTCGCCGCGCGCGAGCATCTCCAGGCTCGTCACCACCAGGGGGAAGCGCGCCCACGGCGACACCGTGGGCATCTCCTTGAGGGACTGCGCGTAGCGGTCCGAGTCCATCAACGTGAAGAGCTGGTTGAACTTGTGGAAGAGCTCCACCAGCCACTGCACGGAGAGGTGGCTGGGGGCCACCACCAGCACGCGCCGGGCGAGGCCCGACAGGCGCAGGGCGCTGAACACCATGCCCGCTTCGATCGTCTTGCCCAGGCCCACCTCGTCGGCGAGCACGAAGCGCGGCCGGCGCGCGCTCAGCACGCGCTGCACCACGCCCACCTGGTGCGGCTTCACCATCACCCGGCTGGCCAGCAGCGCGCCCAGCGCGTCACACCGCCGCTCGTCGTCCAGCACCAGCGCCTGCTTGCGCAGGGCGAAGGCGCGCGAGTCCCCCACCCGGCCCTCGCGCAGCGTGGAGAGCAGGTCCGAGCGCGGCGCGAGCGCGTGCAGCTCCGACTCGGGCATCTCGTCCTCGCCCCCCCCGTCCGCGTAGCGGATGACGTAGCGGCGCAGACCCCGGGCGCCTTCCTCCTCGCCCAGCACGGTGGCGCGCCGGCCCTTGGCCGTCTGCACCGGCTCGCCCTTGGAGAGCGCGTAGTGCACCAGGGCGCCCCCCTTGGTGGACACCAGCACCGGGTCTCCCTCCCGGGCGGGGAAGAGGACGAGCGCCTTGGCGCCCTCCTCCTGAAGCGACACGAGGTGCCCCACGCCCCACTCGGGCTGGGGGAGATAGCGGACCTTGTTGCCTGGAACGAGGGACATGGTCTGGAGCGGAACCTTCGAGAATCGTTGAAAAGAGGGTCCGCACATAACCTCGGGACATCCCCGATGCCATCCCGCGAACCCCTTGAATTCCGGGGTGGCCTCGTACTCCGGGGCGATGCGGCTGTCACCAATTGGACACCGACCTGTCCGCGAGGGTGATGTCTCGACACCCCCGCCCCAGGCAAGGTGGACGAGCCTGCGGCCCGACGATGGGGCCACTGGGGGGGAAAGCCACATGACGGATCTGCTCGTGGAGAACGCGCGGCTGCGCGCCCAGCTCCAGGCGGCCCTGGAATTGGTGGGCGAGGCCGCGCACGACCTGGGCACCCCATTGATGTCGCTCCAACTCCGCCTGCACCGGCTGCGCACCCTCCTGCCGCCCGATACCCAGGCCCGGGAGGGGCTCGCCAGCGCCGAGCGCGAGGCGACCCGCATGGGCCGGCTGGTGCATGACCTGTTGGACCTCTCGCGCCTGTCCGCCGGCCGGCTCTCGCTGGAGTTGGAGGAGTTGGACCTGGCCGCCCTCGCGCACGAGGTGGCCGAGCGCTTCGCCGACCAGGCCGCCGCCGGGGCCGCCCCGCTGGTGCTGCACACGTCCGGCCCGGTGCGCGGCCTCTGGGACCGGCAGCGACTGGACCGCGTGGCCACCAACCTGTTGAGCAACGCCCTCAAGTTCGGCCAGGGCCAGCCCGTCGAGGTGCACGTCCTCGCCGAGGGCTCCCGCGTCCGCCTCGTGGTACGCGACCACGGCATGGGCATCCCCCTCGAGTCCCAGGGGCGCCTCTTCCGTCGCTTCGAGCGTCTGGGCGATACCGGACACCCCGGCTCCGGGCTCGGCCTCTACATCGTCCGCCAGCTCGTCGAGGCCCACGGCGGCACCGTCCACGTCTCCAGCCGCCCCGGCGACGGCGCCACCTTCACCGTCGAGCTCCCTTCCTCGCCTCCTTGACTGACGCGCTGCGTCCTTTTCCACATCTGACGCGGCGCTTCCTCCAGAACCGCACACATGGAACTTCGCGGAAACCTGAATCTTTACCCCGGAAGTTGAAATTCCAGATGAAAACCCTCTATTCTGTCGTTGCGCGAATAAAGCTGTTTCCTGAGTAACAGGGGATCGCTCGGAAGCCAGCGGTGAGGACCGGGCCGGTCCAGGCGGGGGTCGCTGGCGCGAAGTGAAGCCCGGGCGTGTCCGCGCCCGTCGCAACGACTGCAAGGAGGGGACGCCATGAGCGGAAATGGAGCACTGTGTGTGCCGTCGGAGTCGTCTGTCCGCACCCCGGGTCTGAAGCACTCCCGGCGCGGCCTGTGGCTCGCGGCCCTGGCTCTGTTCGGCACGGCCTGCACCCAGCAGGACGGGGCCTCCGGGACCTCCTCCAGCGCCATCGCCCAGAACGTGGACGAGGTCGCGGCCATGCGCCCCGCGCCCGCCCAGCAGCAGCCCGTGGGACTCGCGCTCGAGGTGGACAACGGGGCCGGCGTTCCCCTGCGCGTCAAGGCCGGGCAGAGCTTCTTCATCAACCAGTTGGACGTGCGCGCCGCCATCCAGACCGCGGTGGACCAGGGCGTGGATGGGCTGCGCACCACGGGCGACTTCGCCTCGCTGGCCTGGCAGGGCGTGAAGCTGGAGGACGATGACCGCCTCCTGGCCGCCAACCCGGACGGCACCTTCACCCGCCGCCGCTTCTTCCGCGCCGCCCACTGGATGGAGCAGCCCAGCGTCTTCACCGTGCAGCCCGTGGACGCCCAGGGCCGCCCCACCGGCAAGGCCCTGCCGCTTCACATCGGCAGCGGTGACCAGCGCAAGTCCAACGACGACTTCTTCATCCGCCGCCTGCGCGCCATCCAGTGGGCCCATGACTGCCGCTCCGGCCAGGAGTGCACGGGCGCCACCCGCTTCACCGAGGAGGCCCTCGTCGAGGTGCGCAACGCTCGCACCGGCTATGCGACCTTCACCTTCTCCCCGGACACCCGTGCCCTGCACTTGAGCTGGTCGGCGCGCCCCGGCGCCCCCTACGTCATCCCCGTGGAGCAGGTGGAGAGCCCGGCCTGGTCCTACGGCTTCGCCATCGACATCAAGCCCGTCACCCCGCCGCGCGCGGATGGCACCTACGCCCCCGGGTCGGCGGTGACCTTCCAGATGACGCTCAAGGACGGGGCAGGCAAGCCCCTGCACCCGGCCGGCAAGCTGCCCACCTACTTCGAGTTCCTCGCGGGGCAGAATGAGTCCGGCATCCAGTACTATCGGGGCTTTTCCGAGCCGTCCGCCACGTACTATCGTCGCAAGCATCGCGAGCGTAACTTCTCGGTGTCCTTCATCGGTCCTGCCCAGCGCATTCAGCCCATCCGCAGCATCGTCGAGTTGGAGTCCTTCCTGGGCCCCGAGGACGTCATCACCATTGCCACGCCCGAGCAGGATGGCGTCTTCGGCCAGGCCATGACGATGCCCCCGGCGAACGACCTCTTCGGAGGCGCCTTCGACCCGACGCACGCGGGCTGGGCCGCGCCCGTGAGCGACTCCTGGACGAACAAGATTCCGGCCAACGCCGAGCCCGGCACCTACCTGGTGACGGTGAAGGCCCGCCGCGTCTACCTGGGCGAGGACGTCCCCGCCACCCGCACCATCGAAATCCAGGTGGGCACGACCCAGCACACCGAGGCGAAGCTCACCACCGGCCCCTGCAACACCTGCCACGCCCAGGGCGGCGAGCTGGGCAAGGTGCTGCACGCCAACGACGACCGCGCCACGTGCACCACCTGCCACGCCCCGCTCTCCTTCGAGCTGGAGGGGCCCGTCGCGGTGCGCACCCACTTCGTCCACTCGCGCGGCCGCTTCGACGCGCCGCTGGCCAAGTGCTCCTCCTGCCACCTGACGCAGGAGAGCACCGAGCGCACCAGCAAGGCCGCCTGCCTCTCGTGCCACAAGAGCTACCCCTCCTCCCACGTGGAGAAGTTCGGGCCCATCGAGAACATGTACGTGGGCGGCGGGCGTGAGTCCTTCCAGCAGTGCACCGGCAGTTGTCACAAAACCCACCCGGGCAGCGGCTTCTAGCGCCGCCGCCCGCCCCCCGGAGGTCTCCTTGGCGATCGTGAAGATGCAGACGGCCCGCACCACGCAGTCGGATCCCATCGCGGCCGCCGAGGACCTCATCAGACAGTTGGAAGGGGGAGCGACCCCCCGGCTCGTCACCCTCTTCGCCTCGCGGGACCGCGACCAGCTCGCGCTCAACCGCGCCGTGCGCGAGCGGCTCCCCGCGGGCACTCGCCTGGTGGGCGCCACCACCGGCGGCGAGCTGGACAACCAGGGCATCTACCAGGGCAGCGTAGTGCTGGGCGCGCTCTCCGGTGACTTCGAGGTGGGCCTGGGCCTGGGCACCGGCCTGTCCGTGGACGCGGTGGGCGCCGGCGGCACCGCCATGAAGCGCGCCGCACAGGACCTGGGCGTGCGCCAGCAGGACATCGACCCGCGCAAGTACGTGGGCCTCGTCATCGACGACGGCTTCCGTTACAAGAAGGAGGAGCTGCTCCTCGGCATCCTCGAGAAGAACCCCACGCTCATCCTCGTGGGCGGCGGCGCCTCCGACCACGAGCTGGACCCGGCCAGGTGTTCCGCCCTCCTCCATGTGGACGGCGAGGTGGCCACGGATGGCGTGCTGGTGGCCCTCTTCAAGACGAGCGCCCCCTGGGCCGCCCTGCGCTCGCACTGGTACCAGCCCACCGGTGAGCGCGTCATCATCACCAAGGTGGACGAGAGCGCCCAGCGCGCCCTGGAGATCGACGGCAAGCCGGCCGCCCTGCGCTACTCCGAGCTGCTCGGCGTCCCCGTGGAGGAGCTGGAGTACGGCAAACCCCGGGGCTTCGCCGGCCACCCCACCGCCCTCAAGGTGGGCCGCGAGTACTTCATCCGCGCCCCCTGGAAGGCGCTGCCCGACAACTCCATCGTCTTCGCCAACCTCCTGGAGGAGGGCACCGAGCTGGAGCTGATGAAGGTGGGCGACATGGCCGCCGCCACCCGCGCCTTCTTCCAGGAGGAGCTGCCCCGCCGCGTCCAGAACCCCCAGGCCGCCCTGCTTTTCCATTGTGGCGGACGCATGTACTATTCCCATACGACTGGAACGACGGCGCAACTGGCCGACACCTTGCGCCACGCACCCACGGCGGCTGGAATGAATGTGCACTTCGAAATCTATTCGGGGTTCCACATCAACACGACGCTGACGGTTCTGGCGTTCGGGGGAAATTGACCGATGAGCACACAGGCTCTTGCTATGCCGGGCGCTGAGCTGCCCCGACTGCTCTTCGTCACGAGCGAAGGTGAGTCCACGCAGATCCTGGAGCTGCTACGCCGCGCGGGCCTGGAGGTGGCCGCCGAGCGCGTGTCCACTCCCGAGGAGCTGAAGGCGGCGCTGGAGAAGTCCTGGGATCTGGCCCTGTGCGGCGAGCTGCCGGGGCTGGGCTTCCGCGAGGTGGCGCCGCTGCTGCGCGAGAAGGCGCCCGAGCAGCCCTTCCTCGTGCTCGCCTCCCGCTGGGACGAGGCGCAGATGCACGTGGCCATGGAGGAGCTCGGCGCCAGCAGCTACCTGGAGCTGGACCGGCTCTCGCTGGTGGTACCCGTGGTGCGCCGCGAGCTCAAGCGCATCATCGAGCGCCGTCAGCACCAGGAGGCCGAGGCCGAGCAGCGGCGCTCGCGCTGGCTGCTCGAGCAGGTCGTCGACAACCTCCCCTTCGTCCTCTTCGCCAAGGACGCCAAGGAGCGGCGCTTCCGGGTCATCAACAAGACCCTGGCCGACAGCTTCCAGCTCTCCAAGGAGGAGCTGATCGGCAAGCGGGATCATGACTACATGCCCGCGGAGATCGCCGACACCTTCGTCGCCATCGATACGGAGATCATCGAGACGAAGCGGATGAAGACCTTCGAGGAGGTGGCGCTCAAGGGCACGGAGGAGCGCATCTTCGCCACCCGCAAGCTGCCGCTGCTGGACGAGGCCGGTGAGGTCCGCTACGTGCTGGGCATCACCGACGACGTCACGGATCGCAAGCGCGCCGAGGAGAACCTGCGCAAGTCCCAGGCCGAGCTGCAGCAGGCCAACAAGCTGCTGGCGGAGAACCTGGAGGAGCTCAAGAAGAGCCGCGCCGTGTCCGCGCGCACGCTGGCCAGCTACCAGCAGCGCGCCCTGCAGATGGAGATCATCCGTCAGCAGAACGAGGATCTGGATCGGCTGGCCACGGAGCTGGCCATCGCCAAGCGCAACGAGGAGGAGCGCGCGCGCGAGGCCGAGTCCTCCGCCCGCCTCAAGAGCGAGTTCCTCGCCAACTTCAGCCATGAGATCCGCACGCCGCTCAACGGCATCATCGGCTACTGCGACCTGCTGGCGCGCGAGGAGGGCAGCCGCCTCACCGCGCACGGCCGGCGCGACCTCAACGTGGTGAAGAAGAACGCCCAGACGCTGCTGGCGCTCATCAACGACATCCTGGACCTGTCGAAGATCGAAGCCGGCCGCGCCGAGGTGGTGGTCGAGCGCGTGGACATGCAGGAGATGGCCGAGGACTGCACCTCCACGGTGAAGGAGTACCTCAAGGGCAAGGACGTCGAGCTCACCGTCAACATCGACGAGCGGGTGCAGTACGTGCGCACCGACGCGCTCAAGCTGCGCCAGGTGCTCCTCAACCTGCTGTCCAACGCGGCCAAGTTCACCGAGTCCGGAGAGATCGCCCTCAGCGCGCGCGTGGAGGGCAACGAGGCCGTCTTCACCGTGGAGGACACGGGCGTCGGCATCCCCGCCGACCAGCTGCCCTTCATCTTCGAGAAGTTCCGCCAGGTGGACGGCTCCTCCACGCGCAAGGTGGGTGGCACCGGCCTGGGGCTGGCCATCGTCCGGGAGCTGAGCAAGGTGCTCGGCGGCTCGGTGGAGGTGCAGAGCATCCTCGGCCGCGGCACCACCTTCACGGTGCGGCTGGCCGGCGTGCTCGAGGGCGACACCATGGGCCAGGCGCGCGAGCTGGACAAGCCCGTGGCCGTGCAGGACGTGGGGGCCACGCTCGCCCCCATGGTCAAGGGCGGCACCATCCTGGTGGTGGATGACGACCTGCTCGTGCAGCAGCTCGTCGCCGGGCAGCTCGGGCCGGCGGGCTTCCAGGTGGTGACGGCCTCCGACGGCCTGGAGGCGCTGAAGAAGGCCCGCGAGATCCGCCCGCAGGCCATCGTGCTCGACATCTACCTGCCCCGGCTGGACGGCTGGAGCGTGCTGTCCACGCTCAAGAGCGAGCCGGACCTGGCGCGCATCCCCGTCATCATCATCTCCGTGGAGGAGCAGCGCGCGCGCGGCTTCTCGCTGGGCGCCTGCGAGTACCTCGTCAAGCCCATCGAGCCGGATCATCTGGTGGACGTGGTGCGCCGCAGCATCAACACCCCCACCGGCGCCGGCGAGGTGCTGGTGGTGGATGACGACTCCTCCACCCGAGAGCTCGTCAGCCGCTCCCTGCGCCGCGCCGGTTTCTCCACCACCGAGGCCCATAACGGAGAGGACGCCATCCTGAAGGCGCGCGTCTCCCCGCCCACGCTCGTGGTGTTGGACTTGATGATGCCCAACCTGGACGGCTTCGAGGTGCTGCGCCGCATGCGCGCCGAGAAGCTCAACGTCCCGGTGGTGGTGCTCACCGGAAAGACCCTCACCAACGAGGAGCAGTCCGTGCTGCGCGACGGCTTCGCTGGCTTCGTGCAGAAGGGCGGCCACGCGCTCGAGGACGTCATCGGCCAGGCCAAGGGCGTGCTGCTCAAGAATAGCGCCCAGCGGGCCGGCCGCCTGCCCCGCATCCTCTACGTGGAGGACAACGCGCAGAACCGCGACATCGTCCGCCGCTACCTCGGGGGCCTCTTCGAGGTGCTGGAGGCCGAGGACGGTGAGCACGGCGTCGAGCGCGCCTCGCGCGACTCGCCGGACCTCATCCTGATGGACCTGTCGCTGCCTCGCATCGACGGCTGGGAGGCCACCCGGCGTCTGCGGCAGCTGCCCGCGGCGGCCTCCATCCCCGTCATCGCCGTCACGGCCCACGCCGGGCGCGAGTACCAGGACAAGGCAACGGCCGCGGGCTGCACCGCCTACATGACCAAGCCCCTGGATCGCGATCAGTTGCTCGACATGATCCGCAAGCATCTGGGGAGCAGTCATGGTTGATGCGGCACCCAACAAGGTCCGTGTGCTCGTGGTGGACGATGATCCAGACCAGCTTGATCTCGTCCGCCGCACCTTGAGCCCCCACGGCTTCGAGGTGCAGACGCACAACTCGGCGCTGGGCGTCTCCAACCTCGTGCGCAGTGGCGAGCCGGACCTGGTGCTGCTGGACGTGAACTTCCCCGCGCTCAAGGGCGACCAGGTGGTGAGCCTGGCCCGCCGCTACGCGCCCCAGGGGACGAAGTTCGTCCTCTACTCGGCGTCGGACGAGGCCCGGCTGCGCTCGCTCGCGCTGGCTGCCGGCGCGGACGGCTACCTCTCCAAGAGTGTCCAGGGGGCCGACCTCATCCGGAAGCTCACCGCCATCCGGAACCAGGGCCGCACCAAGGCTGTCTGAGGTTTCCCCGGGCGACCCAAACGACGGGCCAGGGCAGGGTGGGACGTTCCCTGCCCCAGCCCGGGGGACATTGGACAACACGGCCGCGCGAAGGCGCACTGGAGGGAGACAGGTACGCCCGCGAGCCGGCACCGCCAGAGGATGATGGCGGGCCTGGATTGAAGCTGTGCTCGCGGGGGTGGTTCACCAACGGTCGCGGGTACAACACCCCACGGGACAACGCCGCCCCGGGGCCTAGGGGTGCTGCATGGGAATCTCGGAGCGCGGCACCCCCATCTGGAGGGCCAGCATGGCCATCTCCACCCGGTTGTTCACCCCGAGCTTGCGGTAGAGGTTGGAGACGTGGGCCTTCACCGTGCGCTCGGTGATGTCCAGGCGGGCGGCGATCTGCAGGTTGTCGGCGCCAGAGGCCACGAAGCCCAGCACCTCGCGCTCACGCAGGGTGAGCCGACCCAGCATGTTGCCGCGCTCATCCCGGGCGGCCGGCTGCGTCTGTTCCACGAACTCCGGCGGCACGAGCCACTCGCCCCGGGCCACCCGCTCCACCGCGGACACCACCTCGTCGCAGCTCACGTTGAGCTTGCACAGGTAGCCAGCGGCCCCGGCCTGGAAGCAGCGCTCCAGCAGCGGCAGGTCCCGGTAGGACGTGAGGACGAGCGAGCGGATGTCCGGATGTCGCTCCCGGAGCACCTCCACCACGCGGAGGCCGTCATCCACCTCATGACTCGTCGTGCTCTCGAGCCGCACATCGACGAGCACCACATCCGGCTTCGTCTCCTCGACCTGCGCCAGGAACCCTTGCGCACGCCCATCCCGAGCGACCACCTGCATCCCAGCGGCTTCGAACAGCGATATCAGGCTCTCTCGGAAGATCTGCTGATCCTCCAGGATGGCCAACCGAATGCTTCCCGACTCCATATGAGGGACTCCTTGCTCACGCCCTCCAGCCCTTACTCAAACCCATTGAAACCTGAATGGATTCTAAGCGGGGGACTGTACGCGCGGTACCTCTCCCTTCCCGGCCGGGCACAAGTATGTCCACCAGCAGGCATCCACCATCGAACATCTGTCAGGAGGGCGAGCGGCGAACCAGGAGCCAGGTGGCCTACTCCAAGTGCAATGAAGCGCCCGCGAACGACACCCGCACGCGGCCGATCTGCTCCACCACCACCTTGCGGCTGCCGGGGAGCACGTGGAGGCGGACACAGCAACCCGCCACGTAGGTGCGCAGGCCATCCCCGTCGGGTTGGGCCATCAGGCTCCAGCGCGGATCCTGCGGAGGCAGGTACTCGGCGATCTCCGCGATGCGCTCGAGGTGCTCCTGGAGCGAGGCGCGGATGGGTAGAGGCAACTCCTCGAAGAGAGGAGTCAGGGGTCGGTCGATGTGAATGGAGAAAGACATTTGTCTCCACTCTTGGCAGCGCCGCGCTGAATGGGAATTGTACCAGTGAACATAGCCGCCCCGCGCGTCCGCTTCCCCCCAGCTTCTCAGAAACCCGACCCCGGATGATCCGCTCCGGCCCCCTCCAGATGCTCGCCGATGCCGTCTTCTCCGGCTTTGCCCGGCTCACTGGACTCTTCGCACCGGGTTCTTACCGGGATTGCACGACTCCCTGGACTGCGGACGTCCAATTTCGGGCCTCCCGGCTTCCTTCGCGAGGGGGCAGGCATCACACTTGTCGGGACGGGACGGTATGCTCACCTCCCGCCGCAGCCCCTCGGCTGCTCCGGAAACCATCTCTGCTCAACTCCAAAGGGAGCCCCCATGTCCGAGAGCGAGAACAAGATTCGTGTCCTCGTGGTGGACGACGATGTGGACCAGCTCATGTTGCTGGAGCGCACACTGAACGCGTACGGCTTCGAGGTCCGAACCCACCGCTCCTCACTGGGTGTGTCCAACCTGGTGCGCAATGCGATCCCGGACCTGGTGCTGCTGGACGTGAACATCCCGGCACTCAGCGGTGACAAGGTGCTGGCGCTGGCGCGCAATCAGGCGCCGGCCACCACGCGCTTCATCCTCTATTCGGCCTCGGACGAGTCCAAGCTGCGCTCGCTGGCGCTGTCCTCGGGCGCGGACGGCTACATCTCCAAGAGCGTCCAGGGCGAGGCGCTGGCCCGCAAGCTCATCAGCATCTACAAGAAGAGCAAGCTGCCGGCGGCGAGCGCCCGCTAGGGCCCGCCCGCGCCCCGGCCGCTGTCCCCGGGGCGCTCACAGCAGCGCGGCGACCTCCTCGAAGACGCGGCGGAAGTCTCCGTTCGCGCCAATCAGTCGCAGGTTCTGCGCCAGTCCCCCGGTGGAGCGGAAGAACATCACCGCCTCGGCCGGCGGGCGGATTTTCAGGAAGCGGGGCGCGTTGCGCGCGAAGTGCAGCTTCATGTCGCGGGTGATGGAACACGCGGCGTAGTCGTACGGCGAGGAGCGCATGGGCCGGCCGGCGATGCGCAGGATCTCCTGGATGAGGTCGGCGGCCTCGGCGTCCGGCAACTCCGTGGTGAAGCCCACCTCGCGGCTCAGCCCGAGCACGTCCATGGACTCCAGCCGCACGGCGTGCAGGAACATGCGCCGGTTGGCGTCCACGAAGCGCGGGGTGAAGCGCTTGATGGAGCCGAAGTCCAAGAGCCCCAGCCGCCCGTCCTCCAGCACCATGAAGTTGCCCGGGTGCGGATCGGCGTGCATCTCCCCGTGGGTGAAGAAGGGGCCGTAGATGGCGAGGATGAGCAGGCGCGCCACACGGAAGCGCTCGGCGGAGGAGGGCTCGGAGACGACCCAGTCCTTGAGGGTGCGCCCCTGGAGCAGCTCCAGGGTGAGCACGCGGCCGGTGGTGCGCTCGGGGATGACCTCGGGCACCTTGAGCTCCGGCAGGCCCGCCACGCTGCGGGCGAAGCCCGTGCACAGCTCGGCCTCGCGGCGGTAGTCCGTCTCCAGCAACATCTCCTCGCGCAGCTCACGGAAGTAGGCGGTGCCATCCGTGAGGCGCGAGGCCTTGGACATCGTCTTCACCACCAGCCCGAGGTTCTCCATGTCCCCGACCAGCGTCTCGGCGATGCCGGGGTACTGCACCTTCACCGCCACGGGCCGGCCATCGTGCAGTACCGCGCGGTGCACCTGCCCCAGCGACGCGGCGGCGAGTGGCTGGCGCTCGAACTCGCGGAAGAGGACCCCGGGGGCGTCCCCCAGCTCCTCGCGCACCACGCGCGCCACCACCTCGTAGGGCATGGGCGGGGCCTCGTTCTGGAGGCGGGCGATGACCTGGCGCACCTCGGGGGAGAGGAACTCCGTGTCCATGGACACGACCTGGCCGAGCTTCATGGCCGCGCCCTTGAGCTCTCCCAGGGTGGAGACGAGCTTCTCGGCGGCGGCCTTGCTGAGCAGCTCGGGCTCCTGACCAACGAGCCGCTTCGCCCCACTCATGAGGACGTCCGCGCCAAGCTGCGCGGAGAGGCCGGCCAGCTTGCGGAAGCGGGAGAGACGGCCTTGGGTGGGGAGCTTGTCGTCGACGTCGGAGGGGTCGGAGGCCATGCGTGCGCGGCGATACTAACGGTGGGCCGCGGTCGACGCACTGGGACGAACCCTCGCCTTCACGGCATGCCAACGCTTGAGTGCTTCCAGGTGGAGCGGATCCACCCGCAGGGCGGCCTCGTAGGCGGAGAGGGCCTCGGAGAGCCGTCCGGCGGAGCGGAAGACGTCACCCGAGGCCAAGTGCAGCACGGAGTGCCCTTCCGTCTGGGGATGGCGCGCGATGTAGCGGCGGCGGCACGCCTCCAGGGTGGTGACGGTGAGGCCGGCGGCGAGGCAGCGCAGCACCCCACCCACGTTGTGCAACTCCGCGTCGTACTCCACGCGCCGCTCCACGTGGCCAAGCACGAGGAGCGCCTCGGCCACCCGGGCGAGCGCCCGCTGGACGAGGTCCCGCTGGGCGGGCGACAGGGGGAGCGTGAGCAGGGGCTCCAGGCGGTTGCGAGCCTCGCGAGCGTGGGTGCGGACCGTGTCGGCGTCGGCGTCCCGGGGCAGTCCCAGCACCGCGTAGTGGTCTCCCGCGAGGCGGTGGCGGAACTCGCGCAGCACGGGCTCGGCGCGGGCATCGTCCTGGAGCGGTGCGGAAGGCGTGGTCGCGGCGGGCTTCTCCCCCGCGACCAGTCGGGCGAAGGTCTGCTGGAAGGCGGCGGTGGTGTCGCGCAGCTCCACGCCGAAGCCCGGGACCATGTTCCACGCCTGGGCCTGCTCGGCCGTCACGTGGCGCACCACCTGGCCGGTGCAGGCCAGCTCGCCACCGGGCAGCCGCAGCAAGAGCGACACGTCCTCGAGGAGGGGCGGCGGCGGGTTGCCCGTGCGCAGGACGAGCCCGGTGCGGCCCACGCGCTCGCACGGGTACTCGCGCACGCCCAGGGAGCCATGCACCGGCACGCGCGCGGTGAAGAGGCCGGACTCCGGAAGGGGTGGGGGCGTGCGCGCCGCGGCGAGGGAAGCCTCCAGCGCGGCGCGCATCTGCGAGGCGGTGGAGAAGCGCGCCTCGGGCTGCTTGGCGAGGGCACGCAGCAGCACCGCGGAGAGCGCGGGAGGAATCCCCGGGCGCACCTCGTGAGGCGGGCGCGGAATCTGCTGGAGGTGGGCCACCAGGATCTCCGCGGCGCTGCGGCCGGTGAAGGGCGCGCCGCCAGTGAGCAGTTGGTAGCCGAGTACCCCCACGGCGTAGAGGTCGGTGCGCGCGTCCACCTCCTGACCGCCACACTGCTCGGGGGCCATGAACTCCGGGGTGCCCATGAGCACGCCGGTGCGGGTGGGCGTCTCCCCGTCGGAGCCGACGAGCCGCTTGGCGATGCCGAAGTCGAGCAGCTTCACCCGCTGGCGCCCCTGGGGGCCCTGCACGAGGAAGACGTTGGCGGGCTTGAGGTCGCGGTGGATGATGCCGTGCGCGTGCGCGGCGCCGAGCGCGTCACACACCTGGGCGAGCAGATCCACCACCAGCCGGGGCTCCAGCGGCCCGCGCGCGAAGGCGGCGAGGCTCTGCCCCTCCAGGTACTCCATGACGAAGTAGGGGCGGCCCTCGCGGGTGTCGAGGTCGTACACGGTGACGACGTTCTCGTGCTGCACGAGGCTCATCGCGCGCGCCTCGGCCAGGAAGCGGGAGACGAGCTCCGGCTCCTCGGCGAGGTGGCGGTGGAGCACCTTCACCGCGACGCGCTTGGGGATGAGGACATGCTCGGCGAGCAGCACCGTCCCCATGCCTCCGCGACCCACCTCGCGCTGCGCCATGAAGCTACCGAAGCGCTGACCGACGAGCCGCTCTCCGCCGCGCTCGCCCGTGGGCGGGAGCGTCGGGGGCTGTGGCACCTCGTCCCGGGCCCGCAGCAAGGTAGGGCACTCCGCCAGTTCCGGATGGGCGAGGTGGCAGGAGCAGCTCGGGGAGGAGTGGGGTTTCACGGCACTTTTCTTCTCTTGCCAACTTCATGCCGACGAGCGGGCAAGCACTTCGCGGACTTGGAGTGTCGGGAAGTGGTTGGAAGCCCCAGCCTCCAGGACACTATCGGCGCGCATCCCCTGATTCCGTGGTGCGGGGAGTGGACGGCGAGGCTGTAAAAAGTGGCGAAGCCGGGCTGAAAGTCCTACAGGTTTCCGCGCCCCTCATGCTCCCACCCACCGATCTGCTGATCCTCGTCGGAGCCGCGCTGCTGGCGGGAGCGCTCAACGCGGTGGCGGGCGGGGGCAGCTTCTTCACGGTGCCGGCGATGGTGGTGCTGGGCATCAACCCGGTGGTGGCCAACGCGACGAGCACGGTGGTGCTGTGGCCGGCGTCGGTGGCGAGCGCGTGGGCCTACCGGCGCGAGGTGGCGCAGGTGAAGCGCGAGGCGCTGTCACTGGGAGGGGTGAGCGCGGTGGGAGGGCTGGCCGGAGCGCTGCTGCTGGTGGGGACACCGGGAGAGGTGTTCCTGCGGGTGCTGCCCTTCCTGCTGCTGGTGGCGACGCTGCTGTTCACGTTCGGCAACCGGCTGAAGGCGGTGCTGGGAGCGCACGCGGGAGAGCGAGGCGGACGGCTGGCGGCGCTCGGGCTCCAGGGGTTCATCGCGGTATACGGCGGCTACTTCGGCGGGGGCATCGGGCTGATGATGCTGGCCGGGCTGGCGCTGCTGGGGATGACGGACATCCACCGGATGAACGGGCTGAAGACGCTGCTCAGCAGCCTCATCAACGCGCTGGCCGTGGTGACGTTCGTGCTGTCGGGGGTGGTGGACTACCCCCTGGCGCTGGTGATGGTGACGAGCGCGGTGGTGGGCGGCTTCCTGGGCGCGGTGTGGGCGCGGAAGCTGGACCCGAGGTGGGTGCGGGGCTTCGTCATCGCCGTGGGCTGGTCGATGACGGCGTACTTCTTCCTGCGCACCTGGTGAAACCCGAGACCCGGCTCAGTGCCTGTGGACGGCCAGGAGGTTGGAGGGCTTGGAGACCGTGTCTTCCTCCTCCTGCTCGATGTCGAGCACGGAGACGGTGCGACAGGACTCATCCACCTCGTAGAGGACGGCATACCCCTCCACGACGCAGCGCAGCAGCGGCAGGTCGGTGGCGCCGAGCTTCAACCAGAGCGGGTTGAGGGGCGGAGCGACCTCGGCCAGCTGGGCGATGTCATCGATGCGCCGATGCAATCGCTCGACGAGCTCTGACGGGAGCGCCTTCAAGGTGCTCCACAGCTCCACGGGGATATGGACGCGGTAGGCCATTGCCGCCGAGATGGCCATTGTCCCGCGGAGCGACAAGTGGGGGGCTGCGCATTTCCTGACAAGGAAAGTGTTCCGGGGCTGGGGCTTCACTCGAATCCAGACAGAGGTGGGACCCGGAGTGTAGCCTGTCTGTCATTGAGACCGTGCCAGCGGCAAAAAACGCTGGGGGGGTTTTCTCGGAAGGCGCGCGGCTCCGTGCTCAGATGTAGGCCGGGGTACACGCGCCCCCGCACGCCCATCGGAGCCGACGTCACGTGGAAACCCTCGTTCGCATCGCGGAGGCCCTCGGCCGCTTCTCCGCGCGCTTCGTGCCCAGCGCGTTCGCCATCGCGGTGCTGCTGTCGCTGCTCACCATGGGCCTGGCCCTCGGCTGGGCCGACGCCCCGCCGGCTCGCGTGCTGGCGTCCTGGGGCGGCGGCTTCTGGGAGCTGCTCACCTTCTCCATGCAGATGGCCGTGGTGATGTTCACCGGCTACCTGTTGGCCCTCACCCAGCCGGTGCGGGCCCTGCTGGTGCGCCTGGCGGGGCTGGCGCGCGGCCCGAGCGGCGCGGTGGTGCTCATGGCGCTCGTCTCCATGGGGCTGGCCTACATCAATTGGGGCCTGTCGCTGGTGGCCAGCGCCATGCTGGTGCGCTTCGTGGTGCGGCGCCAGCCGGACGTGGACTACCGCCTGCTGGTGGCGTGCGCCTACTTCGGCCTGGGCGCCACCTGGCACGCCGGCCTGTCCGCCTCGGCGCCCCTGCTGGTGGCCACCCCCGGCCACTTCCTGGAGAAGCAGCTCGGCGTCATCCCCATTGACCGGACGCTCTTCTCCCCCTTCAACCTGGGGCTCACCGTGGGGGTGGTGCTCGTGCTCACGGTGCTCGCGTGGGCCATGCACCCGCGGCCCGAGCGCACCGTGCGGGTGGACCCGGCCACCCTGGAGCAGCTCCAGGACTTCGTGCCGCCCGTGCGCCCGAGCGAGCGGAGCCCCGCCGTCTGGTTGGACTTCTCCCCGCTGCTCAACCTCGTCTTCGGGGCGCTCGGCCTGCTGTGGTTCGGCCACCACCTGTGGGTCAACGGTGGCTGGAAGGCCGTCAACCTCAACGTGGTGAACTTCCTCTTCCTCACGCTGGCGGTGCTGCTGCACGCCACCCCCGCGCGGCTGCTCAAGGCCAGCGAGGAGGCCGCCAGCGTGCTGCACGGCATCGTGCTCCAGTTCCCCCTCTACGCGGGCATCTACGGCATCTTCAAGGCCACCGGCCTCACCGAGCGCATCGGCCAGCTCTTCGTCTCGCTCTCCACCCCCGGCACCTTCCCCGCCATCGTCTACCTCTACAGCGGCGTGGTGAACTACTTCGTGCCCTCGGGCGGCTCCAAGTGGGCCATCGAGGCGCCCTACCTCCTGGAGGCGGCGAGGACCCTGGGGGTGGCCCCGGAGAAGGTGGTGCTGGCGTACGCCTGGGGCGACATGGCCACCGACCTCATCCAGCCCTTCTGGGCCCTGCCCCTGCTCGCGGTGGCGCGGCTCGAGTTCAAGGACATCCTCGGCTTCCTCCTGCTCACCTTCCTCGTCTACCTGCCGCTCGTCACCCTCGCCTTCCTCCTGTGGGGCTGAGGGCTCGCGCCGCTGGCCAGCCCGGGGCCGTCCTGTGCTAGACACTCGCGCGCAACCCAATCGAGGGGGAAACACCATGGCAGGCAATCTGAAGAAGCTGGCGATGTGCGCGGTGGTGGCGTTTGGCGGCGTGGCGATGGCGCAGGATGCGGCGGCGCCCGAGGCCGCGGCGCGCGAGCCCGTGAAGGTGCCGTCCGCCGACGCGGTGAAGAGCACCTGGGACTACTTCTACAAGGGCCAGACCCAGGGTCCGGTGCTGGTGGAGGCCAAGCTGTGCACCGAGGTGGCCAAGGACGGCCCCAACAAGTTCGAGTGCACCGCCGAGGTGGCTCCCGAGGGCGTCAAGGCCAACACCTCGGTGATGCTGTGGCAGTCCTACCTGGTGCCGCAGGGCGACACCGTGGAGGACCTGATGGTCCAGGTGAAGCAGGGCAACGTGGTGCGCGAGACCAAGGACGTGAAGGTCAAGGGCGAGGGCTGGCGCGCCCGTCAGTGGACAGGCGTGCGCCTGAACAAGGCGGGCGACTGGAACATCACCATCATGCGCGGTGACCAGGTCCTCAAGACCCTCAACGTGAAGGTGCTGTAGTCCGTGGCCTGGGACGGTGAGGGGCGCTTCACCCCCTCCCGTCCCGAGAAGCCGCGCTTACCCTGGAGATAAGGCCGGGGGATGAAGGACGGCCCCGGACGGGGTTGAGGTTGACACCCGGGGAATAATCCCTCTCACGGGAATTCGACTTCCTCACCCGGGCCGTGGTACACGCCGGCCGCCTTCAGGCTTGCTCTCTATCCAGCCTGAAGGGCGAGGCTGTGCTGAAGCGTCGGCGTGCGGATTCCCCGCCCGCAGGCGGCCAACCCCTCGACACTCTCTCTTGAGGAGTTGCAACCCCATGAAACCCACTTCACGGATGGACGCTCTCCGCGCGAGCGTCACCGGGACGGCCGCCAGGGTCCTCGGACTCCTGGCCGTGCTGGCCGGCAGCACCGCCCGCGCCAGCGAAGCGGACCTCGTCCTCCCCGACTTCCGCACGGTCCAGTTCATCGGCGGCCTCGACGGCCGCGCGCTGCTGATGGCCGGCATCGTCGTCTGCGTCTTCGGCCTCGTCTTCGGCTTCATGCAGTACACGGCCCTGCGCAACCTGCCGGTCCACAAGTCGATGCTCGAGATCTCCGAGCTCATCTACGAGACCTGCAAGACGTACCTCATCACCCAGGGCAAGTTCATCCTGATGCTCGAGGTGCTCATCGGCGCCGTGATGGTGGTGTACTTCGGCCTGCTGCGGCACATGGAGGCCATCAAGGTCATCACCATCCTCGTGTTCAGCCTCGTCGGCATCGCCGGCAGCTACGGCGTGGCCTGGTTCGGCATCCGGGTGAACACCTTCGCCAACAGCCGCACGGCCTTCGCGTCGCTGCGTGGCAAGCCCTACCCCACCTACGCCATCCCCCTGCAGGCCGGTATGTCCATCGGCATGGTGCTCATCTCCACCGAGCTCCTGCTGATGCTCTTCATCCTCCTGTTCGTCCCGCCCGACTTCGCGGGCCCCTGCTTCATCGGCTTCGCCATCGGTGAGTCGCTGGGCGCCTCGGTGCTCCGCATCGCGGGCGGTATCTTCACGAAGATCGCCGACATCGGCTCGGACCTGATGAAGATCGTCTTCAAGATCAAGGAAGACGACGCGCGCAACCCGGGCGTCATCGCGGACTGCACCGGTGACAACGCCGGTGACTCGGTGGGCCCCTCGGCCGACGGCTTCGAGACCTACGGCGTGACGGGCGTGGCGCTCATCACCTTCATCCTCCTGGCGGTGCCGGGGGCGGATCTCCAGGTCCAGCTGCTCGTGTGGATCTTCATGATGCGCATCGTGATGGTGCTCGCCTCGCTGGGCTCCTACGGCCTCAACGGCATCATCCAGGGCGGCAAGTACAAGAACGCGGACCACATGAACTTCGAGCACCCGCTCACGTTCCTGGTGTGGCTGACGTCCATCGTGTCCGTGGCGCTGACCTTCCTGGTCTCCTACCTGCTCATCCCGAACCTGGCCGGCGACACCACGCTGTGGTGGAAGCTGTCGGCCATCATCACCTGCGGCACGCTGGCGGGCGCCATCATCCCCGAGGCCATCAAGGTCTTCACCTCCACCGAGAGCCGCCATGTGCGCGAGGTCGTCACGGCCTCCCGCGAGGGTGGTGCGTCGCTCAACGTCATCTCGGGCCTCGTGGCCGGTAACTTCTCGGCCTACTGGATGGGCATCATCATCGCGGCGCTGATGGGCGGCGCGTACTTCTTCAGCCTCGACATCCCCAACTCGCTGATGATCGCCCCGGCGGTGTTCGCCTTCGGTCTGGTGGCCTTCGGCTTCCTGGGCATGGGCCCGGTGACGATCGCTGTCGACTCCTACGGCCCGGTGACGGACAACGCGCAGAGCGTGTACGAGCTGTCGCTCATCGAGAACGTCCCCAACGTGAAGGCGGAGGTCCAGAAGGACTTCGGCTTCTCGCCGGACTTCGAGAAGGGCAAGCAGTACCTGGAGGAGAACGACGGCGCGGGCAACACCTTCAAGGCCACGGCCAAGCCGGTGCTCATCGGCACCGCGGTGGTGGGCGCCACGACGATGATCTTCTCCATCATCGTCATCCTGGTGGGCATCACCACGGGCGCGGACGGCATGCGCTCCCTCAACGCGGCCAACGCGGCCAACCTGTCCCTGCTGCACGCCCCCTTCCTGCTGGGCCTCGTGACCGGCGGCGCCATCATCTACTGGTTCTCCGGCGCCTCGATGCAGGCGGTGTCCACCGGCGCCTACCGCGCGGTGGAGTTCATCAAGGCCAACATCAAGCTGGAGGGCGTGGAGAAGGCGAGCGTCGAGGACTCCAAGCGCGTGGTGGAGATCTGCACCCAGTACGCGCAGAAGGGCATGCTCAACATCTTCATGGGCGTGTTCTTCAGCACCCTGGCCTTCGCCTTCCTCGAGCCGTACTTCTTCGTGGGCTACCTCATCTCCATCGCCCTCTTCGGCCTGTACCAGGCGGTCTTCATGGCCAACGCCGGTGGCGCCTGGGACAACGCGAAGAAGCTGGTGGAGACGGAGCTGAAGGCCAAGGGCACGGAGCTGCACGCGGCCACGGTCGTGGGCGACACGGTGGGCGACCCCTTCAAGGACACCTCGTCCGTGGCGCTCAACCCGGTCATCAAGTTCACCACCCTCTTCGGCCTGCTGGCGGTGGAGCTGGCGGTGGAGCTGGTGGCCGGCGGCAACGCCGGCATCACCCGGGTGTTCTCGGTCATCTTCTTCGTCGCCTCGCTCTTCTTCGTGTACCGCTCGTTCTACGGTATGCGCATCGAGACCCCGATGGCGGCCCTCACCGGTGACGAGCCCAAGTCGGGCGTGAAGCCGGCCTAGTCACTCCAGGCCCTCACGGCCTGACGCAGTGACGAGCGGGGGGGAGCCTCGGGCTTCCCGCCGCTTCGCTTTCGCGGGCTCAGCGGATGCGAAAGGCGGGGGGGTCGATCCGGGTGGAGCGACACTCGGGACACGAGCCGGGCCGGGTGAGGCGCTTGCGGTCGCGGAAGACGAAGCCGCACGCGAGGCACTCGGCGGGAATCACCTCCAGCGCGGCCCCGCCCGCCTTGAGGGACTTCTCCAGGTGCTCCAGGTGCCCGGCCACGTCCTTCTCGGAGATGCCCACGCGCGCGGACAGCTCCTTGGCGGTGAAGCCCGTCTCGGGCGCCGTGGCCAGCTCGGCTTCCAGCGCACCGCGCACGGTGGCGCCTCGGGCGGGGGGAACGGGGCTGCGATTCATGGGCCACTACCTCCCTGGCTGAAGCTAGTCATGGGGGCTCGCACCTGCCCACGCGCCAGTCCTGTTTCGGAAACTCTCCTAGGTGGCACATACTGCGTCGGCTATAGCCCCAGGACCTCATCATGACCCCTCGCTACGCCGCTGATTACCGCACCCTGCTCTGGTGCCTCGTGATGCCAGTCGTCGCACTGGCCCAGTACTTCGACCCCGGGCTCATCCCCTACCTCAGCCCGCTCGGTTGCTACCTGGCATTGAGTGCCGGCGTGATGGCGCACAACCACAACCACTGCCCCACGTTCAAGAACCGGCGGATGAACGCCGTGTTCGGGTACTGGCTGTCGCACTTCTACGGCTACCCCACCTTCGCCTGGGTGCCGACGCACAACCTCAACCACCACAAGTACGTGAACAAGGCGGGCGACGCGACCATCACCTGGCGCTACACCGACAAGCACAACTGGTGGGTCGCCTTCACGTACTTCTTCGTCTCCTCCTACTGGCAGAGCGATCCCATCAAGCAGTACATCCGCAAGGCGCGGCAATCCAACCCCACGCTCTTCCGGCAGATCGTCACGCAGTACGTGATGTGGGCCGGCCTGCACCTGGCGCTGCTGGGTCTGGCCATCGCGTGGCACGGGTTCGCGCAGGGCCTGAAGGTGTGGGGCTTCGCCTTCCTCGTCCCGGCGCTCTTCGCGCTGTGGACCATCATGTTCTTCAACTACATCCAGCACGTCCACACGGACCCCTGGAGCGAGCACGACCACTCGCGCAGCTTCGATGGGGTGCTCATCAACTTCTTCCTCTTCAACAATGGCCTGCACGCGGCCCACCATGAGATGCCGGGCGCCCACTGGAGCACCCTGCGCGAGGCCCACGCCAAGATTGCCCCGCTCATCCACCCGGAGCTCATCCACCGCAGCTTCTTCGGGTGGTGCTTCCGCAGCTACGTGCTGGCGCCCTTCTTCCCGCGCTTCGGCACGAAGCAGATCGGCCGCGCCCCCTTCGACCCGCCCACGGGCGAGAAGGTGGAGCTGACGTCAGCGGACGTGGACGCGGTGGAGTCCGGTATCAACGCCGCTCGGGCGTGAAGTGAACAATTGGAGCCCTCCCCTACTCGACTTCCGGCGGGGGAGGGATTACGCCTGAGGCCCCGGCTCAGCTGAGAGCCGAAAGGCGGCGTTGCCGCCGTGTAACGAAAGAAGAACGGATCATGGCAACTGGTGTCGTCAAGTGGTTCAACGATGCGAAGGGCTTCGGGTTCATCACGCAGGACGGCGGTGGTGAGGACGTGTTCTGCCACCACTCGGCCATCACCATGGATGGCTTCCGCTCCCTGGCCGAGGGACAGCGCGTGGAGTTCGACGTGACGCGCGGTCCGAAGGGCCTTCAGGCGGCCAACGTCCGCGCTATCTGAATCACGCCGCGTGTGACTCCTGGAGCCCGACCTCGTCAGGGGTCGGGCTCTTCCTTTTTGGGGGTGAAGATGTCGCGCCTGCCTCCCCTGCCCCGAGTGGCCGGCTTCGATGACGCGCCCTTCGTGAAGCGCGCGGGAGCGGTGGTGCCGCTGGTGGGGACGGTGTGCGGCGGCACGCGCTTCGAGGGGCTCGTCTGGGGGCGGGTGCGCAAGGACGGGTGGAACGCCACGGACGAGGTGTGCCGGCTGCTGGTGGGGGGCAAGTTCCTGCCGCAGCTCCACCTGGTGCTGTTGGATGGGATTGCCTTCGGGGGCTTCAACGTCGTGGACCTGCCGAGGCTGGCGGAGCGGCTGGGCAAGCCGTGCGTGGCGGTGATGCGGCGGATGCCGGACCTGGAGGCGGTGGAGCGCGCGCTGCGCAACCTGCCCCGGGCGGAGCGGCGACTGGAGCTGCTGAAGCGGGCGGGCCCCATCCACCAACGGGGAGGCTTCACCTTCCAGGTCCAGGGCGAGGAGCCCGCGTGGGTGGCGGAGGCATTGAAGCGACTCACGGACCGGGGCCACGTACCGGAGGCCCTGCGGCTGGCGCACCTCATCGGCTCGGCGGTGGTGACGGGAGAGAGCTCCAAGAGGGCTTGAGCTACCTGCGCACCTCGGGCGGCACCTGCGCCAACCACCCCACCTCCAGCGCGCCCCACAGCCCGAGCAACACGGCCTCGGCCGCATCGTGCCGCAGCGAGGTCGGCCGAGGCGCACCGGACCACTCGATGACCCGTCGTGCGAGCACACCGGCGGCGTCCTTCGCCAACCCTCCGGTCCGCTGCTCGCGGGCATACAGCAGCCGAGCGCGCCAGTCCTGGGCGGACACGAGCAGCACGGGGAGTGCCCTCCGAGCGGCCTCGCGCTCCCACACGTCGGCGATGGGCCCGCCCCCCTCCAGCACGAGCCACGTGAGCGGCCCCGCGGAGTGCAACACCGCGGGCACCGCGCGCTTGAGGCGGGAGTGGGAACCGAAGTTCTGCGAGCGGTACCAGCGCAACCGCCCATCGGGCCCATACAGGGCCAGCCCCGAGCGGAGCCCGAGGTCCACCGCGAGCAACCCCGGAGCTGGCGCGGCGTCCGGGCTCACTGCCGTTGCCGCTCTGGCTCCCCTGGCTGCTCGAGCGAGGAGGCGATGCGGCCCGCCGCGGCGGCCAGCTCGACACGGCGGATCTCGACCGTGGCCCGGGCCTGGGCCGCGGCGCTGGCGGCGAGGAAGCGCCGCGTGTCCGCGTCAAACATCTCCAGGCTGGTGGCGACTCCCGCCTTGAAGGCCGCCGCCACCTGCTGCTGCACGCGAGCGGCGAGCTGCGCCTGGGCCTCGGCCTGCACCAGCGCCGCCCGCGACGCCTCCAGGTTGGCCCCCGCCGCCACCCAGTTGGCACGGGCCCTGGCGCGCGATGATTCGTACTGCGCCTTCGCCTGCGCCAGCCGGGCCTGGTCCTCGTGGAGCGCCGCGTAGCGCTGCCCCCGGTCATACAGCGGCATCGTGGCCGCCACGGCGACATCGTACGTGGTGTTCTGCCCGGTGAAGCCGGCGTTGGAGTTGTAGTTGCCGCGGGCGACGGCGGCGACGCTCGGCAGCCACGAGAAGCGGTCGTACGTCACCTTGCCCTCGTTGGCCTGCACCGCCTTGGCCGCCGCGCGCACCGCGAAGGTGTCCTCCCAGGGGTTCTTGTCCTCGGAGGGAACCTCCCAGCGGGCACCCGAGGCCTCCAGCGGGGCCGGCTGCACGGGCTCGCCCACCAGCGCGCCCAGCAGCGCCAGCAGCTGCGCGGACTGGCCGGAGAGCTGCGCGAGCTGCACCCGGGCCTGGGCCGTCTCCGCCTGGGCGCGCAGCAGCGCCGCCTCCACCGTCATGCCCATGCCGAGCTGTGCCTTGGCCTCCCGCTCACGCTGGAGGGCCACCTGCTCCGCCTCGCGCGCCGCGTCCATCATCTGAGAGATGCCCTGAAGCCCGAGGTAGGTGCGCGCCACCGCCAGCAGCACCTGCTCGCGCGCCTCCAGGGCGCCCAGCTCCGCCGCTTCCGCGCCCGCCTTCGCCGGGCCGATGAGGAAGACACCGGCCGGGGTGAAGAGGGGCTGGGAGATCTGCGCCGTCGCATAGCGCGAGTTGCGCGCCGAGATGACGACGGGCTCCGGGATGAGCTGCGGGTTCACCGGCATGAGCTGGAACACGCCGGCCACCAGTTGGACGAAGCCCCCGAGGTCGAGCAGGGCCTCGGCGCTGGAGTGGACGAACTGACCGCTGAGCGTCACCTCGGGCTGCCACGCCGTCCAGGCACGGCGCACACCCACGGCCGCCACGGCGGACTGGGCGCGAGCGGCGGCCACGTCCGGGCTCTGCTTCACGGTGAGGGAGAGCGCCTCCTGGAGCGTCACCGTGCGGAGCGTGCCGGGAGCGGGCGCCGCCACCGTGACGGGCTGCGCGGCGGGCACCTCCTGGGGGGTGAGCTGGGGGGCGGCGGACGACTGGGCGAGCGCGCCCAGCGGAGAGAGGGCCGCGAGGAGGAGGAGGGAGACGGGGCGCCGGGCGGACCCGGCGCTGAGGGGGAGGCTCATAAGGTGCGTGAGACTTCGAGGAGAAAGGAGGGACGGGGCAGCGCCGGGGGCCGCTCAAGCGGCGCGGCCGGGCTGCTGCTCCTCGACGGGCAGGGAGGACGGGGGAACGTCCTCGTCCTTCTTCTTCTGGGCGCCCTTGAAGCCCAGCCGCTCCATGGCCGCGAACACCACCGGCACCACCAGCAGCGTGAGGAAGGTGGAGGTGATGACGCCGCCGATGACCGCGATGGCCATGGGAGCGCGGAACTCGGAGCCCACGCCCTTGCCGATGGCGGTGGGCACCATGCCGATGGCCATGGCGGCGCTCGTCATGAGGATGGGGCGCAGGCGGCGCGGACCCGCCTTCATCAGCGCCTCGTCCACCGAGAGGCCCTCGCGCAGGTACTGGAGCGCGCCATCCACCAGGAGGATGGCGTTCTTCGTCACCAGGCCCATCAGCAGGATGATGCCGATCATCGCGCCCATGGACACGTGGAAGCCGCCGAAGAAGAGGCCCAGCAGCGCGCCCACCAGCGCCAGCGGCAGCGACACCATGATGGTGAAGGGGTGCTTGAGGGACTCGAACTGGCTGGCGAGCACCATGTAGATGAAGACGAAGGCCAGCAGGAAGGCGGTGCCGAACGCGTCGTTCTGCTCGGTCAGCATCTTCATCTGCCCGTCGTAGATGACCGAGTAGCCCGGGGCCAGCGGCTTCTCGGCCACCTTCGCGCGCAGCACGTTGGCCACGTCGCCCAGGGCCGCGCCCTCGAGCTGGGCATAGACGGCGAGCTGGCGCTGGCGGTTCTCGTGCTCGATGACGCTCGGGCCATCGCGCAGTTCCACCTTCGCCACGTCCGTCACCGGGACGAGCCCCCGGGGAGTGGCGATGAGGATCTGCCGTACGCGCTCGGGGGTGTCACGGCCGCTCTCGTTCAGACGCACGCGGATGTCCGTCTCGTCGACGCCCTCGCGCAGCTTGGCGGCCACGTCACCGCCGATGGCCATGCGCATCTGGAGGGCCAGCGCCGCGGCGCTCACGCCGAGGTCCTTGGCCCGCGCCCGGTCGATCTCGATGGCCAGCTCCGGCTTGGGCGGGCTGAACTCCACGCGCACGTCCGCGGTCCCGGGGATGTCGCGGAGGATCCGCGCGATGCGCTCGGCCTCCTCGTGGATCTTCCCCAGCTCCGGACCAATGACGCGCACCATGATGGGATAGAAGTCGCCGCCCAGGCCGTCGATGATGGGCGGGTCCTGCATGATGACGCGGGTGGCCACCAGCGCGGGCGTGAGCACCTCGCGGGCCTGCTCCTTGATGGCCTGGATGCCCCGGGTGCGCGCGTTCTTCTGCACGGTGAGCACGCGCAGGCGCGCCTTGTTCACGTCCCCGTTGTCACCGACGATGGAGTAGACGTCCGTCACCTCGGGGATATCCTTCAGCAGCTTCTCGGCTTCCGCCACGCGCGCCTCCGTCTGCGACAGATTGGAGGCGTCGGGCAGGATGAGCTGCACGATGAACTGCGAGCGATCCTCGGGCGAGATGAACTCCACACCCAGGCGGCTGGCGGCCCCGAAGGACACCACCATCACCGCCGCGGTGATGCCCGTGGTGAGCCACTTGTGGTCCAGCACCCAGCGCAGGATGCGCGCGTAGACACGCTCGCTGTCGTCCAGGAAGCGGCGGATGGCGGCGGCCACCGCGTTCTCCTTGTGGACCTCGCCCGGCTTGCGCTGCTTCGCCAGCCGCGCGGACAGCATCGGATCCAACGTGAAGGAGATGAAGAGCGAGATGATCACCGCCACCGAGATGGTGATGCCGAACTGCTGGAGGAACTGGCCCACCATGCCCGGCATGAAGGCCACCGGGACGAACACCGCCACCAGGGCGAACGTGGTGGCGAGCACCGCCAGGCCCACGTCCTTGGTGCCGTTGGAGGCCGCGGACACCGGATCCTCCCCCTGCTCCAGCCGGTGGGTGATGGCCTCGCGCACCACCACCGCGTCGTCGATGAGCAGACCGATGGCCAGCGACAGCGCCAGCAGCGTCATCTGGTTGAGCGAGTAGCCCAACACGAACATCACGAAGAACGTGCCGATGACGGAGGTGGGCAGCGCCAGCGAGGAGATGAAGGTACCGCGCGGATCCAACAGGAACATCAGGATGATGAGCACCGCCATCGCGCCGCCGAAGATGAGGGCGACCCACACCTCGTGGGCATTCTCCTTGATGTCCACCGACTGATCGACGAGCAGCGTGGTCTTGAAGTCGTGGCCCAGCGAGGGCACCACGCTCTCCAGCTTCTGCTTCACCGCGTCACTCACCGCCACGGTGTTGGAGCCGGGCTGCTTGACGATCTCGAAGATGACGGCGTCCTGGCCATTGAGGCGCGCGAGGGTACGCCGCTCGGCCACGCCATCCGTCACGGTGGCGATCTCCTCCAGCCGCACCTGGGCGCCCGTGCGGCTCTGGGCCACCGGGAGCTGCCGGAGTTCGTCCACGTTCTTGAACTGCCCCAGCGAGCGCACCGTCAGCTCGGTGGGCCCGAGCCGCAGCCGGCCCGCGGGCAGGTCCAGGTTCTCCGCGCCGATGCGCTGGGCGATCTCCATCGGCGACACGCCCACCGCGCGCGCCTTGTCCAGGTCCACCTCCACCTGGATTTCCCGCACATCACCGCCGTTGATGCGCACGTCGGCCACGCCCTCGAGCTGCGCCAGGGTCGGCTTGAGCTGGTCCTCGATGAGCTTGCGCACCGTGCGCGAGTCCGCCTGCGCGCTCGCCGCGTAGGTGAGAACGGCCACCGCGGAGAGGTCCACGCGGCCCACCACCGGCGCGTCCGCGTCTCGCGGCAGCCGGTTGGCGATGCCCGACACCTTGTCCCGCACCTCCTGCACCGACCGGTCCAGGTTGGCCGACAGCTTGAACTGGACGATGACCGTGCCCACGTTCTCGCGGCTGAAGGAGTGGATTTTGTCCACGCCGTTGATGCCCGCGACGGCATCCTCGATGGGCTTGATGACCTGGGTCTCGATCTCCCCCGGGCCCGCGCCCTTGTAGAGGGTGTTGACCACCACCACGGGGAAGGAGACGTCCGGGAAGAGATCCGTACCCAGACGGGTGTAGCCCATCACCCCGAGGACGATGAGGCAGAAGGACAGCATGGCCGTGAAGACAGGCCGGCGGATGGAGACATCGCTGAGGAGCATGGGGAACGCCCTGGGAGCCTGAGGCCTACGACTACTTCACGGAGACGCGCGTCCCCTCGGTGAGGGACGGCAGTGGGTACTCGACGACCTTGTCCAGCGGGGCGGCGGCCTTCACCACCACCTCGCGCATGCGGCGCTCCAGCACCTGCACGTCCACGCGGCGCACCTCGCCCGAGGCCGCCACCACCAGCACATGGTCCCCACCCGAGGAGGACAGCGCGGTGGCCGGAATGGACTGGGCCTCCTGCGCCTCGCCCAGCGGGAGGATGACGCGCGCCAGGGTGTTGGCCACGAAGCGGCCGTCCTTGTTGGGCACGAGGATGTCCACCGGAATCCGCCGCGTGGCCGCATCCGCCGAGGGGATGATGGTGCGGATGATGGCCTCGTCCGTGGAGGCACCACCGCCGATGACCTCGACGCGCACCTTGCTGCCCGGCTTGAGGCGGGCGCGCGCGGACTCGGCCACCGTCGTCTTCAGCAGAAGGCTGTCCAGGTTCTCCACCGAGAACATCGGCACGCCGGGGCCCACGATGGCGCCCACCTGCTCGGGCGCGTCGACGACGGTGCCGGAGAAGGGCACCTTGAGGTCGTGCTTGCGCCGGCCGGCCTGCGCCTGGGCGAGCTGCGCCTTGGCGGCGAGCAGCTGCGCCTCGGCCTGCTTCGCCTGGGTGGAGGTGGTGCGATTCTGCAGGTCGCTCACGTTGCCCTGCTCCTGGAGCTTCGCGTTGCGCTCGGCCACGTCGCTGGCCATGGCGGAGCTCACCTCGGCGGCGGCCACCGCGGCCTGCGCCTGGGCGAGCTGCGCGTCGGAGATCTCCGCGTTGAGCTGCGCGAGCACCTGGCCCTCCTGCACCGCCTGGCCCTTCTTCACGCGCACCTTCTCCAGGCGGCCCCCCACCTCGAAGCCCACCTGGAGCGCCTGGGCGGGGAAGAGCGTGCCCGTCACCTCCTCGCGCTGCGAGGCCCGCACCGGCTTCGTCGTGGCGAGCGTCACCGAGGGCAGCTCCGCCGTGGCGGCCTTGGCGGCGGGGGGTGGAGCGGCGTCCGCCTCGCAGCCGGAGAGGGGAAGCGCGGCGGCGACCACGCCCACGGTGGCGAGCCCGGCGACGAGCGACGTCCTGGAGAGTTTCACGGTCCTGACCTCGGGGTGCTGCGGGTACGGGTACGAGAGAGCGCGCGGGTCTGGGTGGACGGGCGCGAGGAAGTCTTCTTGGGCGCGGGCACGGGCACCGCGAGGAGGCCCGAGGGCTGGCTGCCCTCGCGGATGAGGCGGTGGATGGAGCTGGCCCAGACCGCCAGGTCCGGCTTCTGCTCCATCTGGCTCATCTGCTGCGCCAGCAGCAGGTAGGTGCCGACGATGAGCGAGCCGATGACCGCGGGCGGGACATCCTCCCGGCACACCCCGGTGCCCTGGAGCCGCTGGAAGTCGCGCGCCACCCGCGCCACCTCGCGATCCACCATGCCCCACACCAGCGACTCGAACTCGGTGCCCTGGCTGCCGCGCATGAGCACATGCATCACGTCGCGGTAGGCCCACATCAGCTCCAGCGTCCGCAGGTCGCCCTCGGCGTGGAGGGCCGACAGGCGCGCGGAGCGCTCGGCGCGTTCGGCCACATCCCCCGAGTCCAGCCGCCCGTGCTCCGCGAAGAACCGCTCCGTGTCCTCCATCCGCTGGACGATGAGGCGCTCCATGGCCGCCATGAACGCGTCCACCAGCTCGCGGAAGAGGGCCTCCTTGGAGGAGTAGTGCAGGTAGAAGGCGCCCTTGGAGAGGCCGCACGCGGCGGTGATGTCCTCGATGCGCGCTCCCCGGATGCCCTTCTTCACGAGCTCCACCCGGGCGGCGGCGATGAGTGCTTCACGAGCATGCGGGTCCGCGGGGCGAGCCATGATGCGCGTTCCTAACCCGCCGGTCAGAAACTCCGCCAGCCCGTTTCTGAATCGCGGGTCAGAAATATCCCGAGGCTGGCTTATGGAACCATTAAGGTGAACGAATGGGCATCCCGACTAGCGAGCGGGAGCACCGAGCCGCGCCAGGGCGGTGCAGAGGGGGCACGAGGCGGGCAGGTGGGGCACGTCGCGGCGGTGGAGGTCCAACACCGCGCGGGACACCTCCGCCAGCTCGCGGCGCACCTCGCGGCGCGCGCCCTTCACCCGGGCGATGGAGAGGTTGTCGTAGGCGGTGGTCTGGTGGCGCATCCAGGCGATGACGGCGGCCTCGGCACGGCGCTCGATGGGGATGCGCTCGGTACGGGCCACGGTGCCACTGCCCACCGGGGTGGCATGGGCCGACACCGCCACGGCCAGCAGCTTCGCGTGGGGGGTGAACGTGGGCGCGAAGGCGAGGAAGCGCAGCACGGCGTTGGCGAAGTCCACCTCGTACTCGGACTGCTCGCGCTCGCGGCGGCGCACGTCCGCCTCCCGACGCTTGGCGTAGGCCGGGGTGGCGCGCTCGGACTCCAGGGCGGCCTGGGCGGCGGTGATGTGGGCCTCGGGCGCCCACACCCCGCGCGAGAAGAGCTTGCGCCCCTTCTTCTCCACCACCGTCCAGGAGGGGCCGGCGGCCTTCACCCGGCGCGTGAGTCCCGCGTCTCCCGGGGGCAGCAGGGCCCAGCCGGCGGGGACGGTGTGGATGGAGCCATCGGCCGCGCGCACGCGGCGCGGGTCGCTCGTGGGGGAGAACGTGAGGGAGTCGCTCATTGTCGGGGCGGCGCCTCATACCGCAACCCGTGTCCATGCTAAAGGGGCGTGGCGCTGGCGGACGGACGCCGCGCAGGAGGACTTCCATCGTGGGCAGCGCCGGCATGTCCATCCTCAGGCTCACCTTCCTCGGCACCTCGGCCGCGCAGCCGACGCTGCACCGCAACCTGTCCGGGCTCGCGGTGAAGGCGGACTCGGATCTGCTCTTGTTCGACTGTGGCGAGGGCAGCCAGCGGCAGATGGTGCGCTTCGGCACCGGCTTCACCGTGGATGCCGTCTTCTTCACCCACTTCCACGCGGACCACTACCTGGGAATCATCGGTTTCCTGCGCACCCTGGGGATGATGGGCCGGGACAAGCCCGTGCAGCTCTACGGCCCGCCCCCGGCACGCCGGCTGCTGCACCAGGCCGTCCACCTGGGGGTGGAGTCGCTCTCCTTCCCCGTGGAGTTCCACGAGCTGCGCGACGGCGACAAGGTGGAGCGCGGCGGGTACACGGTGCAGGCGGTGGGGGTGGACCATCGCATCAACGCGCTCGGCTACGTGCTCCAGGAGGACGAGCGCCCGGGCAAGTTCAACCTGGAGAAGGCCCGGGCGATGGGGATTCCCCCGGGGCCCCTCTACGGCCAGCTCCAGCGCGGCGAGCCGGTGACGCTGCCGGACGGGCGTACCCTGCGTCCCGAGGAGGTGGTGGGCGAGCCGCGGCCCGGGCGGCGGCTGGTCATCTCCGGCGACACCCGGCCCTGCCAGTCCCTGGTGCGCGCGGCGAAGGAGGCGGATCTGCTCATCCACGAGTCCACCTTCTCCGACGACGAGCAGGAGCGCGCGCAAGAGACGCGGCATTCGACGGCGCGCGAGGCGGCCCAGGTGGCGCGCGAGGCGGGGGCCAGGCGGCTCATCCTCACGCACCTGTCCAGCCGGCACGACACGGACCCCGCGCGGCTGCTCACCCAGGCGCGCGAGGAGTTCAAGGGGCCCATCGAAGTGGCCTTCGACGGGCTCACCGTGGAGCTGCCCCTGCGCGACTGAGCGCGCGGGGCGGCGGGGGACTACTTGCTCGCCTTCTCAGCCTCCTCGCGCAGCGCCTTGGCCCCCTCGGGGTCCACGCGCTGGAAGAGTTCCCACTCCATCTCCACGTCCCGCCTCAGGTTGGTGGTATCGGTGCCGAGGTTCTGGCGCTGGCCGGTGCGCGAATCCACCGGGCCTGGGCCGGACTCGACGCGGTTCTGCCTGAAGATCTCCACCGCGCACATGACCGGGCTCGGCTGCTTGCCGCGCACCAGATAGCGCACGTAGTTGGTGCCCAGCGACGAGGGGGCCCCCACCATGTGCCAGTCGGTGCTGATCTCATACGAGCCGGGGGCCTCGCGCAGCGGCAGCTCCCTCGCCTGGAGCATCGAGCGCACCTGCGGCCATACCTCGGCGATGGGCTTGCGGTAGACGTGCTGCAGGGTCTTGTTGTGGATGTAGGCCTCGCGGCGAACGGAGGCGCACCCGGCAGCGAGCGAGGCGACGGCGAGCAGCACCAGTGACAGGGACCACGGCGAGCGATTCGACGTCTGCATGTTCGGTCTCCCCCGGAAGGTGTTGAGGTTGGAGGATTTGAAGCAGGGCTTGGTACACTTCGCCACCATGAAGGACGGGCCCTTTCGGCGAATCATCAAACGGCTCGCACTGCTGCGCTATACCGGCGACCTGTGGATCACCCGCCTGGTGCTCAAGGCCCAGGGAGAGCCCCGCTACCGGCTGACGGGCGCCTGCAACGGCTGCGGCGGCTGCTGCGAGACCCCCGTCATCCAGGTGAGCACCCCCGTGTTCCGGCTGCGCTCCCTGCGCTGGCTCACGCTCACGTGGCACCGGCTCGTGAATGGCTTCGAGCACACGGGCGAGGACCGCAAGCTCAAGCTCTTCATCTTCCGCTGCACGCACTACGATCCGGTGACGAAGCAGTGCGACTCGTATGACAGCCGGCCGGGGATGTGCCGGGACTATCCGCGCAACCTCGCCTACTCGGCCCTGCCGGAGTTCCTCCCCGAGTGCGGCTACTCCGCCGTGTACAAGAAGAGCGAGCAGCTCCGGTTGGCCCTGCTGAAGGCCAACCTGCCGCCCGAGAAGTACGAGGAGCTGGTGCGCAAGCTGCACCTCAGGGAGTGAGCCCCGGGCCCTCCTCTTCGTACACCTCCTGCTCGTACACCTCCTCCAGCCCCCAGGTGTCCACGGGATGCTCCTCGGCGAAGTGCTCGAGGAGGAGCGCCGCCACCTTCTCCGGCGCCTCCAGCGGCACGAAGTGGCCCTCCTCGGGCAGGTAGTGCACGACGGGCCGCAGCTCGAAGTACCGCCCCAACCCCCTCGTCAGCGTCTTGCGCAGGGCGGGATCCTGCTCGCCCCAGATGAGCAGGAAGGGCGCGCGGATGCGCGGGTAGTCCCGAGTCTCCTGCCTGCCCCGCCGACTCAACATGCGTCGGAACGCCTGGCGGTAGTAGTCGAGGGCCGCGCGCGCCGCCTCGGGCCGCGAGAAGTTGGCCTCGTACTCCGCCAGCTTTCCCGCGGGCACGCGCGACGGGTCCACCATCGCCCGGCGCAGCAGGCGCGACACCAGCGCCCCCCCCCGCGCGGACAGCAGGCGCTCGGGCAGGAAGGGAAGCTGGAAGAAGAAGATGTACCAGGAGCTCACGAGCTGCGCGGGCTTCCAGATGTCCCGTGCCATCACACTTGGGTGCGGAGCGTTGATGACGGCCAGTCGGTCCACCACCTCCGGGTGCATGGCGGCCACGTGGTAGGCGATGAGGCCGCCCCAGTCGTGCCCCACCAGGTGCACGGGTTGCCCCGGCTGGAGGTGGTGCGCCAACTGGACGACATCGTTGGCCAGCGTGTCGAGGTCATATCCCCCCTCGGTCCGCTCGGTGCCGCCGTAGCCCCGCAGGTCCGGCGCGACGGCGTGGAAGCCGGCGGCGGCCAACCGGGGGAGCACCTCGCGCCAGCTTTCGGACAACTCGGGGAAGCCGTGCAGCAGCAGCACGAGCGGCCCGTCGGCGGGGCCAGCCTCCAGCACCTGCATGCGAAGACCGGGCAGCGGAATGGAACGGGGAACGATGGTTTCCATGTCCCGCACAGCTAGGGACGGCTTCCTCCAGGAGGAAGCGACCCCGGGGCAGGACGTCCGCCGCCTTACAGGGGCGACGAAATCCCTGCCCCCCCACTCCGTCATGGACATGATGGAGGGCCTCGATGATTCCCATCAGCGATGACAACCCCACACTGCGCATCCCGGTCGTCACCTACCTGCTGCTCGGTGCCATCGGTGCCACCTGGGTCTTCGTGCAGGGTGCCGGACTGAACCCCGGAGTGCTGGCCGCCAGCGTGTGCGACCTCGGGCTCGTCCCGGGCGAGTTCACCCGGCTGGCCCGGTTGGGCGAGGGCGTTCCCATCGGTCCCGGCATGGACTGCCTGGTCGACAACGCCCCCATCAACCGCTTCACCCCCCTCACCTCCATGTTCCTCCACGGCGGCTGGGGGCACCTGCTGGGCAACTGCCTCTTCTTCTGGGTGTTCGGCAACAACGTCGAGGACAGCATGGGGCGGCTGCGCTTCCTCGTCTTCTACGTGGTGTGCGGCCTGGCGGCGGCGGCGGCGCAGGTGATGGTGGATCCCTCCTCGCCCATCCCCATGGTGGGCGCCTCGGGCGCCATCTCCGGGGTGATGGGGGCCTACCTGCTCCTCTACCCGCGCGTGCGGGTGAACATGCTGTTCATCTTCATCATCATCATCCGCATCATCCCCCTGCCGGCCTGGGCGGTGCTGCTGTGGTGGTTCTTCGTCCAGCTCTTCAGCGGATTGCCCCAGCTCAATCAGCTCGACTCCCAAGGCGGGGTGGCCGTCTGGGCCCACGTGGGCGGCTTCGTCGCGGGGCTCGTCCTGGTGAAGTTTTTCGAGAACCGCGAGCTCACCTCCCGGCGCACCGGGTGGCGCCACCGGATGCATCCCGACCACCCGTGAACGCACGGCCTGTATCCCGGGAACAGCACCCCCGCGTCCGGGGTTGCTGACGCGCTCGGGGCCTCCCATGTTCGGAGGCCTCCCCTCTTCGGGGCTGTCCCGAAGGCATGGGGTTTGCTGAATGGCATATCGGGGCCTCGTACCGCGGCCTGGGGGACTCGGCGCCCTCGACGGCCGCTCATGAGGGTGTTGCACGATGCGTTGGGGGTCGGTGTTCCAGTCTTGCAATCCGCGGCACTGGGTGTTGCTCCCGGTGCTGCTGACCCTGCTGACGATGGACTCGCCACGGCCGGCCTCGGCCTGGTCGGAGGTCGATCCCCTGCTCACCTCGGGCCCCCGGACGTTGAAGCTGCTGGTCCCTCCCCACCAGACGGTGAACGAGGAGGAGGAGCTGCGCGTCACGGTCCAGCTCCAGGGCGCACAAGCGCCCACTCGGATCTTCGCGGACGGGCTGCCCCCGGGGGCACGGTGGAATGAGCCCTCTCGCACGCTCACCTTCCGGCCGGACTTCATCCAGGGGGGGGCGCATCATGACGTCACCTTCACCGCCTCGGACGGCCACACCACGGCGCGGGCGAGCATGGTGCTCACGGTGAACGACACCGTGCGCCCGCCCGCTCCGCGCATCGTCCAGCGGGAGTCGCAGCCGGGGGGCATCCGCCTGACGCTGGAGCAGAGCACGGACACGTGGCTGGACAGCCCCGGGTACGCCGGGCGCACCTTCGCCGCGGTGGTGACGGTGCCACTGGCGGCCTCGGCCTCGTACCCCATGCCGGTGACGGTGCGCCTGCACGGCGCGGGCAACTGGCCGCCCACGCCCCAGCAGGCCACCGACCACTTCATCATCGAGCCGAGCGATCCGAACCTCACCTACTGGTGGGGCTACTCCGAGCGGTTGCCCCGGGCCTCGGCGCTGGAGGGGGCCGTGCCTCCGTACACCGCGCGCCGGGTGCTGGCGCTGCTGGAGTGGGTGCTGCGCACCTGGCCCGGCGCGGACCCCGAGCGCGTCTTCGTCGAGGGCGACTCCATGGGCGGCGCGGGCTCGCTGACGCTCGGCCTGCTGTACGCGCGGCACTTCGCGGGCGTGCACGCCACGCATGCGCAGACGGTGGCGCGGGCGCACCGGCCCTGGCGCCTGGCGCAGCTCTCCAGCCTGTGGGGCATGCCGGAGGAGGAGGTGCCGGACGCGGACGGCCTGGGCGTCTGGAGCCGTCTGGATTTGACGCGGGCGCTGCGCGACGAGCCCGAGGCTCGCTCGCAGTTCCTCCTGCTGGAGCACGGCAAGGACGACCCCATCATCCACTTCGGCACGGTGGTGGGGCGCAGCCCCCTCACGGGCGCCTCCTTCTACGAGACGCTCCAGGAGCAGCGCATCGGCCACCTCGCCGTCTGGGACGAGGGCGGGCACATCGAACCAGACCCGTGGCTGGGCAAGTACTGGTGGGCCGAGGACTGGAACCCGAGGAGGGACCCGAACACCTTCCTTCGGCGCGACCTGGCCTTCCCGGCCTTCAGCCACTCCACGTGGGATGGAGACCCGGGCAGCGGTAGCAGTGGGCGCCAGCCCTGGCGCGATGACTCCGGGTACGCGGGAGATCCGAAGGTGCCCGGGGACACGGGCTGGGATGGCGACGTGGCGGGCATGTTCAACCGCTCGCTGCGCTGGGACGCCAGCCGGCTCCTCGACACGCACGGGCGCTTCGTCCTGCCGCTGCGCGCGGTGCACGGCCCCGGTGTCTCCGACTCGCCCAGGGTGGACGTGACGCCCCGGCGCGTGCAGCGCTTCCGGTGCCTGCCGGGCGAGCGCATCCGCTGGAGATTCGGTCAGGCACGCGGCACCGTCACCGCCGCCTCGGATGGCAGCGTCACCGTGCCCCGCCTGCGGCTCGGCGAGGAGTGGATGCCCCTGGTGCTCGAGCGCGAGCGCACTTGAGCACCCACTCCTCCCCTCGGGACTACTTCGTGTCGGCGGCCTGGGCCAGGTTGCCCTCCTTCACCAGGAGGTAGCCGCGGTTCTCCGCGGTGTCGGGCGTGCGCATGGACTTGATGAGCGCGTCCGCCTTCACCCACACCCACGACTGCCCATTGGGGTTGACGTCCAGGACGAGGAACGAGTCCGAGGCCTGGTCATAGGCGCCCAGCGGCGAGATGTGGCCGCCCCCCTTCTGGCCCAGCACCGGCCGGAAGTAGTTGAGGATGACGTAGTCGTTGGCCGTCTTCAGGTTCTCCTTCAGCTCGGCCTTGATGGTGGCGTCCGTGAGCGTGTCGTCCGCGACGCGCAGCTTCACGTCGAGCCCCTTGGCCGCGAGCATCCCCTGCAGCTGGCGCAGCTGGATGCCGGCGTCGGACTTGCCCCCCTCGTCCGCGGGCTTGCCGAACACCTGCTCGCGCGCCTTCACCTTCGAGGAGGCCTCGTCGAAGAAGTTGTTCTGCGTGTAGCGGTGGAAGAGCGGATCGAACCCGGCGGGCAGCAGCTCGCGGTCCTCGTCCAGCACGAGGCGCGCGTCCTGCGGCTTCGCAATGGCCTCGTTGCTCGCGCGTAGGGCGTTGAGCACGATGACGGAGGAGGTGGGGCCGCAGAAGGCCTTGTTGCCCTGGCTCTCGAACTGGTTGGCCAGGTGGAAGAAGTCCACCTTGTGCTTGCTGCGCTCCAGGCGCTTCATGGACTCGGGCTCGGTGAAGGACACGAGCGCCGTGGGGGCGGGCGCGGTGGCGTCCCTGGCCAGGGCGGTGAGGGGAGAGACGAGGGCGAGCCCTCCTCCGAGCAGGAGCAGCGAGGTGCGAAGCGTCTTCATGCGGGGGTCATTCCTCGGGGATGTGGCCGGGTGGCGTGGACCCCCAGCCTGCCATGCACCCCCCCTGGGAAGGAAAGGCGCCCCGGACTTGACTACAACCGTAGTCACGGCCTACCTTGCATCGTGACGACACTTGTAGTCACGCGGGTGAGGGGCATGAAGAAGCCGGCAGGAGAGCAGGAGCTGGTGGTGCTGCGCTGGGTGGCGGAGCACGGCCCCGCCACGGTGGGCGAGGTGGCCGAGAAGTTCGGCGAGCCCCAGGGGCTGGCGCGCTCCACCATCCTCACCGTGATGGAGCGGCTGCGGAGCAAGGGGCACCTCACGCGGCGCAAGGTGGAGGGCGTGTACCAGTACAGCTCGGCCGTGCCGCTGGCGGAGCTGCTGAGCGGCGTGGTGGGGGACTTCGTGCGCAAGTCGCTGGCCGGCTCGCTGTCGCCCTTCGCCACGTGGCTGGCCCACGCCGACGAGGTGAGTGACGACGAGCTGCGCCAGTTGGAGGAGGCCGTCGCCCGGCTCAAGTCGAAGAAGGAGGGAGAGGAATGAGCGCCATGGAGCCGCATGCGGTGGCGGAGTGGGGGCTCGGCGTCCTGCGGGCGCTGTGGCAGGTGACGTGGCAGGGAGCGCTGTGGGCCCTGGTGGTGTGGGCCCTCACGCGCGCCCTGCCCAGGCTGCCCTCGTCCGCGCGCGCCGCGCTGTGGTGGCTCGTGGCCCTCAAGTGCCTGGTGGGCCTGTGCGCGCCCACCTCGGTGCGCCTGCCGCTGCTGCCCGCGCCGGAGCCCTCCGTGGCCGTCGTGGAGAAGATGGCTCCGGCGCCCGCGGGTGAGCCGCCCCGGCCGGAGGTGAGGAGGGCCGAGGCCCTCGTCCCGGTGCCCACGCCGGAGCCCTCCGGCACGCACCTGGGCTGGACGCCGCTGGTGCTGGGCGTGCTGCTCGCGTGGCTCGGCGGCCTCGCCTGGCAGGGGCGGGAGCTGCGCCGGGGCCTCGTGCGGCTCCGTCGCCTCCGGCGCGAGGCGCGGCCCCTGGAGGACGCCTCACTCCTCCAGGCCGCCGCGAGGCTCGGGCGGGAGCTGGGGCTCACGCGCATCCCCCGGCTGCTCGTCTCCGAGCACGCCGAGAGCCCACTCGCGCTCGGGCTGCTGAACCCCGAGGTCATCCTGCCGCGCCGGGCGCTGGAGACGCTCTCGCCCCAGGAGCAGCGCATGGCGCTCGCGCACGAGCTCGCCCACGTGCGGCGCGGCGACCTGTGGCTCGGCTGGGTGCCGGCGCTCGCCCAGGCCGCCTTCTTCTTCCACCCGCTGGTGCGCCGCGCGTGCCGTGAGTACGCGCTCGCCCGCGAGGAGGCCTGCGATGCCGCCGCGCTCCAGGCCACCGGGGCCGCGCCCCGCGAGTACGGGCGGCTGCTCCTGCTCTTTGGTGTCGCCCGCGCTCCGGCTGCCGCGGCCGCCTCCGGTGCCTCGTCCCATCTCGCAGCCCTGAAACGGAGAATCGCCATGCTGGAACACGCCGATACCGAGTCGAAGCTCCCTCCCCGCTGGTCTCGCTGGGCCCTGGGAGGCCTCGCGCTGGTGGCCCTCGTGCCCTTCCAGGTGGTGGCCCGGGAAGCGGCCCCTCCCCCTCCGGCCCCGGCGGTCCAGGTCGCCCAGGCGCAGCCGTCCGCGGCACCCGCCACGGCCTCTCCGGTGGTGGTCCCGGTGATTCCCCTGCCGCGCATCGCCGCCGTGGCGCCGCCCGCCCCGCCGCACGAGGACGACGATGAGGACGAGGACGACGGGGCCTATGTCCTCCTGCGCTCCAACGACAGCGCGGCGAT
>NZ_DASVWK010000197.1:0-2266 GCF_036389735.1 Archangium sp. | reverse complement strand
GAGTGCCCGACCCTGATGCGCACGCACCTCTATTCCGTGCCCCCCGCGCGCGAGGACACCCTCGTGGGCCAGCGACTCGGGACCTTTCAGGTGGTGCGCCAGCTGGGGCGAGGCGGGATGGGCTGCGTCTACCTCGCCGAGCATGGCCTCATCCAGAAGCGGGTGGCCGTGAAGGTGCTGCACGCCCACCTCGCACAGGACTCGAAGCTGGTGGCGCGCTTCCTCGCCGAGGCGCGCGGGGCCAGCCGCATCCAGCACGAGAACGTGGTGACGGTCTTCGACCTCGACACGCACGAGGGCCGGCCCTACCTGGTCATGGAGTACCTGGAGGGCACCAGCCTGGCCACCTTCGCCCGGGAGCGGTTGGACCCCGAGCGAGTGGTGGAGCTGCTCGCACAGGTGTGTGACGCGCTCGGCGCCGCGCATGCCCAGGGCGTCATCCACCGGGACCTCAAGCCGGCCAACGTCTTCGTCCTTCCGCGCGAGGACGGTGGGCACCGGGTGAAGCTGCTGGACTTCGGCATCGCCAAGCACCTCTACGCCGCGGACGAGACCCCCACCCAGGCCGGCGTGCTGATGGGCACTCCCGAGTTCATGGCCCCCGAGCAGTGCGCGGGGGACGTGGTGGACGCGCGCACGGACCTCTACTCGGCCGGAGTGCTCGGCCATCTGCTCCTCACCGGTCAGAATCCCTTCAGCGGGCGCAGCACGGCGGAGGTCCTCGTCGCGCATCTCCAGCGCACGCCCCGCCCGGCGCACGAGCTCGCCCCCGGGGTGCCCCCGGCCCTCTCGCGGGTGCTGCTGCGCGCGATGGCCCGTCACCCGGAGGATCGGTACGCCAGCGCCGCCGAGCTCAAGGCCGCGCTCCTGGCGACGGTGAGCCCGGGCAAGCGCTCCGCCCCACCGGCCTTCCAGGCCCGCGTCTCCGTGAAGGAGGGCGAGGCCCCCCGGAAGCTCGGGTGTGAGCCGATGGGCCGCACCGGCCTCTTCCTCCAGACCGACGCGCCCCCCCCGCTGCACACCCCGGTGAAGCTGCTGCTGGAGCTTCCCGGAGGAGAGCTGCCCTGTCACGGCGAGGTGGTGCGGCACGTGACGCCCGCGCAGGCCCAGGCATGGGGGATGGCACCGGGCTTCGGGGTGGAGCTGCGGCACGTCCCCGCTGACTTCCAGGAGAGCTTCACCCGCCTGCTCTCCGGGGAGCGACCGCCGGCCGCGCCCGTGCGGAACAACCCCGAGGTGGAGGAGGTGCTGCGCGGCTTCCGGAACCGGGCCCAGGACGACCATTACGCCCTGCTCGGCCTGGCGCTCGACGTGCCCCGGGAGCGGGTGCGCGAAGCGGCCCGGCTGGCGCGGCAGTCCCTCGAGGCGCTGCTCTCCGGCACGCTGTCCGCGGACCAGCGGCTCCAGGTGGAACGGCAGCTCGAGCGTGTCTCCCAGGCCCTCTTCGTCCTGGGACACCTGGAGCGGCGCGCGGAGTATGACGCCTCCCGGCGCAACCTCGCCGGCATCGTCCGCTGCCTCACCGAGGGGCTCACCGCCTCCCAGATGGAGGAGGCGAGGCAGCGCTTCCTCGCCCGGGAGCGTGGGGCCGACTCGCGCTCGTTCGTGCAACTCCTGTCGGCCCGTCTGCTGGAGAAGTCGGGCCAGTCCGCCCAGGCGCTCGCCGCCTACGAGCAGGCCCTCCAGTCCGACCCGCTCCACCTCGAGGCCCTCCAGGGCTACCGCCTCCTCCAGCGCAAGTTGAGGGGTGAGCCGCACAGACCCTCCGGGTCCTGGCCTTCGCGAGGGGCCTGAGGTGTGTGGCAGGATCAAGGGGTCATGCGTTCCCCTTCCCTGCCGCCGCGCTTCTCCTCGCTCCTCGCGCTCCTCGTCCTGAGTGGCTGCAACACCGCCTACCGGGAGGCCATGTCCCAGGCCCGGGACGCGGCGATCCGCGGGGACTTCATGACCGCGGCCCACGCCTACCGGGCCGCCTGCGCCGCCGACCCCGAGGACGAGACGGCCTGCTCCCGCGTTCCCCTCTTCAACCAGAAGGCGACGGCGCAGGCCATCGAGACCGCGCGCCCGGCCTGTGAGGTGGGTGAACTCGACCGGTGCGTCCCACCCCTCCGCGCGGCCTGGGACCTGCTCCCCAACCACCCCGAGCTCACCGCGATGTTGGAGAAGGCCAGTCAGCTCCACACCGAGCGCTGCGCCACCTGGAAGGCGGAAGGTCCGTTGAGCACGGCGGTGGCGGGACTCGCCTGCCTCCAGTCGCGCGGCTACC
>NZ_DASVWK010000196.1:0-8188 GCF_036389735.1 Archangium sp. | reverse complement strand
CTTCGTCGTCCCGGACAAGGATCTGCTCGCCACCCCTTCCGCCCTGCGGGCCTTTCTGGACGAACGCCTGCCAGCGTACCTGCGGCCCTCCAGGATCCACTTCCTGGAGAATGCCTTGCCCCTCACGACCAACGGCAAGGTCGCACGCAACGTGCTGCGCGCCCTGGCCTTCGAGCACGTCGAGGCCCCGCGCCAGGACATCGTGGCGGCGCGCAATCCCGTCGAGGAGCGACTCGCCCGCGTCTTCCGGGCCGTGCTCAAGCGGGACGAGATCAGCATCCACGACAACTTCTTCGACCTGGGAGGCGACTCCATCTTGAGTATCCAGGTGGCCGCGCAGGCGAAGCTGCTGGGGCTGCTCGTCACGCCCAGGCAGTTGTTCCAGCACCAGACCATCGAACAGCTCGCGCCCAGGGTGGAGGAGCACGCCGCGCTTCCACAGGAGCTTGAGCGGGCGAGAGGAACCTCGGCGCTCACGCCGATCCAACACTGGTTCTTCGAGGATGCGCACGCCCCCGTGCACCACTTCAACCAGTCGCTGCTCCTGGAGGTTCCCTCAAAGCTGGCGCCGGAGACCCTGGCGGAGGCCCTGCGGCGGTTGCTGCGCCACCACGACGTGCTGCGCTCGCGCTTCCACCGGACGGACTCCGGCTGGCACCAGTCCTACGAGGAAGCGGAGGCGACCCTGGCCTTCGAGCTGCGGGATCTCTCACCGCTGTCTCCATCGCGCCAGGACGAGGCCATGGAGAAGGCGGTCCAGGCCATCCAGACGGCACTGGACATCGAGCGCGGCCCCCTGCTCGGGGCGGTGCTCTTCCACACCGGCCCCGAGCGCGCCCACCGCCTGTTGCTCGTGGCCCATCATCTGGTCGTGGACGGCGTCTCGTGGCGCATCCTCGTCGAGGATCTGGAGACCGCGCTGCGTCAGCTCCAGCAGGGCGTTCCCGTGGTGCTGCCCCCCCGGACGGCCACGTTCAAGCAGTGGGCCGAGCACCTGGAGCACCAGACCCGCACCAGTGCCACCGACGAGGAGCTCGAGTACTGGGAGCAGCTCGCGCGCGCGGCTCCCGCGCGGCTTCCCGTGGATCATGCGCGCGGCGACAACACGTATGGAGCGGCGCGAAGCCTCACGGTGACTTTGGACGAGCAGGAGACCGAGCACCTGCTGCATGAAGCTCCCAAGGCCTACCGCACCACCGTGCAAGAGCTCCTCCTCACCGCCCTGGCCGATACGGTGGCCTCCTGGGCCCACACCCCGAAGGTGCTCCTCGACGTCGAAAGCCACGGGCGCGATGCGATGGACAACGGCGTCGATGTGTCCCGTACGGTGGGCTGGTTCACGACCCTGTACCCGCTGCTCCTCCGGGTGGACCACGGCGAACCCGGCCCACTGCTCAAATCCATCAAGGAGCAACTCCGGGGCATTCCCGGAGACGGACTGCGCTACTTGGCCCTGCGCTACCTCAACCCCGAGGAGGAGGTCCGCGCACGGCTCGGCGCCTTGAGAACGCCCGACCTCGGGTTCAACTACCTGGGCCAGATGGAGCTGGCGGGCATACGGGCCGTGCCCCTCCTCCAACTCTCCGATCAGCAGTACAGCGGGCTGGACGTCGACCCGCGGCGACGCCGTCACCACCTGTGGGACGTGGTGGCGAGCATCCAGCGCGGAAGACTGCACGTCGAGTGGACCTATTGCCGCCACTTCCACCGGGAAGAAACCATCACCAGCCTGGCGGAAGGGTTCCTGGAGGGGCTGAGGGAGCTGATCCGGCACTGCCTTCAGCCCACCACTGGCGGATGGACTCCATCGGACTTTCCGCAGGCCAGGCTGTCCCAGCAGTCGCTGGACGACTTCATCCACAACCTCACCGAGAGCTGAACATCCGCCGAGGGGGCGCCATGGACCGTCAGAAGATCGAAGACATCTACGAGCTCTCACCCGCTCAGCAGGGGATGTTCTTCCAGAGCATGCTGAACCAGAGCCCTGGGATGCTCTGCGAGCAATTCCTCTGCATCCTCGAAGGGGTGCTGGACGTGGCCGTGCTCCAGCGGGCCTGCGCTCATGTCATCAGCAGGCACCCTGCCCTGCGGACGTCCTTCCACCTCATGGAGTTGGACAAGCCCCTCCAGGTGGTACACCGCTCGGTCCCACTGCCCTGGCGCGAGCTGGACTGGCGCCAGCATTCGAGCGAGGCCGTCACGAAGGAGTTGGAGGCGCTGCTGAAGGAAGACCGGGAGCAGGGCTTCGAGCCGAGAGCGGCGCCCCTGCTGCGCTTCTGCGTCATCCACCTGTCGGGGGACCGCCACCAGTTCATCTGGAGTCACCACCACCTGCTGATGGATGGGTGGTCCCTGCCCGTGGTGATGAAGGAGATCCTGGTCTGCTACGAGTCCTTCTCCCGCGGAGAGCGACCACGGCTGAAGCCGAGCTGGCCCTACCGGGAGTACATCGCATATCTCCAGAGCAGGCGGCTGGAACAGGCGAGGCCGTTCTGGCAGGCCCAGCTCCGAGACCTCCACGAGCCCACGCCACTGGGACGAGGCCCCACCGCGGCGGGAGCCGACGAGCTCCAGGAGCTGATGCTGAAGGTGCCCTCCGAGCTGGCGGCACGGCTGGGGGCCCTGGCACGGGAGCATCGGGTGACGCCGAGCTCGCTCTTCCAGGCCGTGTGGGCGCTGCTCCTGGGCGTTCATGGCCAGCGGGATGACGTGGTCTTCGGAACGACCGTCTCCGGGCGCCCGGCCACCCCAGCGGAGGCGGCCTCCAGCGTCGGCCTCTTCATCAACACGCTGCCGCTGCGCGTCGTCTTGCAGCCGGAGGAGACCCTGGTGGGCTTTCTCGGCCGGATGCAGGCGCAGCGCCTCGATCTGCAGGAGTACGAACACACACCCCTCGTCCAGATCCAGGAGTGGAGCGGCCTGCCACGGGGCAAGGCGCTCTTCGACACGCTCCTGGTATTCGAGAACTTCCCCCAGGACATCTCCGTGGCCCCCTTGAGGGTCCGCGAGGTGAGAGTCCTCGGAGGCGAGACGCCCTACGCGCTCACCGCCATCGTGGATCCGGAGAATGGGTACTCCCTGCGATTGATCCACCGCGGCCCCGCCATCGACTCGGCCCTGGCCCATGAGCTGCGAGACACCCTGCTCCTGCTGCTGCTGGCGCTGGTGGACACGCCCGAGCGACCTCTCGGGGAGCTGTTGACCGCGCTGCGCACCGCCTCCACCCCGGCATCCGGCGAGCCCGCGCGGGAGCCCTCCGAAATGACACGTCGGCAACTCACGGAGGCCGACGCGCCACGCACGCCCGTGGAGAGAGAGCTGTGGAGCATCTGGTGCGAACTCCTGGGAACGCGGGAGGTGGGCATCCACGATGACTTCTTCCGGCTGGGCGGGCACTCGCTGATGGCGACCCAGGCCATCTCCCGGGTCCGGCAGGCCTTCGGCACGGACATTCCCCTCAAGGCCCTGTTCACCTCCGGGCGCACGATCGCCGAGTTGGCGGTGACCCTCGAGGAACACCTCATCAGCAAGAGCTCCGAGGGGGACCTGGCCTCCCTGTACGCGGAACTCGAGAACCTTTCCGAGGACGAAGCGGAGCGCCTGCTGCGTGAAGAGGAAAATGCCCCGTGAAGATCCTGCTCATACAACCCATCGAGTATGTCTCCTTCCTGGATGGCGCGGCGAAAGCGAACCGGGTGCTGATGGAAGGCTTGCGCCGCAAGGGGCATGAGTGCCGGGTGCTGGGCTGGTGTGGACGGCGCGGCCCCCAGGGGGCCACCGGATATGCCGAGTCCCTGAGGGCCCGGGGCATCGCATTGAAGCACCAGACCCCGGACGTGGTGGAGTTCGACCGCAACGGCGTCGAGGTCTGGACCGTGCTGGATGCCTTCCAGTGGCACGCACAGCTCCAGCGGGCCCTCACACAGTTCGCCCCCGACTGCGTCCTGGTCTCCGAAGACCATACGCTCTTTCTGTTGGAGGCCGCGCTGGAGGCGAGTGAAGCGCCCGTCGTCTATATCGCGCACAGCCAGGCCAGCCTGCCCTTCGGCCCCGAGAGCTTCGTGGAAGACCGGTCCCCGGATCGCGCGGCACTTCTGCGACGTGCCAGCGGCATCCTCACGGTCAGCCATTACGTGCGGCGCTACATCGAGCAGTGGGGGCAGGCGTCAGCCGAGGTGATCTACTTCCCCTCGTACGGGACCGGGCCCTTCCCGCACTTCGGACGGTTCGACGATGGGTCCGTCACGATGATCAACCCGTCCTCGTTCAAGGGGATCTCCATCTTCCTGGAGTTGGCTCGGCGCTTCCCCCACGTCGCCTTCGCCGCCATCCCGACCTGGGGCACTTCCCAGGAAGACAGACAGGCGCTCACGAAGCTGGCGAATGTCTCCCTGTGGGAGCCGGTCGAACAGATCGACCAGCTCTACCGGCGGAGCCGGCTGATCCTCATGCCTTCGCTGTGGGGGGAGGCCTTCGGGCAGGTCGCCATCGAGGCGATGCTGCGCGGTATCCCCGTCCTGGCCAGCCAGGTGGGAGGACTGCCCGAGGCGAAGCTCGGTGTGGACTATCTCCTGCCGGTCCGGCCCATCAGCCGCTATGAGAGCCGTTCCGATGAGCGTCACCTGCCGGTTCCCATCGTCCCCGAGCAGGACGTGGAGCCGTGGGCCGCCGCGCTGAAGCAGGTCCTCACCCAGCGCGGCGTGTACGAGGAGCTGTCGGCCATGTCGCGCCGACGGGCCTCGGAGTTCGTCGCCACGCTGAGCATCGACCCGTTCGAGCGACTCCTCGAGCGAACCGTGCAACAGCACCGGCCCGCTCGCCCCCAACCCGCATGCGGGGAACGTGAGCCGGCCTCTCCCTTGAGCCACCTGTCTCCCACGAAGCGGGCGTTACTCGCCGCCCGACTGCGTAAGAAGAGGCCCGTGGCTTCCCTTATCGAGCGCGTCGAGCGCGGCCAGGAGGGCACGCGCTACCCGCTCTCGTACTCGCAGGAGCGCCTGTGGTTCCTCCAGCAGTTGGATGAGACGGGAGCCGCCTACAACACGGCGCTGACGTATCGGGTCCTGGGGCGGCTGAATGCCAGAGCGCTGGAGCGCAGCCTCCAGACGCTCCTCGCGCGGCACGAAACCCTGCGGACCTGCTTCACCACCGACGAGGCTGGAAGGCCGTTCCAACAGATCATGCCGCGGTGCTCGCTGTCCCTGCCGGTGGTAAGGCTGGAAGAACACACCCGGCAGGAGAAGGAACAGCACGCGCGCTCCCTGCTGGGCGCCGCGCTCGCCGAGCGGTTCAATCTGGGGACGGGGCCGCTCCTGCGCGTACAGTTGCTCCAGCTTGAGCCGAACGAGCACCTCTTCGTGCTCGTCATCCATCATATCCTCTTCGATGGATGGTCGGCGGGCGTGTTCGCCCGCGAGCTGTGCCACCTCTACCAGGCCTTCTCCACGGGGCGACAGCCAGAGCTGCCCGGGCTGCCCCTTCAGTACGTCGACTATGCCGCCTGGCAGCGGAAGGAATACGAGGGAGGCGGCAGCGGAGCCGCGGACCTGGAGTTCTGGCGCCAGAAGCTGGGAGGACAGCTTCCGGTCTTGAACCTTCCCATCTACCGGCCGCGCCCCAAACGCCAATCGTTCCGTGGCGCGGATGCCACCTTCATCTACCCCGCCCACCTCGCCAACCGGCTCGCGGAGCTGGCCCAGCGAGCGGGCGGCACGCTGTTCATGGTGATGCTGGCGGCCTTCAAGGTGCTGCTGCACCGCTACACGCGCGACGAGGAACTCGTGGTCGGGACGCTGTCGGCCAACCGCGAGCGCCCAGAGCTGGAGGGCCTCATCGGCCTGTTTCTCAACAGCCTGGTGCTGCGCACGGATGTCTCGGGGAACCCACGCTTCCTGGAACTGCTGGAGCGGGTCCGCGACGTCACGCTGGAGGCCTATGCGCACCAGACGGTGCCCGTCGAGCGGCTCGTGGCGGAGCTGCGTCCGCGGCGGGATGCGAGCCATCACCCGCTCTTCCAGGTCCTCTTCGTGCTTCAAAACGCCCCCACGACCTCGATCGAGTTGGGAGACCTCGAGCTCATCCCCCTGCCATTCGAGAGCACCGCCTCGGATGTGGATCTCGAGCTGCAGTTCATGGCCACCAGCGAGGGCCTGCTCGGCAGGGTCATCTACAACACCGACCTGCTCGACGCGACGGCGGTGACGCGCCTGATGGGGCAGTTCCGGACGCTCCTGGAGGGCATCGTCCAGGCACCGGAGACTCACCTGTCGGAGCTGCCACTGCTGACGGCCGAGGAGCGGGAGCAGCAGGTCGAGCAGCAGCGGGGCCGGGCCCTGGCCTTCGCTTGGGAACAGGGCCTGCTCGGGCGCATCGAGGAGCACGCGCGCTCGAGCCCGGAGCGGTTGGCCGTCGAATCTCCCAACGGGGAGAGGCTGACCTATGGAGAGCTGAGTGCGCAGTCCACCCGGCTGGCGGAGCACCTGCGGAAGCTGGGGGTTGGTCCCGAGGTGACAGTCGCCGTCTGCCTGGAGCGATCCCCCGGGCTGCTGGTGGCCTTGCTGGCCGTCCTGAAGGCCGGTGGCGCCTACCTGCCGCTGGATGTCGCCTATCCGCGCGAGCGGCTGGAGTACATGCTGCGGGACTCCCAGGCGCGGCTCGTGCTGACGGTGCGAGCGCGGGCCGAGCAACTCCCGGCGCCCGCCACCTGTCGAATCGTGTGCCTGGATGAGGAGCCCGCGGCGGCAAGCCCCCTCCCCGTCCAGGAGGCATGTGGGCCGGTGCTGCCCGACAACGCGGCGTACATCATCTATACGTCGGGCTCGACGGGCACCCCCAAGGGCGTGGTGGTCCGCCACCACTCGCTGCTCAATTACGCGCTTACCGCGGTCGAGGACTACGGCCTGCGGCCCTCGGACCGGGTGCTTCAATTCGCGTCCATCAGCTGGGACACCAGTGCCGAGGAGATCTTCCCGACCCTGGTGGCGGGCGCGACCCTGGTCTTACGGCCCCAGGACCTGCCCGGCTCCTACTCGCAGTTCCTGGAGATGTGCGAGCGCCAGCGGTTGACCCTCCTGAACCTGCCGACGGCGTTCTGGCACGAACTCACCGTGGACCTCGAGCGCCAGCGCCTGCCAGTGCCCCCCTCGCTGCGCCTCCTCGTCATTGGGGGGGAACAGGCCTCCTGGGACCGGGTGCGGGCCTGGAAACGCTGTGTCGGCCGAGACCTGCGGCTCGTCAACACCTACGGCTGTACCGAGGCGACGGCGGTGTCCACGCTCTGCGAGCTGTCCCAGACAGGCACCGGGTCCGCGGAGCATGGCGAGGCGCCGATTGGCCGGGCCATCGGCAATGTGCACACGTATGTGCTCGACCCCAGCTGGACTCCCGTGCCCCCCGGCGTCCCCGGAGAGCTGTATCTCGGTGGAGAGGGGCTGGCACGCGGCTATGTCGGGGCGGGAGCGCTGACGGCGGAGCGGTTCCTGCCGGATCCGTTCAGCCGACACCCGGGGGCCCGCATGTATCGCACCGGCGATCTGGTTCAGATGCTGCCCGACGGGAGGCTGAAATACCTGGGGCGCCTGGATGCGCAGGTCAAGGTCCGCGGCATCCGCGTGGAGCTCGGCGAAATCGAAGCCGTGCTCGGGCAACACCCAGCGGTAACAGGCGTGGTGCTCACCCCTCATACCGATGCGACGGGACAGACCGCGCTGGTGGCCTACGTGGTTCTGGACGGGGACCGTCGCGTCACGGTCGAGGAGGTGCGCCGCTATGCGTCCGAGCGCCTGCCCGAGTTCATGGTCCCAGCCACCGTGGTGTCCTTGGAGGAGTTTCCCCAGACGCCCAACGGAAAGATCGACCGGAAGCGGCTGCCGGCCCCGGCCGCGCTCCCGCGGACGCGTCCGGCCGAGCCCACCCAGGGCCCTCGTGACGACATCGAGCGACGGCTGACCAGGTGCTGGCAGGAGGTTCTGGGGGGAGGTGCGGTGGGTCCCCGCGAGGACTTCTTCGAGCTGGGAGGCCACTCCCTCATGGCGGTCCGGCTCATCACGCGCGTGGAGCGCGAGTTCGGCCGCCGACTGCCTCTCAGCGCCCTGCTCCAGGGACCGACCATCGAGAAGATGGCCGCGCTGCTGCGCACGAGGGAGGGCACCGCGTCCTTTCCGGTGCTGGTCCCGCTGCAGCCTGACGG
>NZ_DASVWK010000195.1:0-7338 GCF_036389735.1 Archangium sp. | reverse complement strand
GCGGACGGCGGAGGGAACCGGCTTTTCGTCCGGGCCTTACATCGGGCCGGAGCAGCCCGCGGTGTGGGCGGAGCCAGGGCACCAGAAATTGCGGATGTTCAACCCGTCCTTCGTGCCGGTGCGCGAGCTGCAGGTGTTGGGCTGCCAGTTGGCCTCGCGCAGGGTGATCCGGTTGGGGGTCGGCGCGAAGTCCACGTCCGCGACGTACGCGGCGTGTCCGTACACGTGCGAGGTGGGGATCATCGCCACACAACCCGCGTGGGCGTGGTTGCTGTTGATCACCGCGACCTTGTCGCTCCAGTAGGTCAGGCCATACGGGAGGTTGGGGGCCTTGCACCGCGCGAACAACACGCAGTTGTCACAGTAGTCCGTGCACAGCGCGGACTCCGTGCTGCCGACCTCCTGCTCCGATTGCACGGACGCCAGCTCCTGCTCATCGATGGGGCCACAGCCGGTGATGGCGATCGCCACCGTGAGAAGGGTCAACGAGAGGAGTCGCGTCTGGATTCCAAACATGGGGGAGGCTCCCTGGGGCGGCGGGCGATGCATCACACTCTGCCTCCAAGTTTCTACGGATTCAATTTATTTCTGCATTTCCTTGATTTGCACAGAATGTCTGGAGATATCTGACACCTTCTTCGTGCTCCGCCCCCCCTCTCGCCGCTAGCGTCTTCCCCGTCCGGTCTCCACACCCGTGGACCGGCCCACAGGGAGCACGCCATGACGGAAGCACTCACGCTCGCCGAGGCCCCCGGGCCTCGCGGTCACTGGTTCTGGGGCAGCATCCAGGAGCGTCGCCACCAGCCCCTCCAGCTCTTCCTCCGCGCCCACCAGGAATACGGAGACCTCGTGCGCCTGCGCATGGGGCCCACCATCAGCCTCGTCTCGGTGGCCAGCCCCGAGCTCGTCAAGCACGTCCTCGTCGACCACCCCGACGTCTACGGCAAGCCCCCCCGCCTCTTCGCCCCCGCCGCCCCGCTGCTCGGCAATGGCCTCATCTCCAGCGATGGCGACTTCTGGAAGCGCCAGCGCCGCCTCATGCAGCCCGCCTTCCACCGGGAGCGCCTCGCCGGCCTTACCCACCTCATGGTGGACTCCACCCAGCGGATGCTCGCGCGCTGGCGGGCACGCCCCTCCTCCTCCGAGCCCCTCGACATCGCCGCCGAGATGATGCGCCTCACCCTCGGCATCGTCGGCCGCGCCCTCTTCTCCACCGACGTGAGCGGCACCGCCGACCGCGTCGGCCAGGCCCTCGGCGCCGCCCTCGAGGGCACCAACCACCGCATGCTCTCGCTCGGCCTGCGCGCCCCCGACTTCCTCCCCACCGCGCGCAACCGCGCCTACCGCGACGCCATCTCCATCCTCGACACCGTCGTCTACGACATCATCGCCCGCCGCCGCGCCGGGGAGACGCACGGCGATGACCTGCTCTCCATGCTCATGGCCGCCCAGGACGCCGACACCGGCGAGCGCATGACGGACCAGCAGCTGCGCGACGAGACCATGACGCTCTTCCTCGCCGGCCACGAGACCACCGCCAATGGCCTCGCGTGGATGTGGCACCTGCTCTCCCACCACCCCGAGGTGGAGGCCCGTGCCCGCGCCGAGGTGGAGTCCGCCCTCCAGGGCCGTCCCCCCACCGTCGAGGACCTGCCCCGCCTGCGCTACCTCACGCAGCTCTTCGAGGAGACGATGCGCCTGTACCCGCCCGCCTGGATCGTCGGCCGCATGGCGAAGAAGGAGGACGTGCTCGGAGGGGTGCGCATCCCCGCCAGCCCTCGCGTCATCATCGTCACCAGCCCCTACGTGGTGCACCGCAACCCGCGCGTGTGGCCCGACCCCGAGCGCTTCGACCCGGATCGCTTCTCGCCCGAGCGCTCCGCCGAGCGGCCCCGGCTCGCCTACCTGCCCTTCGGGGGTGGCCAACGTCTGTGCATCGGCAACAACTTCGCCCTCATGGAGGCCCCGCTCATCACCGCCGCGGTGCTCCAGCACTTCCGCCTGCGCGCCGTGGCGGGCCACGTCCCGGAGCCCGAGCCCTCCATCACCCTGCGGCCCAAGAACGGGCTGCCCATGCTCGTCGAGCCCCTCCAGGCCCGGGCCTGAGGCGCACCGGAGGCCCGTCCGCCTGCCCTCGGGGCGGGCATGGGCCCGGGAGAACAGGGCCAGGGGGCGCTGGATTGTAAAACACTATGCTGCGCTCCATGGCTTTGTCGCCATCGCATCCCCTTGATTCGACGGGCCCCAAGCTGCCCTCGGGACTGGGCTCCACCGCCCTCCTCGATGCCGTCCAGGCCCTGGTGCTGGTATTGGACTCGAGGGGCCTCGTCCTGCACCTCAACCGACGCGCCGAACAGGTGCTCGGCTACACCTCGCGCGAGGCCCACGGCCTGCGCCTGGAAGCACTCGCCGCCCTGGCTCCGGAGCATGAGCTGGAGCGTGCGGCCCTCGTCCGGTGGGTGGAGGGCCCCCACCCCTCGCGCCACCAGAGCGCCTGGCGCGCCCGCGACGGCCAGCGGCGAGTGCTCGACTGGAGCACCGTGCGGCTCGGCCCCGAGGCGGGGGACGCCGCCGGCCACCTCATCCTCACCGGCACCGAGGTGCCCGAGCGCGACCATGTCGTGCAGGCGCAGCTGGAGTTCTTCCAGACGCTCCTCGACAGCATCCCCAACCCCATCTTCCACAAGACGCTCGACGGCCGGTACCGCGGCTGCAACCGCGCCTTCCTGGAGATGCACGGCGCCACGCGCGAGGCCATCGTCGGCAAGTCCGTCTGGGATGTCTCCCCGCCCGAGCTCGCCGCGCGCTACGCCGCCAAGGACCAGGAACTCTTCGACCACCCGGGCATCCAGACGTACGAATCCCAGATGCGCTTCGGCTCGGGCGAGGTGCGCGACGTCATCTTCTACAAGGCCACCTACAACGACGCGCGGGGACAGCCGGCGGGGCTGGTGGGCATCGTCCTGGACATCACCGCCCGCAAGCGCGCCGAGGCCGCCCTCCAGAAGACGCGCGACGAGCTGGAGGTGCGCGTGCACGAGCGCACCGCCGAGCTCCAGAAGCACAAGGAGGCCGCCGAGGCCGCGGACCGCATCAAGAGCGAGTTCCTCAACATCGCCTCGCACGAGCTGCGCACGCCCCTCACCTCGCTGCACCTGGTGCTCACCCAGGCCCGGCGCCAGCTCGAGGCGCACCAGCCCGTCTCCGACGTCACCCTCATCTCCCGCATGGAGCGCTACACGGGCCGGCTCACCCGGCTCGCGGGCGACCTGCTCGACGCCTCGCGGCTGGAGCGCGGGCAGCTGCACATGCGCCCGGAGCCGGTGGACCTGCGCGCCCTGGTGGCCGACGGGGTGGGCGACTTCCGCCAGCAGCACCCCCAGCGCCGCGTGGAGCTGGAGCTGCCCGAGGGCGTCGCCTGGGTGGAGGCGGACCGGGACCGACTGGAGCAGGTGCTCTCCAACTTCCTGGACAACGCGCTGAAGTACACCCCGCCCGACACCCGGGTGGACGTGCGGCTCATCCCCGGGGACGGCACCTTCCGCGTCTCCGTCACGGACGAGGGGCCCGGCCTCTCCCCCGAGGAGCACTGCCTCCTCTTCCAGCGCTTCCAGCGGCTCTCCTCCTCCATCCACCAGCCGGGTCTGGGCCTGGGCCTCTACATCTCCCGCGAAATCATCGAGCGCCATGGCGGCACGCTCGGCGCCCACGCCACCCCCGGCCGCCCCGGCATCACCTTCTTCTTCCAGTTGCCTCGCGCCCGCTGAACGTTGGCCAACGTCCAGTTTCACGTGAATTTTACACCAACGGCTCGTCGGTGAATGGGGGCTGGGTTAGAGGGCGCACCATGTTCCATCCCAAGGGACCGAGCTTCGTGGAGCTGGTGCGACAGGGCTTGAGCTCGATGGAGCGGGGGTATGACCTGCTCGCGCCGAAGTTCGAGTACACGCCGTTCCGCACGCCGGACCGGGTGCTGAAGGCGAGCCTCGCGGCGGTGGGAGGGCCGGGCGCGGTGGAGAGCGGGCTGGACGTATGCTGCGGGACGGGCGCGGCGCTGCGCTTCCTCCGGCCGCTGTGCCGCCGGCGCGTGGTGGGAGTGGACCTGAGCCAGGGCATGCTGGACGAGGCACGGCTGCTGCTCGCGCAAGCCCCGGGCGAGGCGGCGGTGGAACTGGTGCGAGGGGACGCGCTTGAAATGCCCTGGCGCGAGGAGTTCGACGTGGTGACGAGCTTCGGGGCCTTCGGCCACATCCTGGAGGAGGACGAGCCGCGGCTGGTGGCGGGCCTCCACCAGGTGCTCAAGCCGGGAGGGCGCTTCGTCTTCGTCACCGGGGAGGAGCCCTCGCCGCTGAGGCCGGGCTACTGGGTGGCGCGGGCCTTCAACGCGGCCATGCGGGTGCGCAACGCGCTGTGGGAGCCGCCCTTCGTCATGTACTACCTGACCTTCCTGCTGCCGCGGGCCCGCGCGCTGCTGGAGGCCCAGGGCTTCACCGTGGACGTGCGCCAGGGCTCGCTCCCCGAGCCCTACGAACGCCACGGCTACCGCGTCGTGGTCGCCACCCGACGGTGAGAGGACTCCCATGGCCCCCGACGACTTGAGCCAGGAAGACAGACAGCGGGCGCGGACGGCCTCGGTCTTCGCCCTGGTCATCTTCCTGCTGTACCCGATGGACGTGCTCGTCCTCGAGCGCCTGAGTCTCCCGCCGCTGCTGCTGCGGGGGACGTGGGCGCTTCAGCTGCTCGCCTACCGGTGGCTGCGATTGAGGTGGAGGCACTCCCCGAGCCACCTGAATGTGTTGCTCATCGCCAACGGCGCGCTCATCAGCGCCTTCTTCCTGGGGCTCGTCTTCCTCACCGGGGGGGCGAAGAGCGTGTACCTCAACTTCGTGCCCACGCTGCCGCTGTTGCTGGCGCTCCTCTACCAACAGGACGCGAGGGCGGCCATCGCCGGGGGCGTGACGAGCGCGATGGGCGCCATGGGCCTGCTGCTGCTGTCGAACGAGACCCTGGTGCACGCGCTGGCCTGGGCGTGCATGGTGGGCTCGTCCACCTTCTTCGGGGTGTATGGCAGCCGGCAGTTGGCCAAGGCGCGGGAGGCGCGGAGCGAGGCGCGGCTGGAGCGTGCCCGGCGCGAGTCACTGGAGAAGCTGGCCGTGGCCGAGCGCCACCGGACGCAGTCGGAGAAGCTGGCGACGGTGGGGCGGCTGGCGGCGAGCGTGATGCATGAAATCAACAACCCGCTGGCCTTCGTGCGCTCCAACCTGGACTTCCTGCGCACGGAGGTGCTGGCGCAGCAGCTCCCGGAGGAGACGCGGGCGGAGCTTCAGGAGGTGTTCGAGGAGACGCGCTCGGGAGTGGAGCGCATCCGGCAGATCGTCCAGGACCTGAAGGGCTTCTCGGGGATGGACGTGGAGGAGCCGAGCGAGTGCGCGCTGGCGGATGTGGTGAGCGACGCGGCGAGGCTGGCGGCGGTGCGGCTCAAGTACGTGGCGAGGCTGAAGGTGGAGATCCCCGAGGGGCTGCCGGAGGTGTACGCCACGAGGCGGAGGCTGGCGCAGGTGCTGCTCAACCTGCTGGTGAACGCGGGGGACGCGCTGGAGGCGGCGAAGGTGCAGGGGGGCGAGGTGAAGGTGACGGGGGCGACGGAGGAGGGGAGGGTGGTGCTGCTGGTGGAGGACAACGGCCCGGGCTTTCCGCCGGAGGTGCAGTCGAGGCTCTTCGAGGCCTTCTTCACGACGAAGGGGCCGGAGAAGGGAACGGGGCTGGGGCTGTCCATCTCGCGGGAGCTGGTGGAGCGCTTCGGGGGCACGCTGAAGGCGGAGAACCGGCCCGAGGGAGGCGCCCGCCTGCGCCTGGAGTTCCCGAGACACACCCCGAGCAGCTGAGCCGTGGGGACTACGCGGTCCGGCGATCAGGCTTCCCCAGCCTGTCGACGAGCGTCTGGCAGAACGTGAACAGGGCCTGCTCGGGGATGGCGCCGACGATGCCTCCGTCCACGCAGTGCGCTCCCCGAACGTCGACCTTCACCTGCCTGCCACCGTAATAGAAGGTGAAGAAAGGGATTGCCCGGTTGTTGAAGCGGGCCGCGATCTCCGGCTCCTCGTCGGTGTCGAGCTCGAAGAACCGGACCTCGGGCAAGGCCTTGCGCTCGATCAGCCGGGAGATGATCACATCCATGTGGCGGCAGGGCGGGCACCAGATGGCCCCGTGCTTCACCACGAGCAGCTTGTCCTGGTTCGCGGGCGCGGAGATCACCGCGTCATGGTCGCGCTTGCCGAGCTTGACCACACTTCCTCGCGAGGCCAGCGCGGGCGGTGCCTGTCCGTCGGCCACCTCCACGACCGCGTCGGAATAGACGAGCAGGTCGTCGCCGGTACCGAACTTGTCCTGCACCATGCGCATCATGATGAAGCGGCAGCAGTACCAGCCCTCGTGCAGGGAGACGTCGTAGCGGCGGAGCGAGTCCTCGTCGATCGCCTCTCGAATCGCGTAGCACTCGGCGCGGTGTCCCTCGAAGCTCGAGAGGGTGACGCGCTGGAGGAGGGCCTCGGACCGGAAGATCGCCCGGCCACAGGAAGTGCAATGAAAGGTGCTCATGGTTCGGCTCCTGGAAGACTCGTGAGAGGAAGACCCGCGTCCGCGCCGTCGAGCGAGCGCAGGAAGGCGGCCAGCTCGCGTTTCTCGCTGGCGGAGAGGTCGAGCGGGTGGATGTCGTGAGTGCCCTTGGCCAGCGGATCGCCCGCGTTCGCGTAATGCTCGATGACGTCCTCGAGCGTCGCGGCGGAACCATCGTGGAAGTAGGGCGCGGTGCGCGCGACGTCACGCAGGCTCGGGGTCTTGAAGGTCGCTCGCGGCGCGGCGCCCGACTCGAAACGGCCCGGATCGTCCCCCGCGACGCCGATGTTGTGAAACGCGTTGTCGGTGAGCAGGGGACCGCCGTGGCAGGTGGTGCACTCGCCCTTACCGGCGAAGATGCGCATTCCCCGCACCTCCTCCTCGGACAGCGCGGAGCTGTCGCCTTCGAGGTACCGGTCGTACCGGGAGCCGGCGCTGACGAGGGTGCGCTCGAACGAGGCGAGCGCGCGCGCGAGGGTGACGCGGGAGATGCCGAGAGGGCCAAAGGCTTCCTGGAACCGGGCGACGTACTCGGGATCCGTGGCCAGCTCGCGCTCGAGGGTGGAGAGATCCCGCGCCATCTCGTTGGGGTCCGCGAGCGGGACGAGCGCCTGCTCCTCGAGCGTGGAGGCCCGCCCGTCCCAGAAGTAGGGGCCTCTCGACTCCAGGTTCAGCAAGGCCGGGGTGTTGCGCTTCGAGCGCGCCGGGTCGCGGCCCAACGCC
>NZ_DASVWK010000194.1:0-3819 GCF_036389735.1 Archangium sp. | reverse complement strand
GTGTGCATGTGCAGCCCCACGGTGTGCACGGTGATGGGCTTGCCGTCCTGGAAGACGCCCCCGGTGAGCCGCGAGGCGAGGGTCGTCGGGTCGAACGCCCACCCATGCACGACGTCCGTCTGGCCGGCGGGAATGGTCATCGTCTTGGAGCGGATCCACTCGGGGTTGGCCCACGGCTGTACGAAGGCCACCTTGTCCACGGTGCTGTCCACCTTGAGGGCCACCGAGGTCTCGTCCGGAGCGAGCGCGGCCCCGTGGCCCGCGTGGCCCGTGTTGTAGTGGACCTGGAGGATGACCTTGGAGCCGGGAGCAATCCGCAGGCCGGTGCCCGCCGGGTAGTCCGAGCCCGGGCTGCCCGGGGCCCAGGAGCCGATCCACGCGACGCGGCCCGCGTTGAGTCCGGGCCCTCCGAAGCAGGTGTAGCCCGGCCCTGGCTCCTGGTCGTCGAGCGCCTGGGCCTCGGCCACCTGCTGGGGCTCGGCGAGGAAGGCGATGACGTGGTGGACGATGCCCAGGTTGCCCGGGTTCGCGCGGAAGCCCGTCACGTAACGCGTATCCGTGTAGGGCCAGTCGATGAGGAAGCAGCGGTAGTCATCCGGACTCTTTCGCGGCGTGTACGCGGTGGGCATCTTCAGCGTGGCATCCACGCGCGAGATGCCGCCCGTGCCCGGCCGGGCCGTGGGAGGTGCCTCGCTCGCGTCGCCCTCGGGAGCGCCCGCCCGCACCCAGCTGGTGAGCAGCGCGATCTCCTCGTCATCGAGCGAGCGATCATCGGCGTACTCCGCGCAGTCGCGCGACGGTGGCCAGGGCGGCATGTGGCGCCCCCGCACCGCCGAGACGATGGCATCGCGCTGCTCGAAGGCCTGTTCATACGTCTGGAGCGCGAAGGGCGCGATGCCGCCCTCCACGTGACAACCGCCACACTTCCGCTCCACCAGCGGCCCCACGTTCTCGTGCCACGAGGCGGGCACCGGCGGGGTGGGCTCCTCGTCGCACGCGACCAGGGCGGTCGCGATCAGGAGCGCGCTGGCTTCGAGCATCCGACGCATTCGGGACTCCTCCTTGAAGGGGCGCGCATTCTCTCCGCGCTCGTCCAGCGACGGGACATCACCTTCACGCCAGCACCCACAAGTGGACGTCCGTTCGTACTTCCTCGTACGGAGTGTCGAACACCTCGTACGAACCGTGCGCGACAGGCTCAGCCCAGGGCGGAGGTTGGAAGCCCCTGACCCCGACGCTGGTTCACGGCGTGCCGCAGCTTGTTGTTGGCGCCGATGTAGACGACACGAGGATCGGAAGGCAGGGTCGCGTCCTTGGCGAATGCAGCCAGGGAGTCGTGAACGTAGTGGTCGAAGAACTGCATGATGCCGTGGTCGCGCAAGCCCTGCCCGCGCTGCTCGGCCTCGAATGCCTCCAGTATCAGCAGGTAGTGCGGGCGCAGCCTCTGCCTTCCATGCATCTTCGCCGCGCTCTGGAGGACGGAGGCGTCAGCCATGAGCTGGTCGTCGTAGAGCTTCAGGCAGTCCACGAACGAGCTACCCGTGCTCGGGAGCGTGTCCAGGCGAGCCTTCATCGAGAAGTAGCTGTCCTTCGAGATGGCTGCTTCTGCCTTCGCCTTGTGGATGGCCTCCTGCTTGTGGTGCGCACCGTGTGACATCTCGAGCCTGCTGACCTGGGCCACATCCTGGATGGCCTTTGCCTTCCGCTTCTCCGTCTCGGCCTTCAAGTAGGCCTGTTCGGTCTTCCAGCCGCCCTGAACCTGTCGAAGGATGAATTCATCCATCGTGGAGCGATCGGCCTTTCTGTCTTTCCTGTCGCGGGTGATTCTGGCGAAACGCCACTGGTAGTAGCTCTTCATGTGAGCCAGCATCAGGGCGCCCAGTGGCTGGCGGCCCGAAACCGTGGCGCTCATGTAGCCAGAGAACCGCTGACAGAGCAGCTCGAAAGCCTCCTTGCTGCCGGAGCCTTCCGCGAAGTCCTCGTTGTTGGCGAGGTCCGTCCGCAGGGGCACTCCGGCCCGGAGCGCCTGGTCGCGCATCGCCCTCAAGGGAATCATGCTCAGGAGCGAGCCGCTCGTCCGGCTTCGCGCCCCTTCTCCGAGTCGATAGCCACCACCCACGTCCGAGTGCGCGCCGGGATAGACCATCTCGCGGCAGTTGGTGGGGTAGCGCAGGCCCTGGAGCACACTGTCCACCGGGAAGGAATTACGGAGCTCATGGGCGGCCACCATGTGGAGGCAGTCCTCCACCATCTCGGGGATGCTGAGTTCCTTCGCCCAGGCCAGATGACCATCGTTCAGCCCGGGTGCCGGGTCCGCACCCGGCCCGTTGCCGAAGGCGAGCTGGGTGAGGTCCTTCTGGCTGCGGTCCATCATCGCGAAGCGCGTCATCCCCAGGCCCTTCGTCAGGGAGACCACGTTGTTCATACTCAGCGGCAGACCGACCGAGGCCACGGTGTCGAACAGGCCCATGAAGTACAGGCGGATGGGATACGCGCGTTGGCCCAGCGAAATGAGCCAGCTGCCCTCATGGGTGCGCAGGCAGCGCTGGGCGATGCGCAGGGCGAAGGCGCGTGCCAGCGCGGCCCCACGGGAGAAGCCAAACAGCGCCAGATGGATCTTGCGGCCGTTGCTCCGCGCGATGCACTCGTCCATCCGCTTCATCGCCCACTGGAGGCGATCTTCACCCTTGCCGCCAGAGAGGTTGCCCAGCAGTTCGTCGCCGGGGTCGTTGATGTCGCGGAAGTACGTGCCGATGCCGGGGATGTAGTGGCGGACGAATCCCAGAGCCTCGTTGTGCTTGTGCAGCTGGAACAACCGCGCCACGTTGCTGTGCTCGCTGGTTGCAATGTCCGCGTCCAGGTTGTTGCCCGTACCGTCGAAGAAGAAGGAGACGTAGCATCCCTCTGGAGTGACAGGGCACTGGGAACCAGTGCCCCTTGGGGCGGGCAGTGGCGTGGTCAAATCGGTGCGCACATTCGAAAGCGAGGCGGACCTGCCAAGGTTCGAGAGCACCTGCGTCTTCTGGTCACTAGGGGCGGCCATCCTGGCACCTCGCGGTTCGTTCGTCTGTCACGGTATTGCCTGACGTCTTGCGCTGGAGCGGACCGGCGGACTCCAACCGGAGCTTCATTTTCGGAGGGTCCTCCGTGAGCTCGGCCTCGATGCGCCCATCGGGAAAGAAATGCACCGCCAGGTGGCTGGGATTGGCGGGGGTTGGACCAGTAGTCTCCACGACCTTCGTGCACCAGCGGTTCCGGTCGCGCGTCCAGACGACTTCCACCCGCATGGGCACCGTCATGTTGGTGAACCAGCTCGCGCAACACGTGAATCCCCCACCTCCCGAGGTCGGCGAGCTGACGTAGACGTTGCCTCCGCCATTGCCGTTCACCGAGAAGTGGTCGATGTACAGGTCGGTGTAGTTGAAGCCGCTGATCGTGAGCCCGATGGGCTCGTTGACGGGAACTGGCTCCTCGGCCTTCGGTTTGTTGCAGGAAGCCAGCACCGCGAGCGCCCCGAGCAGCACGCCGTGGCGCGCCACACACGGGACGACCCGGACCCGATGCCTTCCTGTACGCGCAGTCTCCATCTTCCCCCCACGGCTCACGGTCAGCTTCATGCGCCTAGCATCCGCCACCAACGCACGAACAAGGACGAAGAAGCGAGGCCGAGCTCCACGCTCAGTGCAGCAGCGAGCCCGTTCCGCCCTCGCCCGCGTTCGAACGACCCTGGAGGCGCGCCACCGCTTCCTTGAAGCTCGCCATGTACCGGACCAGCCGCGCGTCCATCTCCACCGAGGGGCTGTCGTAGCGCGCCAGGCA
>NZ_DASVWK010000193.1:0-10967 GCF_036389735.1 Archangium sp. | reverse complement strand
GGAAGGGTGTCCGCCGGTAGGGGCGGCGGCTTTACCCGGGGCGGCGTAGGAGGGAGTGGGGTAGTGGGTGGCATTGGACCCCGGGAGGATGTGCCCTTTCTGGGGCGTTGAGCAGGGCGCTTACTGGGGCGCCGGTCATCTTTTCGACGGGAGGGCATTGCGTGGCCTCGGTTCCGCTTTACTGTGTCCTGCCTCTCGCACGGCTGCCTGCCAAGTGGAATGACGTGGTGGAAACGCATGGTTTCCATCGTGCATCCCACCTACACTCCAGGGATTTCCCTTCACTCGCCGCGTTCTTTCGAGGATTCTCCGGCGAGAGAGTCACAATCGCATGATCGAATGGACGCTGAAGAAGATCATCGGGACGAAGAATGAGCGCGAGCTCAAGAAAACGCTCCCGAAGGTAGCCCGCATCAACGAGCTGGAAAGCAAGATGCGGGCGTTGAAGGATGAAGATTTCCCCGCCGCCACCGCACGGATGAAGCAGGAGGTGCAGAACGGTCGTCCGCTGGACGAGCTTCTGTTCGACTCGTTCGCCATCGTGCGCGAGGCCGCTCGCCGGGTGATCGGCCAGCGGCACTACGACGTGCAGATGATCGGCGGCATGTTCCTCCACCAGGGGTGCATCGCGGAGATGCGCACCGGTGAGGGCAAGACCCTGACCGCCACGCTGCCCTCGTACCTCAACGCCCTGTCCGGCCGCGGCGTGCACGTGGTGACGGTGAACGACTACCTGGCCCGGCGCGACGCCGAGTGGATGGGTCGCGTGCACCGCTTCCTGGGCATGACCACCGGCTGCATCCTGCATGATCTGAACGATCGGCAGCGCCAGGAGTCCTACCGGGCGGACATCACCTACGGGCAGAACAACGAGTTCGGCTTCGACTACCTGCGCGACAACATGAAGTTCCGCCTCCAGGACTACGTCCAGCGGGAGCTGAACTTCGCCATCGTCGACGAGGTGGACTCCATCCTCATCGACGAGGCCCGCACGCCGCTCATCATCTCGGGCCCCACCGAGGACACCACCGACAAGTACTACCGGGTGGACCAGGTCATCCCCGGGCTGACGCCGGACCAGGACTACATCCTGGACGAGAAGCACAAGTCGGTCTCCCTCACCGACCCGGGCATCGACAAGCTCCAGAAGCGGCTCAGCATCGACAACCTCTACGATCCGGCGGAGATCGAGACGCTCCACCACGTGGAGCAGGCCCTGCGCGCCCATACGCTCTACAAGCGTGATCGCGACTACGTGGTGCGCGACGGCGAGGTCATCATCGTCGACGAGTTCACCGGTCGCCTCATGTCCGGCCGCCGCTGGTCCGATGGCCTCCACCAGGCCGTCGAGGCCAAGGAGGGCGTGAAGATCGAGAACGAGAACCAGACGCTGGCCACCATCTCGTTCCAGAACTACTTCCGCATGTACTCCAAGCTCTCGGGCATGACCGGCACCGCCGACACCGAGTCCGAGGAGTTCGCGAAGATCTACAACCTCGAGGTCCGGGTGGTGCCCACCAACCGGTCCATGGTCCGCAAGGACCTGGAGGACGTGGTCTACAAGACCGAGCGCGAGAAGTTCGAGGCGGTCTGCAAGGACATCGAGGAGCTGCACAAGAAGGGGCAGCCCGTGCTGGTGGGCACGGTGTCCATCGAGAAGAGCGAGAAGGTCGCCAACTTCCTCAAGAAGAGCGGCATCCCGCACAACGTGCTCAACGCCAAGCAGCACGAGCGCGAGGCGGACATCATCGCGCAGGCCGGCAGCAGGGGCGCCGTCACCATCTCCACCAACATGGCCGGTCGCGGTACGGACATCCTCCTGGGCGGCAACCCGGAGGTGATGGCCAAGAACGAGGTGGGTCCCGAGCCCCAGCCCCCGGCGTCCATGACGGGCCCGGAAGGCCAGACGGTGGATCTGACCGGGTACCAGCAGGCGCTCGCCGAGTACAAGCAGCGCTTCGAGGCGACGCTCGCGAAGTACAAGGAGCAGACGCAGAAGGCGCGCGAGGAAGTGGTGGCCGCCGGCGGCCTCTACATCATCGGCACCGAGCGTCACGAGTCGCGCCGCATCGACAACCAGCTGCGTGGCCGCGCCGGCCGCCAGGGTGACCCGGGTGGCAGCCGCTTCTACCTGTCGCTCGAGGACGACCTGATGCGCATCTTCGGGTCCGAGCGCATCTCGGGCCTGATGGAGCGCCTGGGCATGGAGGAGGGCGAGGTCATCGAGCACGTGTGGCTCAGCCGCGCCATCGAGAGCGCCCAGCGCCGGGTCGAGGGACACAACTTCGACATCCGCAAGAACCTGCTCGAGTACGACGATGTGATGAACCAGCAGCGGCGCACCATCTACAAGCTGCGCCGCAAGGTGCTGGCCGCCGGTGCCGGCCTGCCGCTCATCGAGTACGAGGAGGACAAGAAGACGCGCATCAAGGTGCGCTCCGAGCAGACCGTCTCCTGGGTGGACTTCAAGGAAGCGGTGATGGACGCGCTCGAGGACGTCATCGTCTCGCTCACCGACACCTACTGCCCGTCCAAGAGCCCGGCCTCCTGGGACCTGGAGGCGCTCACCCGCGCCATCAAGGAGACGCTCAACCTGGAGATGTCCTTCACCGAGTTCCGGGGCACCCGGGAGGAGATCCAGGACGACATCTACAAGGCCGCGGAGAAGGTCTTCCAGACGCGCGAGCAGGAGTTCGGCGAGGAGTTCCTGCGCTTCCTCCAGGTGCGCTACCTGGCCACCATCGACACCCTGTGGAAGGACCACCTGCTCGCCATGGACCACCTGCGCCAGGGCATCGGCCTGCGTGGCTACGGCCAGAAGGATCCGAAGCAGGAGTACAAGAAGGAGGGCTACAACGGCTTCATCCAGATGCTCGGCGCCATCAGCGCGCAGTTCATCAGCCAGATGATGCGCGTCCAGGCCCGCTCGGCCACCGCCGAGGAGGCGGCCCGGCTCCAGCGGCAGATGGCCCAGCGCCAGAAGCAGATGCAGGAGGGTCGCGCGGACGCCGAGGGCAAGCTGGCCGAGCCCGCCGCCCCGCGTCCGGCCGCCGCCGCCACCCGCCAGGCCGCCCCGGCCGGGGGCCCCAAGGTGGGCCGTAACGATCCCTGCCCCTGCGGCAGTGGCAAGAAGTACAAGAAGTGCCACGGCGCGGCCGAGGCCAGCGTCTAGGCCCTCCCGGTTGACCGGGCCCCGGCTCCCCCGGGTGCCCGGCGACCGTCCCCCATCCTTCACCGGACGTTGCGAAGCTTGCACCGCTGGGAAGGGTTCTGTTAGAGAAGCCCGCCCGCTACTGGCCTACACCAGTGGCGGGTTCGTTGTTTCAGTCAACCCACTACGCACACACCCGTGCCGGTCCTCGGTGCCCTCTCCTCTGGAGGGCTAGCGACCGGGTAGTCCGCGAGTGTGGAGGAAGAACCGAAATGGAAACGCAAGACACGACGCAGCAGCAGGCCATGGCCGCCGCCAGCGGCATCACGATGCGGCAGCTCCTGGAGGCCGGTGTTCACTTCGGCCACCAGACGAAGCGCTGGAACCCGAAGATGAAGCCCTACATCTTCGGCGCCCGCAACGGCATCTACATCATCGACCTCCAGAAGACGGTCAACCTGGCCCGCGCGGCCTTCCGCTTCGTGGCCGACATCACCGGCCGCGGCGGCTCGGTGCTCTTCGTGGGCACCAAGAAGCAGGCCCAGGACGTCATCCAGGAGGAGGCTCGCCGCTCCGGTCAGTTCTTCGTCACCAGCCGCTGGCTGGGTGGCACGCTGACCAACTTCAAGACGATCAAGCAGGGCATCGATCGCCTCAAGACGCTCGAGAAGATGGCCGAGGACGGCACCTTCGAGCGCCTCCCCAAGAAGGAAGTGGCGAACCTCCAGCGTGAGCAGGAGAAGCTGGAGAAGAACCTGGGTGGCGTGAAGGAGATGTCCAAGCTGCCCAAGTGCCTCTTCGTCGTCGACCCGAAGAAGGAGCACATCGCCGTGCACGAGGCCAACCGCCTCGGCATCCCGGTGATCGGCGTGGTGGACACCAACTGCGACCCGGACGGCATCGACTTCGTCATCCCGGGCAACGACGACGCCATCCGCTCCATCAAGCTCTTCACCTCGAAGATCGCCGAGTCCTGCATCGAGGGCGGCGCTCGCTACCGCGCCAGCGGAGCAGCCGACCGTGACGAGGAGGAGGGTGGTCGTGAGGAGCGTGGTGAGCGCCGCGACCGTGACGACCGCCGCGGCCCCCGTCGCAACGACCGGGGTGGTGGTGATCGCCGGGGTGGTGACCGTGGTGGCGACCGCCGCGGGCCCCTCGTGGAGATGAAGGGTGGCTCCGCTCCGGCCGCTGCCGCGGGCGAGGGTGGCACCGAGGGCGGCACGGGTGGCGAGACCACCGCCGAGTAACGCCGCCGCGCTCCTTCGCGGGGCGCGAGAAGTCTGACCGGGCGGCGGCATGGCTCGCCGCCCGGTTTTTCGTTTTCAACCCCAGCAGTACCTCAAACCTGAACGCCCCGCCCGGCGCCCGCCGCTCGGAGAGGGCCCCTGGAGAAGAACATGGCCGAAGTCAGCGCCTCGATGGTGAAGGAACTCCGCGAGAAGACCGGCGCGGGCATGATGGATTGCAAGAAGGCCCTCGGCGAGACCGGTGGCGATTTCGCCAAGGCCGAGGAGTGGCTGCGCAAGAAGGGCATCTCCCGCGCCGAGGGCAAGGCCAGCCGCGTGGCCGCCGAGGGCATGATCGGCACCTACATCCACGGTGGCCGCATCGGCGTCATCATCGAGGTCAACTGCGAGACGGACTTCGTCGCCCGCAACACGGACTTCCAGGACCTGGTGAAGGACGTGGCCATGCAGGTCGCCGCGGCCGGTCCCAAGTACGTGCGCCGCGAGGAGGTCCCCACCGAGCAGCTGGAGAAGGAGAAGGAGATCCAGCGCGCGCTGCTCAAGCAGCAGGGCAAGCCCGAGGCCATGTGGGAGAAGATCCTCGTGGGCAAGGTGGAGAAGTACTTCGAGCAGGTGTGCCTCGTGGACCAGCTCTGGGTGAAGGACGACAAGAAGAAGGTCGGTGACATGATCACCGAGCGCGCCGCGAAGATTGGCGAGAAGGTCGCCGTGCGCCGTTTCGTGCGTTACGAGGTGGGCGAGGGCATCGAGAAGAAGAAGGACGACCTGGCTGCCGAGGTGGCCAAGACGCTGGGCCAGGCCTAGCCGTCCCCGCTTCCCGGGGGCTCACCCCCCCTCCAGAGGGCCGCTGCGTCCCGGAATTCCCGGGGCGAGGCGGCCCTCGCCGTTTCCAGGGGCGGACAGGGGAGGAGCCACCAGCCGACGGCGGAGTCAATCCGGCGTTGATCGCCGCCGGGGCGAGGGATAGAAGCGGTCCCAATGTCCTCCGCTCCCGCCACTCCGCATCGTTACAAGCGCGTTCTTCTCAAGCTGTCGGGCGAAGCCCTGATGGGAGATGGGAAGTACGGCATCCATCCCCCCACGCTGACGCGCATCGCCTCGGAACTGAAGGAGGTGGTGGACGCGGGCGTGGAGATGGCCGTGGTCATCGGCGGCGGTAACATCTTCCGCGGCGTGGCCGGCTCCACCGAGGGCATGGACCGCGCGAGCGCCGACTACATGGGCATGCTCGCCACCTGCATCAACTCCATGGCGCTCCAGGACGCGCTGGAGAAGCAGGGCTGCCACACCCGGGTGCTCTCCGCCATCAAGATGGAGCAGATCGCCGAGCCCTACATCCGCCGGCGCGCGGTGCGCCACCTGGAGAAGGGCCGCATCGTCATCTTCGCCGCGGGCACCGGCAACCCGTACTTCACCACCGACACGGCCGCTTCCTTGCGCGCCATGGAGATCAACGCCGAGGTCATCCTCAAGGCGACGAAGGTGGACGGGGTCTACAACGCGGATCCGAAGAAGGACCCCGAGGCGCGTCGCTACCACACGCTCACGTACATGGACGTGCTCAAGCAGAACCTGAACGTGATGGACTCGACGGCCATCTCGCTCTGCATGGACAACAAGCTGCCCATCATCGTGTTCGACCTCACCACGCGCGGCAACATCCGCAAGGCCATCCTCCGGGAGGATGGCGAGATTGGAACGCTGGTGGGCGTGGGCGAGACGACCTGGGCCTGAAAGAAGCTCGGACGCTTCACAAGGGAGACCGCACATGGCAGACGCCGTGACCGAACTGAAGAGCCGTATCGACAAGACGCTCGACGACCTCAAGAGGGATCTCACCAAGGTGCGCACCGGTCGGGCCAGCCCCAACCTGCTCGACGGCATCCGGGTGGACTACTACGGCACGCCCACGCCGCTGAGCGGGGTGGCCAACATCACCTCGCCCGAGCCCCGGCTGATCGTCATCAAGCCCTGGGAGCGCACCGTCCTCAAGGAGATCGAAAAGGCGATCCGCGAGGCCAACCTCGGCATCAACCCGATGAACGACGGTGAGGTCATCCGCCTGCCCTTCCCGCCGCTCACCGAGGAGCGCCGCAAGGAGATCGCCAAGCAGGTGAAGACCAAGGGCGAGGAGCACAAGGTCGCCATCCGCAACATCCGCCGCGACGCCAACGAGGTCCTCAAGGCGCAGCTCAAGGACAAGAAGATCACCGAGGACGACTCCAAGCGCCTGACGGACAAGGTGCAGAAGGAGACGGACGACGGCGTGAAGAAGGTCGACGAGATCATCTCCAAGAAGGAGAAGGAAGTGATGGAGGTCTGAGATGGCCTTCATGCTCGTCGCTGAACCCGCCGCCCCGGTCTCCGGGGCGCTGCGCCGTTTCCTGGAGAACGCCGGCCACGAAGTGACGGTGGTCGGCGATGTGCCGGAGGCGATGGAGCGCGTGCGGGAGCTGGCGCCCGCGGTGGTGATGGCTTCCGTGTCGGATGGTTTCGACGGCGAGGAGCTGTGCCGGCAGGTGAAGGCGGAGGTGCCGGGCATCCCGGTGCTGCTGCTGTACCTGCCGGAAGAGGAGCATCCGGAGGCGCGCGCGGCCGCGGTGGGCGCGGAGGCGTGCCTGGTGGGCCCGCTCAAGCGCGCCACGGTGGTGTCGTGCGTGAACCTGATGATGCAGGTGGCCCAGGCTCGGGAGGCGGTGGCGCAGATCCGCTCCGAGATGCACATGCAGAGTGGGGGCCGGCGCGAGCCGACGGGCTCCGGGCCCTCGCCGGACCTGGAGTTCCTCAAGCGCCTGCTCTTCATGGAGGTGAAGCGCAGCCGACGCTACCGCTACCCCATCTCGTTCCTCATCCTGGAGCCGGATCGGTTCGCGGAGCGCCTGGCGACCCTGTCGCCCATGCAGCTGACGTCCACCATGGCGGAGGTGCTGGGCAAGCTCGCCGAGGCGCTGCGGGACATCGACCTGGCGGTGCCGTTCGCCGAGGGGCGCTTCGTCATCTTCCTGCCGCACACGCCCTATGAGGGGGCCATGGTGGTGGCGGAGCGGCTGCTGCAGCGGGTGAAGGAAGTGCAGTCGGTGTCGGGGCTGACGGCGTCGCTGGGGCTGGCGGTGTTCGAGCCGGCGGCGATGAAGGGGCAGGCGCAGGTGAGCTTCGGCAGCCTGATGAAGGAGGCCGGGGACTCGCTGCGGCGGGCCCAGGCGGCGGGCGGAGACCGCATCGAAGGCGGCCGCCCGATGATTCCCGAGGAGGAGTGAGGGGAGGGAGCCTCCCGGTTCGCGCCGGGGGGCTCTCCCTCATCACGCGGGGTAGCGGAGTTCCTCGCCGCAGAGGTGGCGGACCACGTCGGCCACGAAGCGGAAGAGCTCGAGCCCCTTGCCCTTGTCGTCCATCCAGGCGCCGCTGGCGGGGTCGTAGGAGAAGTGGATGCCCTGCCCACGGCCGGCGACCCAGATCTGCCGCACGGCGCGCTGGGTGTTGACGATGCACTTCTCGCGCGAGGCGGCCGTGAGCGTCACCATGTCGCCGGTGCTCTCGGCCTCGAGCACGTCCGGATCCAACTCGTCCGCGGCGGCGATGATGCGCTTGAAGGCCGCGGAGATGAGCTGGTTGTAGGTGGCCTCGTCCATCATCGGCTACTGGATGACGTCGAGGACCTGCTGGCCGGGGGCGGCGAAGAAGAGCAGCTTCGCCGGGGCGGGCGCGGCGCCGGGCTCGGTGGAGTCCGGGCGCTCCAGGGCGATGACGGTGCCCGGGTTGACCTGCTTGGGGAAGGACTGCATGCCCAGCAGGTGGGCGGCCAGCGCCCCCATGGAGGGCTGGTGGCCCACCAGCACGATGGTCTCCCCCGCGTGCTCGTCGATGACGGGCGCCACGGCTCCCACCGGCATGTCCGGCAGCAGGCACCGGTGCGCCCGCACGGGGCCCTCGTGCTTGAGGGCGGTGGAGAACAACTGCGCCGTCTGGACCGTGCGCACCAGGGGACTGGTGAGCACGAGCGAGACCGTACCGATGCGCTCCGCCAGCGACGCGAAATGCGCGGTCGTGTTGGCTCGGGCCTTGGCAGTGAGCGCGCGCGCCTCGTCGCCGAGCCCCTCAGGAGCCTCCGCGTCCGCCTCGCCGTGCCTAACCAGGAGAATCCTCAAGATGCCTCCACCGCTGCCTGAACGGACCGCGGTTCGTACACGACCCCGCCCGGGTTGGTCAAAGGTAATACAGCGATTGTTGGCTGGTGGCGGGACCGCCGGACAGCAGGCGGCCGGGGGCCATTCCACCCGGAACGGACGCGCTTCGGCCCGTGGCGGGACGTGTGCGGGCGTATACTCCGCGCATGCGCAAGCTGCTGTGGGTGCTGTTCGTCGCGGGGTCGCTGACGGCCTGCAAGAAGGAGGCAACGTCCGTGCCCGCCCGGGAGGACACCGGGGGGGCGGCCGAGGAGGGCGCGCTGGAGGCCTCCGCCGAGGCCGCCGAGGCATTCGACGACACCAGGCCCTATGTCCTCACCCAGACGAAGCTGGATGCCTACGTGGGCTACCAGCGCAAGGTGCTGGATGCCTATGCCGCCATGTCCAAGGCCCTCCAGGTGGTGCAGGCCCGGGCGGCCGCTCCAGGCAAGGATCCCGGCCTGAGTGATGCCATGAAGGCCATCGAGAGCAAGGCCGAGGCCGAGGCCCGCGCCCGCACCGAGGCCGGGCTCACCGAGGAGGATGTCAACCGCATCGGCGCCCTCGTGACGGATGTCGTCACCCAGCGCCACATGGCCGCCATGCTGGACCTGGCGGGCGAGCTCCAGAAGCTCGAGGCCATGCAGGCCCGTCTCAAGCCCGAGCAGCAGAAGGAACTGGCGCCTCAGATCGACACCATGCGCCAGCGCGTCCAGGAGACGGAGAAGCTCGTGACGGTGCGCAAGCAGCACGGGGAGGCGAATGTGGACCTCGTGCTGACGCGCGAGCAGGACCTCATGCGCAACTACCAGGACATGCTCCGGTCCTTTGGCGGGAAGGCGCAGTAGACGCGCCCTCCCGCCCGGTCCGGGCTCACACCCGGCGCAGGCCCGGGACCTTCTTCAGCAGCTGCGCCAGGTACAGGTCCGCCACCTTCTCCAGCACCGTGTTGCCCTTCAGGCGCTGGTTCAGGCTCACGAAGTCCACCTGGTCCAACCGCTGATCCTGGTTGAAGCAGGAGAACACCCACGTCTCCTTGCCCGTCACCGGATCCACGTGCCTCTGGAGGCACTGCGCGCAGATCTCCTTCATCATGCACTGCATCGGCGAGTTGATGGAGCCGATCGCCTCATGCTCGGGGTTCAGGTACGGCTGCAGCAACCCGTGCCGCGCCTCCTGCACCGCCCTCATCATCCGGTCCGAGCCGATCGCGATGATGCGGTTCACGTCCCGCAGCGACGCGATCGGCGCCACGCCCAGCTCGCCCTTCGCGTAGGCCAGCATCGCCTGCACCACGTTGCCCCGGAACGACGAGTCCTGCGGACGCTGCGTCTCGATGACCTCGCCCACGTCCACCGACCATACCACCTGGTCCGTGGTCGCCTCGATCTCCTCGCGCTTGAACATGTCCGCGCGCTGCCGGAAGCCGGCGAAGTAGACCACCTTGCAGCCCGCCGCCTTCAGTGAGCGAGCGATGGAGAAGAGCACCGCGTTGCCCAGGCCGCCGCCCACCAGCAGCACCGTCTCGTTGTGGCCGATCTCCGTGGGCGCGCCCGTGGGGCCCATGAGGACCACCGGCTCGCCCGGCTTCAGGGCGGCGCAGAGACGGGACGAGGAGCCCATCTCCAACACGATGGTGCCCATCAGCCCCTTCTCCTTGTCCACCCACGCGCCCGTGAGCGCCAGGCCCTCCATCGTCAGGCGCACGCCGTCCACCACCGGCGCCGAACGCTCGAAGTTCTGCAGCCGGTAGAACTGGCCGGGCTCGAAGTGCTGCGCCGCGAACGGCGCCTTCACCACCACCTCCACGATGGTGGGCGTGAGCCGGTTCACCGTCACCACGTGCGCCAGCAGCACCTCGTCCAGCCGCTGGAAGTGCGTCGTCAGCTTCTCGTCACGCCGCGCCTGCGCCACCTCGTCGTCGAAGTCCATGGCGGCCACTTCCTTCGCGTACAGACGTGCCACCTCGGGGTAGCCGTCCTTCGCGCTCGCCATGGCCTTGACCACGTTGCCCGCATAGGTGGGGTGGTTGTCGCCGAAGTACGAGATGTAGTGCCCGTCCTTGCGGTACGAGGTGAAGAAGCCCACCTTCGCGCCGATGTCCTCCACCGGCGGCACCTGCGCCAGCTCGTAGCCCTCCGGCTTCTCCACGAGCTCGTAGCTCTTGAAGTACTCGCCGTTCTCGTCGAGCTCGAAGGTGCCCGGGTACTCCTTCTCGTACGTGACGTTGGGCGCCGTGCCCGCCGCCACGCACACCGTGCGCGCCGGCAGCTCGAAGAACTCGCCGCTGCCCCGCAGCTTGCCGTCCTTCGTCACCATGCGCTCGAAGCGGATGCCCTTCACCGCCCCCTTCTCGTCCGGCAGCGCCTCCACCGGGCTCATGCGCTCGATGAAGCGGATGCCTTC
>NZ_DASVWK010000192.1:0-2490 GCF_036389735.1 Archangium sp. | reverse complement strand
GCGCGGGCGCGGGAGATGGCGGCCCCGCGCAGCTCGCCGAGCAGCTTCTCGACGGCGGGCACGTCGGGCGCCATCTTCGCCGCGAGGCTCACCTCGGCGAACGAGGGGTAGCCGAGCAGGCGGGCCTTCTCGCGGCGCAGGGTGAGGATGCGCTCGATGAGCGGGCCGTTGTCCGAGTCCCCCGAGGAGGCACGGGAGAGGTAGGCGCGGTAGAGCTTCTCGCGCAACTCCGGGCGGCGCGAGTGCTCCATGAAGGGCACGAAGCTGGGGGCCTCCAGGGTGATGCGCCAGGGCCCCTTCTCGGGGGTGGGCTCGGGGGCGCCCTCGGCCAACCCCTGCCTGGCGGCCTGGGCCGCCGCGGCGAGCGCGCTGGGCGGCAGGCCCTCCACCTCCTCGGGCTTCGTGAGCGTCATGGACCAGGCCTTGGTGGCGTCGATGACGTTGTTGGAGAAGCGGGTGGACAGCTCGGCCAGCTCCCGCTCGATCTCCTGGAAGCGCTCGCGGGCTTCGCCCTCCAGCCCCACGCCGGACAGCTCGGCGTCGCGGATGGAGGACTCGACGATGCGGTGCTGGGTCGCGTCGAGCTTCTTCCACTCCGGGCCCTCGCGCAGGGCCTTGAGTGCCCGGTAGAGGGGCACGCTCTGGCTGATGCGCATGAAGGCCTCGACCACATCCCCCTCGACGGCGGCGTGGGCCTGGCGCAGCTCCGGGCTGTTCTGCACACTCATGAGGTGGTTCACCACCCCCCAGGCCATGCCGAGGGGCTCGGTCATGGCGGACTGGCGTGCCACCGTCCCCTCCCATGTGGGCTGTACGTCGCGCTCCAGCTCCTCCAAGGAAGCGTGCAGGCGCGTCAACAGCTCGCGGATGGCCGGCTCGACATGCTCCGGGCGGATGCGATCGAACTTCGGAAGTCCTTCGGACTGAAGCAGCGGATTGTCAGGTGTAGGCGCGGTCATCACCCGTTGACGTTAGGGCAGCCGCTGTCGGTTGGCAGCACTCTCGGACGCAACGCGGGTTGGGGCGTCAGGGAGTGCACGCAGCGGCCCTGGCGGACATCCAACGCCCCGTGCCACTTCACCTTGACAGGCCAACGGGCGCGCTGCTCTCACGAGAGGCCATGCTCTCCTTCGTCCTCGCGGCCACGCTCGCCGCCGCCCCCGCGCCCCGCGCCGCCGCCTCCTCGGACACCGTCGTCCACATCCCCCGGCTGGACGCGCTCCAGGGCGTCTCCGCCTTCCTGGGCCGGGCGGGACAGAACGCCGCGCTGATGCGGCCGGCCGTCTGGTACGCCGAGCTGCACCCCTTCCTCTCGTTCGACCCGAGCCAGCCGGACACACTGAGCGCGGTGGGCATCGACCCCACCGGCCCCATCACCGTCTCACACCGAGGAGGCGGCCGTATTTCCTGCACGCGCCTGACGAACCCGAAGGCCTTCCAGGAGAAGGCCGCCGCGATGCTGGCCTCCGCCCGGAGCGATGCGAAGGTGAAGCCGACCACCTCGGGCGGAGTCACCTCGGTGAGCGTCCCGCGCGAGTCCGGAGGGCGGGCCGGCTACGCCCTCAAGGGCCAGGAGGCCTGCGCCTTCACGAGCGCCAGCGGGGGCTTCGTCGATGATGGCCAGGGCCAGGTGCTGCTGAAGGAGGCGGTTCGGCTGGTGGGCCGGGCCCCCAAGTCGGACGCGCGGCTGGGGCAGCTTCCCGGCGTCCTCTACGTGCAACTACCCGGGCGCGGACTGATGGTGGGCATGGACGGCAGCGGCTCGGAGCTGCGAGTGGAGGGCTCCTCCACGAAGCTGCCCCTCCCGGCCTTCCAGGCATCGGGAACGAGCCCCTATGGGACGATGAAGCCCGAGGGGCTGCTCTTCTCCCGGGCACGGGTGGCGCCGGCCGGGGTGTCCCAGGCGGTGGGCGGCGTGCGCGCGAGCATCCAGCGGGTGTGCCCCTCGTGCCCCGCGGCGGAGGTGTCCTCGGTGGCGCGCGCGGTGGCCGAGCGCCTCACCGGCAACGTGCTGGTGGTGGTGGACAGCGTGAAGTCGCGCCCCAACCTGCGCACGCAAGAGGGCCGCTTCTTCGCCCCACGGCAGGCGCTCGCCGCCGAGGTGACGGACGCGGCGGCGATGAAGGCCGCGCTGGCCCCGCTGGCGAAATTCCCAGGCGCCAAGACGCTGGAGGACGGGTACGCGCTGGACGTGAAGGGGGGCACCCTCTTCGTGAGGCTGAAGGACAAACACCTCGTGGTGGGCAACGACGAGGCGGTGGCCCAGTCCGTCCTGGGTACCCTTCCCCAGGAGGGCGCGAAGCAGCCGCACGCGGTGGACTTCACGGTGGACCCGAAGCGGCTGGCGCGCGGGCTGAATCAGGTGTCCCTGATGGACGTCGTCTCCGAGCAGCAGCTCGCCGCCATGTTCGCCGTGGGCCTGGAGCTGGGCCCGCTGCTGGCCAACAGCGAGCGGATCACCGGCTGGCTCGACAGCACCTCCGGCGGGGC
>NZ_DASVWK010000191.1:0-8031 GCF_036389735.1 Archangium sp. | reverse complement strand
GGCCTCTTCCACCAGCTCGGTCGGGTGGAGTTCCTTCTTGCGAACCAGCTCGGCGAGGGCGGTGGCGTCGAGCGCGTCGTATCCCTGGATGGACATGAAGAGGCTATCTACCATGCGCGACCATGGCGAAACCTCAGTACTGGCTGATCAAGAGCGAGCCCTCTGTCTACCCCTACGAGCAACTGGTGAAGGAAGGCCGGACGGCGTGGACGGGAATCCGCAGCTTCGAGGCGCGCAACAACCTCCGGGCGATGAAGTCGGGGGACCTGTGCCTCTACTACCACTCGAACGAGGGCAAGGCGGTGGTGGGCGTGGCTCGCGTGCTCACCGAGGCGGGAGAGGATCCCACCGCGCCCGGTGAGGACTGGGCCTCGGTGGACGTGGGCCCCGTGGTGGCCGTGAGCGAGCCGGTGACGCTCGCCACCGTCAAGGCCACCCGCGAGCTGAAGGACTTCCCGCTCATCACCCGCAGCCGCTTGAGCGTGGCCCCCGTCACCGCCGAGCACTTCAAGCACGTCCTCGCGATGGGAAAGACGAAGCTGCCCAGATCGACTTGAGTCCGGCCGTCGCCCTTCCAGTCATCGCGGATTTTTCCGCATCATTTTCCCCGACGGGCGCTCCTCTCCTTGCCTCAACCTCCAGGAGCGCCTCATGAAAACCGTATCCACTCACCTGCTGCTGGCGCTTTACCTGGCTCTGCTCGCGGGCTGCTCGCCCTCTTCCTCTGGCACCGGCTCGGTCCAATTCGCCGTCTCCGTTTCCCAGGCCCTCTCCTCCAGTGACGTCACCCGCGTCACGGTGACCGTCTCCGCCTCCGACATGCCTTCCCGTGTCGTCGAGCTGGCCAAAGCCAACGGCTCCTGGGGCGGCCTCCTCGGCAACCTTCCCGCCGGCTCCAACCGCTCCTTCCTCGCCCAGGCCTTCGACTCCTCCGGTACCGTTCGCTTCAAGGGCCAGACTTCCGGCGTCTCCATCACCGCCAACCAGACCACCGCCGTCGCCCTCACCCTCCAGGAGCTTTCTCCCCCTCCTCCCTACGGCAACGAGGCTCCTGTCCTCGACTCCCTCGTCTCCTCCTCCACCTCCGTCCAGACTGGAGGCTCCCTCTCCCTCACCGCCACGGTGCATGACCCCAACCCTGGGGACTCCCTCACCCTGGCGTGGACGGCCTCCGGCGGCACCTTCTCCGCCCCCACGGCTGCCACCACCTCCTGGACAGCGCCCTCCTCCACCGGCGTCCAGACCCTCACCTTCACCGTGACGGACTCTCAGGGAGCCGCCATCTCCGTCTCCCTCACCGTCAATGTCGTCTCCGGCACCGCCACCGGCAACGCCTCCCTCAACGTCTCCTTCAACCTCTGGCCTACCGTTTCCAAGGTCTCTGCTTCCCTCAACCGCCTCGACGCCGGGCAGTCCACCTCCCTCTCCGCCCTTGCCTCTGATGCCGATGGGGATGCCCTCTCCTTCCTGTGGGACTCCTCCTGCCCCGGTAGCTGGACGAATGCCACTTCCAGCGCCGCCTCCTTCGTCCCCTCCTCCGTACCGGCCGGCACGTGCAACAACTGCCGTCTCACCGTCACGGTCCAAGACGGCCGAGGCGGCCAGACGACGGGCTCCCTCTCCCTCTGCATCGCCGCCTCCTCCACGGAGCGCTTCCCGCCCAGCTTCACCAATTCCTACCAGTCCGCCACCTCCACCTCCCCGGGCCAGACGGTTGCCTTTGACGTCACCGCCATGGACCCCCAGTCCAGTTCCCTGTCCTTTGCCTGGACCGCCAATACAGGCTCGCTGGCCACGGCGCAGAACACGGCCAGCACCAGCCACGTTGTGTGGACGGCTCCTTCCTGTGTCTCGGCAGGCACGACACCCAGCATCACCGCCACCGTCACCAACGCCTTCAACCTGGCGGCCACCCAGAACTTCGCGGTGACGGGGCTGCCCGATGGCAAGGTCCTCGTCGCGGGGGGACATGGTGGTAACGCCGGCTACCTGGCGACGACGGAAGTCTATGACCCGACGACGAACACTTGGAGCACGACCGCCCCCATGGCCTCTCCTCGCCAGCTCCACACCGTGACGCTGCTGCCCAACGGCAAGGTCCTCGCCGCGGGAGGAAGATACAACGATAGTAGCGGTTTCCTCGCGACGGCCGAGGTGTACGAGTTGGCCTCGGGCACTTGGAGCACGACCGCCTCCATGGCCTCTCCTCGCCGGAACCACACGGCGACGCTGTTGAACAACGGCAAGGTCCTTGTCTCGGGAGGACTCAACGGCAGCCCCCTCGCGGCGGCGGAGTTGTACACGCCCTGAGTCCGCCCCTCCCAATTGTAGTCGACTACAATCAAGGTGCGACACGCCAACGGTGTGCGTTCAGGCCTTCTTGGGGTTCTCGCGAAACCACTTCACCGTCTCCCGGACCGCGTCGCGGTGCGGGGTGACGGGCTGCTTGCCGAAGGCGCGCTCGAACTTGTCGTGGTTGAAGTGGTAGGGCCCCTCCCACTGGTGGCCGTAGAAGTCGGGGGCACGCGCGAGCGCCACCTGCACGCGACCCTTCTCGTGGGCTTCCATGGCCATGCGCGCCAGCTCGGCGCGAACGCGGCCCTTGCGCGTCTTCGCCACGTGCGGCAGGTCCGCTGGTCCGAGCGGAGACTCCGCCACAAACAGAAGGAGCCGCACTCCCGTTAGCGAGAAGGGGCCTGGAGCGCGGCCTCGAGTGCCGCGAGGAGGTCGGGGTCCTCCGCCCTCACCGCGCCCACGTGGCTCCAGACGATGGTGCCCTGCCGGTCGACGAGGAAGCTCGCCGGCAACGTGGTGACGCCGAACGCCCCGGAGATACGATCCTCCGGGTCATGCCAGAAGGTGTAGGGCAGCTTGCGCCGGGCCACGAAGTCGCGCACCTCGCTGGCGGTGCGCCGCGCGTCCACGCTCACCCCCACCACGCGCAGTCCCCTGGCCGCGTGGCGCTCGTGCAGCGCGGCCAGTTCCGGCAGCTCGAAACGGCAGGGCTCGCACCACGTCGCCCAGAGGTTCACCAGCACCACCTGCCCCCGCTCGGCGGCGAGCGAGGCCGGCTGGCCCTCCAGGGTGCGCGCCGTGTACTCGGGCGCCGGTTGGCCCGCCGCGAGCGGGGCGGGAGCGGCCGTGGAGGCACTGGCCTCGGCCTCCGCCCGCGACGGAGCGGTGGGAACCTCGGCGAGGGACAGGCGCGCGGCCCGCACACGCGTGGGGCGTCCCGTCTCGGTCCAGGCGAAGAGGAGCGTGTCGCCCAGGCGCTCCATGCGGGGAAAGCCACTCTGGCGCTCGGCGCTCGTCTCCACGACGGGCACGGGGGCTCCCAGTTGTCCCTCGGCGGTGACGCGCCGCACGAGGAGCGTGGCCCGCTCCCGCTCGGCGGCGAGCCAGCTCACCAGCGCGTCTCCCTTCTCCCCGAGCACCACGTCCACCCGTCCGAGCGGCACCCGTCCGCCCTTCGGAGCATCCACCTCCAGAGGAGGCTGGAAACTGGCGCCCGCGTCCTCCGAGAAGGCCAGCCGCACCGAGGGACGGTCCCCCGCGTACGTGTACCAGGCCACCGCCACGCGTCGGCCCCGTGCCGCCACCGCGGGCCCGTTCACCGGGCAACCCGGGACACGCCAGCCATCCGCGTGCACGGATTGGGGGGGGCTCCAGCCACCCGCCGTGCGGCGCACGAGGGAGATGTCGCGCAGCTCGTCCTCGCCGCGATCGCGATACACCAGGACCGGACCCTCGGAGGTCATCGCCGTGGAGGTCCCGCAGCAGTCACACACCCGCGCGTCGAGAAGCTCGCCCGCCTCGAGCGCTCCCACGGCGGCGGTGCGCAGCGTCATCGCGCCCCTTGCGTGGTGGCCATCGTGTCCCGAGGCGCTGGCCGTCTCACGTCCGTCCAGCCAGAAGGCACGGACCCCCGGCCCGTCCGCCAGCAGCGAGACGAAACCGTGCTCGGTAGCGGTCCTGTCGCCGTGCGCGGGGCCGAGCCGCTCCCAGTGTTTCCCGCCATCCGTGGAGCGCCCGAGGATGACGTCATAGGCATAGGGGCCCTCTCCGGAGCGCTCGGCCCAGTGGGCGATCAGCGTCCCATCGCCACCGCGCGCCATCGAGGGGACGTCCGCCCAGTTGGCGACGAGCCCCTTGCCTTCCGCGAGCGTCGCCGGTTCGCTCCAGGCGCCCGCCTCGAGGCGTGAGAAGCGCAGCCGCCAGTCCTCGGCCTGCTCCGAGCCCGCCTTGGGTTCGAGCCAGGTGAGGAGGAGGGAGTCCTCTCCCTCCTGGGTCAGGTTGGGTGCCAGCGCCCCCGGGGCCGCCGGCGGCTCGAGCGGCACGAGCCCCTGGCCTGTCATCCCGCCGTGAGCGGGCACCGTCGCCCTACAACCGCACAGCACCAGCAGCAGCACTCTCCAGGTTTGTCCACGCATGCGCCGCGGACGATAGCGTGTTCAACCCGGGGGTGGATGCGACTCAGGCGTTGGCCGGGTGCAGCTTCTGCTGGAGCAGGTTCGCCCGGTTGCGCGCCGACAGGAGCTGCTGGCGCAGGGACTCGGCGTCTCGCGACACGTCCAGGAAGTCCTGCGCCTCCGCGTCGCTCGCCAGCTTCCCGGCGTTGTCCGCCACCTGCGACATCTTCTCGTTCACCTGCTGGAGCGAGGAGATGATCTCCTCCGGCGAGGCCGCCTGCCCCTGCTGCGTCATCCCCGCCACCTGCTGCATCTGCGAGCTGAGCCCTCCGGCCTCCTGCCCCAGTTCGCTGAAGCGCACCATCAGCTCCTGGTACACCTGCGTGCGCTGCTGAAGCTCCTGCGCCCGGCTGTTCACCTCGGCCGCCAGCGTCTGCTGCCGGTCCCTCCATTTGTTGAGCACCCCCAGCAGCGTGCGCATGCTCGCCACCATCCGCTCGTCGCAGTCCGCCACCGAGGTGAGCAGCTTGCCCATCTTCTCCAGGTTCTTCTGCGAGCGGAGCGCGCCGGTCCGCACCTCTTCCGCGAGGTCCTCGAACTTGCGCAACTCCTCCTCGATGGACTGCGCGGCGGTGACCAACTCGGAGGACTCGGACTGCTGCGGCCGCTTGCTCATGGGTGCTGCTCCGATTCGGAAGGAAGAGGGCTCGATATACAGGTTCTAACCGAGCGAGCCCGGGCTCATTTCGCTGAACTTGCCTGCACGGGAGCCGGTGCGAGCAGGCGCACCTTCGGTCCCACGAAGGTGTGCCGCTGGAATGCCAGCCAGTAGACAGTCAGCAGGGCGAGGGCTCCGGCGAAGGTGTATCCGGCCAGCTCGTTGGGCGGAAGGACGAAGAGCACCATCACCACCCCGCACCAGCCGAGCGCCACCACGTTCACCGGCAGGGAGAAGCGCCCCAGGTCCCAGGGTCCCCGGTGCGACCACGCGCCATTGCGTCGCGCGAGCAGACCCACCAGGACGGGCAGGGCGTACGAGGCGTAGAGCGCCAGGGTGCTGAGGGCCACCATGGCCGCGTAGGCCCCGCTCCAGATGGCCACCACGAAGGCCGCCGCCACCGACACCCAGATGGCCACGTGCGGGCTGCGGAAGCGGGGCGACACGCGCGACAGGTACGTCGAGGCCGGCAGCCCCCCGTCCCGGGCGAACGCGAAGAGCATGCGCGAGTTGGACGTCACCGAGGACAGTCCGCAGAACCACATGGCGCCGATGGTGATCCACACCAGCGCCCCGCCGAGCGCCGGCCCGAGCGACTCGCGCAGCACGTGCAGGAAGGGGTTGGGCGCGGCGAGCGTGGCCGGCAGGTCTCCAATCGCCAGCGTCACCCCCACCAGCAGCGCGTAGCCCACCACCGCGCTCACCGCCACGGACAGGAAGATGCCCCAGGGGGCGTTGCGCGTCGGGTCCAGGGTCTCCTCGGACACGTGGGCGCTGGCGTCGTAGCCGGTGAACGTCCACTGCGCCTGGAGCAGGCCGATGAGGAAGCCGTAGGTGTAGAGGCTGCTCTCCGTGGAGACGCGCGTGAGGAGGAAGCCGAGGTCCTGCCGGGGCGCGAAGGCCACCAGCGCGCCGATCACCACCGCCACGCCGGCCACGTGGTACCAGGCCGACACGTTGTTGAGCAGCGCCACCGCGCGCACACCCACGTGGTTGAGCACCGCGTGGGACAGCAGGATGGCCGCGTAGAGGGGCAGCACGTAGCCCCGCTCGCGAGGCCACCCGAGCATGTCCGCGAGGAACTCCGCCAGGCCGAAGTCGATGCCCGCGGTGATGGCGAACTGGCCGATGGTGTTGAACCACGCGGTGAAGAAGCCCACCCGAGGGCCCCCCAGCATGGCGGCCCAGTGGTAGAGCGCCCCCGCCGTGGGGAACGAGGAGGCGAGTTGCGCGAGGCTCGCCGCCACCGTCAGCGTCATCACCGCCACCAACGGCCACCCCGCGGCCATGACGAAGGGCCCGCCAAAGCGCAGGCCATGGCCATAGAGCGTCACCGCCCCGGTGAGGATGGAGATGATGGAGAAGGAGACGGCGAAGTTGGAAAAGCCGCCCATGTCACGCAGGAGTTGCTGCGCGTACCCCAGTTGCTGGAGCTGGGCGGCATCCGCGTCGAGTTGATGCTTCTTGTCCTCTTCCATGGCCGCCACTATGGACACTCGGCCGGGAGGTGGGGAGGGGATGACGCGCGGAGTGTGGGCTCGTCGTCGCTACCGCGAGGACACCCCTACCGCCCGCGGGGCTCCGGACCGGCGCCGGGAGCTCCGGGGGGCGCCATGATGTGGCGCTGGATGCGGATCTGCCGCATGCCGCCGCCCATGTGCATGGGGCCCATCTCCGCCTCCAGCTTCGCCCAGAAGTCGGGGCCCAGCGCCTTCTTGATGGCCACCATCAGCCCCACCCGGTTCTGGCGCACCGCCGTCTCCGCGCGACCCACCTTCTCCACCAGATCCTTCACACCGCCCTCGTTGGGGCTCGGCTGGCGCAGCTCCTTCTCCAGCACGAGCTGGGCGCGCTTGAGATCCGCCTCCAGGCCGATCAGCGCCTCGTTGGCCGAGAACGTCAGGTCCTGAACCTTCCGCACGAGTTCCTGCGGCAGGCCGATCTTCGCCGCCACCTGCGGAGGAATCCCGAAGGAGGGCGGAGCCAGGGGCGGCTCGGGAGGCAGCGGGGGGAGCGGCGGCATCGGGGCATGCCCCGGCCCACCGCGGAGGATGACCACGTCCTCCTCCTTGTCCTGGGCGACGGCGGGCACGGCGGAGAGGACCACCAGGGCACACAGCAGTTTCTTCATCATGGTTCGGCTCCTGTTCACTGCGGGGAATGGACGGCGACGAGGGAGTCCGGCGGGCGCACCCACGCGGCGAGCGCCCCGAAGGGGGCGTAGGTCTCGTCCTGGACGCTCGGGTTGGTGCGCGTGTAGCCGTGCACCTCGTCGAACAGCACCGCGAGGGAGACGGTCTCCGACCGGGCCGTCAGCTCGCCGGAGGGCACGGGCCGCCCGGCGCGCAGGGAGAGTTCGGACGGGCCCCCTACCCCGGAGTCGAGCGGCACCGGTGTCCTCACCCGGGGCGAGACGAGCAGCACCAGGGCGACCACGGCGGCGGTGGCGGTGACACTGCCCACCATCCGGCGGCGGTGCTGGCGGCGGCGCACCTCACCGAGGATGGCCTCACGCGGGATGGCGGCCGGCTCGGGGGGATCCGGCAGGCGGAGTGAGGTGGCGGACGCGTGGAGGCCGGCGAGCGCGCGGCACTCGGCGCACTGGCGCAGGTGCGCCTCGAAGCCCGGGGGCCGGGGCAGGCGCTCGTCCACGAGGGCCGCTGCGATGTCCTGGCAGCTCATGGTGTGTCTCCTCGGAGCGCGTCCGCCGCCTTCAGCTTCTGGAGCGCCCGGTACAGGTGGATGCGAACGGTGCCGCGGCCGATGTTCATGACGTCGGCGATGGCATCGAGGTCGAGCCCCTCCAGGTAGCGGAGGGAGAAGGCCGTGGCCTGCTGGGCCGGGAGCGTCCGAAGGGCCCGGCCGAAGGCGCGCCAGCGCTCGGCGCCAGCGAAGCGTTCCTCG
>NZ_DASVWK010000190.1:0-15532 GCF_036389735.1 Archangium sp. | reverse complement strand
GAGGGGCTCGAAGACGGCGGTGACAGTCAACGTGAAGAACTGCGGTGCCTCCAACGGGGGGCCGCTCACCCTCTACGGGCTCGAGTTCCACTCGGCGGATGGGCACCCGGACACGGATGTGCAATTCAACGTGGCGCCGCTGACGCTGCCGCACCGGCTGCTGCCCGGTGAGGAGGTGAGCTTCAAGGTCTTCTACGAGCCCTCCCGGGCGGGAGCCACCGCGGGTCGGCTGGTGATGACCACGGACGTGTATTCGGGCACCACCACGGAGCTGGACTTCACGGGCCTGGCGGAGCAGCACGCGCCCTGCCAGCTGGTCGTCACCCCGACGACGGTGGACTTCGGCACGGTGGTGCCCGGCAAGGGCGCGGTGCTGGGGGTGAAGGTGTCGAACCTCGGGACGGACCTGTGCCCGGTGAAGAACATCCGCCTGCGCGACAACGGGGGCGGGGTGTTCGGCATGCCCGGCAACGAGCTGGACGGCATCATCATCTACCCCGGGGACTGGTTCAGCTTCATGGTGTCCTTCCAGGCGCCCGCCTCGGGAGGCAGCTTCACGGGCATGGCCCAGGTCGAGCAGGCGGATCCCGCCAACCCGGTGCTGCTGGTGCCGCTGGTGGCGAACTCGCAGGCCGCGTGCCTGGTGGCCTCGCCGCGCTTCGTGGACTGGGGCGTGGCGCGCCCGGACTGCCCGCCGGCGCCTCGCGAGGTGAACTACCTCAACGCCTGCAGGGTCCCGGTGACGCTGTCCAACATGCGCATCGGCGCGGGCACCACGGACGGCGAGTTCACGCTCCAGGGCGCGCCGACCATGCCCATGACGCTCGCCCCGGGTGAGGCCGTCACCGTGGAGGTGGGCTACCTGGCCAAGGTGTTCGGGCTGAACCTGTCGCCGCTCTTCGTGGACTCGTCGGATCTGCCCGAGCCGCTGCTCGTCCCGCTCATTGGCGAGTCCTCCCGGCGCGTGGACAAGACGGACACCTTCGTCCAGCAGGACGGCAGCAAGGTGGACGTCCTCTTCGTGGTGGACAACACCGCGTCCATGGTGGAGGAGCAGCCGCGCATCGTGTCGGCCATGCCCGCCTTCGCGGACGCGGCGCTGGCCAAGGGCGTGGACATGCACGTGGCGGTGACCACCACCGGCATCGAGCCCATCTCCAACGCCTGCTCCGGCGGGGCGCGTGGTGGCGAGGCGGGGCGCTTCTTCCCGGTGGACAACAGCCGGCCGCGCATCCTCTCGCAGCGCACGCCGGACCTGGCCTCGGTGCTCCAGCAGAACGTGTCCGTGGGCCAGTGCGCGGTGGTGGAGCAGGGCTTCGAGGCCGTGCGCCGCGCCCTCTCGGAGCCGCTGGTGAGCAGCTCGGACGACCCGCGCTCGCCCGAGAGGAACGACGGCAACCGGGGCTTCCTGCGCGACGAGGCGGCGCTGGTCGTCGTCTTCATGGGCGACGAGGACGACCACTCGCCCGACAGCGTGGACACCTACGTGCGCTTCCTCCAGACGCGCAAGGGCGAGTACCAGCCGCAGCGCATGACCATCTACGCCATCGCACCCACCACGGCCGCGGGCTGCCCCACCTCCGGCGGCGCCGGCACGCGCTACGCGGAGGCCGCGGCCCGTACCGGCGGCGAGGTGCTCTCCGTGTGCGCCTCCGACTACGCGCCCCTGCTGCGCTCGGTGGCCAACAAGGCCTTCTCCGCACAGGACCGCTTCCCGCTCAGCGAGCAGCCAGACGCGGGCAGCATCTCCGTGCTGGTGGACGGCGTCCCCATGGCGAGCGGTTGGACGTATGACGGCGCCACCAACAGCGTCGTCTTCGCCAAGGCGCCCGCGCCGGGCGCGAAGGTGAAGATCAGCTACCGCCGCGCGTGCCGCTAGCGCGGGGGTGGACTCGCTCCGGGGCCGAGGAATCGGCTCCGGACGAAGACATGTCGGCCCCGGGTGCTACAGCTCCGCACCGGTCTGTGCGGTTGACCGGAAAATTGGAGGGCAACCCATGCTGAGTACCCTGAGGGCGTCCCCGCAGCAGGAGGCGACGGTGAGCTCCCGACAGCACGACGACAACTCCACTTCCGAGGGGCGCTCGCTCCCCCGTCGTACGCCGTCGGCTGATCGCCTGCCGAGCGGCCTGCGCGTCATCAACGGAGGGGGGCAGCGCCGGCAGGACGAGCCGCTCGTCTCTCGTGACGCGGTGGCCCGGGCCCTGATGGAGGCGGGGGTGGATCTCCTGCTGCGCCGCATCAGCCCGGCCCGGGCCGCGGAGATTGAAGTCAAGGTGGACCGGGTGTTGGACCTCTTCGACCGGGTGGACGCCGCCCCGGTGCTGATGCCGGTGCTCCGCAAGCACCTGGACGAGCTGGAGGCCCTCATGAGGGAGACCCGCGAGGTCCGTTCCCCCGCCCGCCGTGGGGGGTAGGTAGGAGGGCGAGCGACAGGAGGTTTGACCCTCCCGCCCAGGGCGCTTACGCTCGGAGCCCTTCAGCGCCCGCCCCGTGTCGATCGAAACCTACGGCAACTACCAGCTCATCAAGCGACTGGCCATGGGCGGCATGGCGCAGATCTATCTCGCGCGCCCGCGGAGCCCCGGGGGCGCCGAGAAGCTGGTGGTCAAGCGCATCCTCCCGCACCTGGCGGAGAACGCGGACTTCATCCGGATGTTCCTGGACGAGGCGCGCATCGCCGCCCGGCTCAACCACCCCAACATCGTCCAGATTCATGACCTGGGGGCGCAGGACGACAGCTTCTTCATCGCCATGGAGTACATCCACGGCGAGGACCTGCGGCGCGTATGGAAGCGGGCGGACCGGGCCGGCACGCCCATCCCGGTACCGCTGGTGTGCCGCGTCATCATCGACGCCTGCGCCGGCCTGGACTACGCGCACAAGAAGACGGACGCCCAGGGCAAGCCGTTGGGCATCGTCCACCGGGACATCTCGCCGCAGAACATCCTGCTGACGTTCGATGGGCGGGTGAAGGTGGTGGACTTCGGCATCGCCAAGGCGGCGGACCAGGCCACCGTGACGCGCTCGGGGGTGCTCAAGGGCAAGTACTCGTACATGTCGCCGGAGCAGGCCGCCGGGCAGAAGGTGGACTGCCGCAGCGACATCTTCGCCCTGGGCGTGGTGCTGTACGAGCTGCTCACCTGCATCCGCCTCTTCAAGCGCCCCAATGACATGGCCACGCTCCAGGCGGTGGCCGATTGCAACATCCTTCCGCCCTCCCAGGCCAACCCGCGCGTGCCGAAGGACCTGGACGCCCTCGTCATGAAGGCGCTGGCGCGCGGCCCGGATGACCGGTTCGCCGAGGCGGCGCAGCTCCAGCTCGCGCTGGAGGACTGGCTCGCGAGCCACCCGCTGCCGTCGTCCACGGCGGACGTGGCGGCCTTCATGCAGACCCTCTACGCCACGCGGCTGGCCGAGGAGGCCCGGCTGGGTGACGTGCTCGTGGAGGACTCCGAGTCCCTCCCCCCACAGGATGCCCGGTCGCTCGAGCGCGCGGTGGACCGGTCCGCCGAGACGAGGGCGGCGCCGGCCCGGGACTCGACGGATCGGCAGGAGCGCCCCTCGCGGTCCCGGACGCCTCGGGGCGATCCGCGCGGCTCCTCGGAGCGCAAGGTGCTGGAGCCCAGGCGGACCGTAGACCTTCGTCGGGCCGCGGAGCTCCCCGCGGAGCCGCGTTCCGCCTCCTCCGACAGGCCACGGCCGAGCCGGGCGAAGCAGCCGGCCCTCCCCGCGTCCGTACCCGCTCCCGCGCCGATTCCCGCCCCCACGCCTCGGAGGCAGAACCGGTTGGCGGTGGGGCTCGTCACGGCGGGAGTCCTGGTGGGTCTGGGCCTGGGGGCCTGGGGAGCGCTGCGTTCCGGCTCGGCGCCACTGGCTCCGGACGCGACGGCGAAGGTCGCGCCCAGGCCGAAGCCGCCGGAGCCCTCCCCGTCGACCACCTCCACCACCTCGGAGCCCCCTCGGGAGCAGCCGAAGCCGTCGCCCGTGCGGCTCACGCTGCGGACGAAGCCCGAGCAGGTGTCCCTGACGGTGGACGGCAAGGCGTACGAGAAGACGCCGGTGGTGGTGTCCGCCACGCCCGGGCAGGAGCTGACGGTGCGGGCGGAGGCGGCGCGCTACCGCGCGGTGTCCAGGAAGATCGCCGTGGGGCAGGGGCCGGCGCAGGACGTCATCCTGGAGCTCGAGCCGCTGGCCGAGCCCGTGCACCGGGACGAGCGCAAGCCGGAGCCCGCCCGGGCCGTGGTGACCGAGACCCGGGAGACCCGTCCGCAGGAGGGCCGCAAGGCCATGGTGCGCTTCGTGGTGAAGCCGCTCAGCGTGTGGGCCGAGGTCTCCTGCAACGGGACGAAGATGGGCGAGACGCCCTTCCGGGATGTGCAGATGACGGTCGGCTCGTACGACTGCAAGTTCTCGAATCCGGACCAGGGCACGCGCACCCGGCGCGTCGAGGTGAAGCCCGGCGTCCCCAACATCGTGGTCGTGCAGTTCTAGGCGCGCGACCGTTCTCCTGAGATCTCCGACGTGACACTCGAAGCAGGCAGCCCCATTGGCAAGTACGTCGTCAAGCGCAAGCTCGCCGAGGGGGGCATGGCGGAGATCTACCTGGCCACCGCCAGGGGACCCGAGGGCTTCGAGAAGGAAGTCGTCATCAAGCGGGTGCGCTCGTTCCTCGCGGGGGACGAGGGCTTCGTGCAGATGTTCATCGCCGAGGCGCGGCTGGCCTCGGGGCTCAACCACGCCAACGTGGTGCAGATCTTCGACTTCGACAAGCACGAGGACTCCTACTACCTGGCGATGGAGTACGTGCGCGGCTGCTCCCTGTGGGACCTGCGCAAGCGCTGCCGGGAGAAGGGCCTGACCATGCCCCCGGTGCTGGTGGCGCACATTGGCGCGCAGGTGGCGGCGGGGCTGAACTACGCGCACCGGCTCAAGTCCCCGGATGGGACGCCGTTCAGGCTGGTGCACCGCGACGTCACCCCGCACAACGTGCTGCTGTCGCTCGACGGGGCGGTGAAGCTCACCGACTTCGGCATCGCCAAGGCGGGCAACAAGCTGACGCAGCCGGGCGTGCTCAAGGGCAAGTTCGCGTACATGTCCCCGGAGCAGGCGCGCGGCGAGGCGGTGGACGCGCGCACGGACGTCTTCGCGCTCGGCATCGTGCTCTGGGAGATGCTCACCGGGGGCCGGCTGTTCGACGGGGACTCGGAGATGGCCGTGCTCCGCTCGGTGCAGGAGAGCGTCATCGCCTCCCCGGCCCGCCTCAACCCGGACGTGCCGGAGGACCTCGACGAGGTGGTGGCCACCGCGCTCGAGCGTGACCCGGCGGCCCGCTTCCAGTCGGCCGGCGAGCTGGAGCGCGCGCTGGCCCAGTGCGTGCTGGGCCATGCCCGCAGCGTGGACGACACGGACGTGGCCACCTTCGTGCGGCGGGCCCTCGATGCGCCGCTCACCCTGTTCATCCCGGCTCCCGCGGCGCTGTTGGAGCGTTCGCAGCGGCGCGACCGCACGGGCGAGCTGCCCGCGGTGGTGGACGCCAGCAAGCAGCCGACGCCCGAGCCCTCCCGCCCCGAGTCCACCGCGGTGCTGCGCAATGACGCCGGTACCCCCGTGGGAAGCGGCAGGTCGGTGCGCACCGCGCAGCCCGAGGAGTCCCTCGTCTCGGCGTCCACCCACGTGCTGTCTCGCGAGGCCGAGCCGCGTCCCGAGCGCTCCACCCTGCCACTTCCCTCCGTTCATGGTGCGAGGGACTCGCGCCCCGTGCCCATGCCTGTCGCGCAGGGGGAGGGGAGCGCGTCGCCCTCCGCCGCCCCCGTGCGAGTGGCCCAGGTGATGCCGGTCGTCACCTCCGCGTCCGAGCCCGCACGGGCACCCGTGGCCACGCCGGAGACCGCCACGGCGAAGCGTCCGGGCAAGGGGCTCCGGGTGGGCGTGGGCGTGGCGGCCCTCGTCCTCATCGGAGGCGTGACGGCCCTGGTGGCGCCCTCGAAGCAGCCGGCGCCGACGACTCCTCCTTCCATGACGGAGACCGCCCCGACGGCCGCTCCGTCCGAAGCGAAGCCCGAGGCTCCCGCGCAGCCCCCGCCCGCCCCGGCCCCCGCCGCGAGCACCGCCACCCCGGAAGCTCCACCCGCCGCCGAGGCCCGGGGCTCCCTCATCGTCACGGCCAAGCCCTTCGCCACCGTCCTCATCGCGGGCCAGAAGCCCCGGGAAGTGCAGGGGCGCTCGAAGTTCTCGCTGGCGCCGGGCACCTACAAGGTCACCTTCCAGCACCCCTCGGGCTCCGAGTCCCACGAGATCACCATCACGGCCGGTGGCGCGGTGGTGCGCAACTTCGTCGCGCGCAAGCGGTAGCCCGCCCGCGCCCCTCCGTCCCTCGACAGTCAAGCCCGTGACTCCGTGAGCCGGTGAGGCGCGCGCGCCCGCTCTCCGTGTGCCCACTGCTACCGACTGCTACAGGCAGTCCTTGACAGCTTCACGGGCTTTCTGGCATTCACTGGCGTCCATTCAGTGGAATATATTCAATGGAAGGTAGCCGGTTGCTGGAACCCGAGGAGCTCGAGCGCATCGAACGCGACTTCGCCGGGGGCCTGCCGGCCAGGGAGATCCTCGAGATCTTCCGGCCGCGAGGCGTCCAGCTCTCCGAGGCCACGTTCCGCAAGTATGTGCAGGTAGGACTGCTACCTCGCAGCCGGCGAGTGGGGCGCAAGGGGAAGCACCAGGGCAGCCGGGGGCTCTACCCGGTGGAAGCGGTGCGGCGGATCAACGCCATCAAAAAAATGATGGCCGAAGGTCACACCCTGGAGGACATCAAGCGCTCCTTCCTGTTCCATAGGAATCACATCGATCAGCTGGAGCGGGATCTCTCCGAGGTGTTCGAGGGGTTTCAGGATCAGCTGGGGGAGCGCCCCTTCGGGACGGAGTACCGGCGCACATTGGAGGAGGAGCTGGCCACGCTGAGGTCAAGGGCCCAGGAACTGGTCCGGGACGTGGCCCGCCTGGGCAGTGCGGTTTCCGCGCGCCGAGACGAAAAGCTCCAATCTCAATAGGATGGCGGCCAAGGGACCGGGTAGAGTGGACTCAATTTTGGAGGGGACATGTCTGAAGTGAAGCAGCAGCGGCCGGAGGAGGAGGCGCCCGCGGAAGCGGAGGGTGGGGCGGAGCGCCGTCGCTCGAAGACGATGTCACGCAAGGAGATGGCGCGGGATCTGCGTCGCCGTCGGCTGACGGGTCAGATCGACCCCGAGGAGACGGAGCTGCTCGGCGCCGTCGACTCGCAGCGGCCGAAGACGCGGGCGGACTGTGTGAACGGTGCGCGTCCGTGTCTCTTCGTGTCGTGCAAGCACAACCTCTATCTCGATGTGAATCCGGAGACCGGGTCCATCAAGCTCAACTTCCCGGACAAGGAAATCTGGGAGCTGGAGCACACCTGCGCCCTGGACGTGGCGGAGAAGGGTGGCATCACGCTGGAGGAGGTGGGGGCCATCATGAACCTCACCCGCGAGCGCATCCGCCAGGTGGAGACGCGCGGCCTGATGAAGCTGCGCGAGGCCACCGAGGCCGAGCCGCCCGTCTCCGCTCGCAAGCCCTGAGAATCAGGCCGGAGACGCTCGACCACCCTGGGCCTCACGCTTCGTTGACACCCAGGGGGGTGGTTGCTAGACGGGCCGCCTCTCCTACAGACAGAGGCGTGCAACCCCGTGCTGGCTCTCCTCAGCGTTTCCGATAAACGCGGTCTGGTCCCCTTCGCCCAGGGGCTCGTCCGGCTCGGCTTCGAGCTGCTCTCCACTGGAGGCACGCTCGCCGCGCTACAGGCCGCTGGTGTCCCCGCCAGGAAGGTCTCCGAGCACACCCAGAGCCCGGAGATCCTCGGCGGCCGGGTGAAGACGCTCCACCCGCGCATCCACGGCGGCATCCTCGGCCGGTTGAATCTGGAGAGCGACAAGGCGGAGATGGCCGCCCACGGCATCCCCGCCATCTCCCTGGTGGCCGTCAACCTCTACCCCTTCCGGCAGACGGTGGCCTCCGGGGCCGCCGAGGCCGACGTCATCGAGCAGATCGACATTGGCGGGCCGGCCATGGTGCGCGCCGCGGCGAAGAACTTCCGCCACGTGACGGTGGTGGTGGACCCCGAGGACTACGAGGGCGTGCTGGCCGAGCTGGAGAAGTCCCGCGCCACCAGTGAGGACGCGCGTCGGAGGTTGATGCGCAAGGCCTTCGCGCACACCGCGGCCTATGATGCCTCCATCGCGGGCTGGCTGACGTCCCAGGCCGGCGAGCCCTTCCCCCAGGAGCTGACGCTGCCGTTCCAGCGGGTCCAGCACCTGCGCTACGGGGAGAACCCGCACCAGCGCGGCGCTTTCTATCGCGAGCACGCCGCGCCCGCGGAGCCCACCGTGGCCTTCTCCCGCGTCCTCCAGGGCAAGGAACTCTCCTACAACAACATCCTGGACCTGGATGCGGCGCTCGGTCTGGTGCTGGAGTTCCCCGAACAGCCCTGCGCCGTCATCATCAAGCACAACACGCCCTGCGGCGTGGCGCTGGAGGCGTCGCTGACCACGGCCTACCGCACCGCGCGCGCCATCGACGAGGTGTCCGCCTTCGGCGGCATCGTGGCGCTCAACCGCGAGGTGGATCGCACCTGCGCCGAGGCGCTCGCGGAGACGTTCCTCGAGGCCGTCATCGCCCCTTCCTACTCCGCCGAGGCCCTCCAGGTGCTGTCGGCCAAGAAGAACCTGCGCCTGTTGGAGGCTGGCCCCGCGCTGGCCTCGCCCCAGGCCCGCTCCCGCGCCCAGTTGGACGCCCGGAGCGTGTCCGGCGGCCTGGTGCTGCAGGACAAGGATGCCGTCGAGCCCCAGCTCGAATGGAAGGTGGTCTCCAAGCGTGCTCCCACGCCCGACGAGGAGGCCGCCCTGCGCTTCGCCTGGAAGGTGTGCAAGCACGTGAAGAGCAACGCCATCGTGTTCTCCAACGGTTCCAAGCTGCTGGCGGCCGGCGGCGGACAGACGAGCCGGGTGGACTCAGTGAAAATTGCCGCTGCGCGTGGAGGCGAGGCACTCAAGGGGAGTGCCGTGGCCTCGGACGCCTTCTTCCCCTTCAGGGATGGGCTCGACGAAGCCGCCCGGGCGGGGGCCACCTGCGTGATCCAGCCTGGCGGCTCGGTCCGCGACTCAGAGACCATCTCGGCGGCCGATGAACATGGAATGGCCATGGTGGTCACCGGAGTGCGACACTTCCGGCACTAACCATGCGGATCGTCTGTCAAAAGTGTGCGGCGGCCTACGCCATCGATGATCGGGTCATCACCCCCAAGGGTGTGCGCGCGCAGTGTCCGCGCTGCCGTCACCTTCAATTGGTGAAGCGGGAGGACGCTCCCGCCCCTCCCGTGGCCGCGGCTCCAAAGCCCGCCGCCCCGAAACCCGCGGTCGCCGTGCCGAGACCCAACTCGGTGGCGAAGCCCGCTCCGGTTCCGTTGACTCCCTCGGGTTCTCTCTCGGACAACGAGTTGTTCGGGGACCTCGGAGACATCGAGCCGGCGCAGGATCCCAACACGTCGGATGACTCGCTGTTCGGCGACCTCGCGGCGATCGGCAACCCGCCCGCGTCGTCCCAAGAGGACTCGAAGGACTCGCTCTTCGGTGGCCTCGACGAACTCACCCAGTCGTCTCCGTCGAACGCGATCGGCGAGTCCGCGCCAGGCACTCCTGGCTACTCGATTCCGTCGGGCGATCTGCTGTTCGACGACATCGCGCCTCCTCCGCCCGCGCCCAAGCCGGCCGCGCCGGTGCAGGCTCGGCCCGCCGCGCCGGTGCAGCCCAAGCCGGCCGCGCCGGTGCAGGCGAAGCCCGCCGTGCCCGCCGCTCCTGTTCCGTTGCCGGAGCCGGCGGACGATGGGCTGTTCGACTTCAACTCGCCTCCAGGCTTCGAGGCGCCGCCTCCCGCCGCGCCGCCCAAGCCGGCGCCTCCCGTGCAGGCCAGGCCCTCCGCTCCCGTCGCTGCCTCCCTGCCAGCGCCGGAGGATGATGGGCTGTTCGACTTCAACTCGCCTCCTGGGTTCGACGCGCCGCCTCCCGCCGCGCCGCCCAAGCCGGCCGCGCCGGTCCTGCAGGCGAAGCCCGCCGCGCCCTCCGCTCTGGACTTCCCGGAGCCGGAGAACGATGGGCTGTTCGACTTCAACTCGCCTCCTGGCCTCGACACGCCGTCTCAGCCCGCGGCTCCGGCCTCAGCGGCCGCGGCGGCCGATCCGCTCCTCGACTTCTTTGGAGCGCCTCCTGGTCCGCCCGTGTCGGCTCCAACTCCGACACCTGCCCGGGCTCCCGCGCCTGTCGTGGTCCCGGCCGCGAATGCGGCGCCCAAGGCATGCCGTGAGTGCGGCAAGTCGCTGGTGGATCCGTTCGATCAGGCCCTGGGTGCGTGCGAGGACTGCCGGCAGCGCGGAAAGCAGAACGCGCCCCCGCCCGCGGCAGGCGCCGTGGAGGTCCTCGACCTGCCGCCGATGTCCTCGCCCTCCTCGGGTGATGGGGCCGCGTCGGTGTCGCCCGAGTCGCGCAGTGGTGTACGCCCCGCCGCCCCCACGGTGGCGACCGAGTCCCGGAGCGCCGTCCGTGGGTCGGCACCCCGTGCCACGTCGGCCGCGTCCGCCTCCAGCGGGCGGGGCCGTGGCGCGCTGGTGGGCGCCCTGGCTCTCGTGCTGCTGATTGGAGGCGCCGGGGCCGCGTACGTCTTCGTCCCCCAGGTGAAGGCACTGGTGGGCGGCGGCTCGGACAGCTCGGGTAGCTCCGACAGTTCGAGCGGCTCCGCGCAGTCCTCGGACACGTCGAAGCAGCCCTCGACGGCCGGCGGGTTGCCTCCCGCGGTGGAGGCCGTGCTGCCGCGCTGGCGGATCATGTTCGTCGACGCGGGGGAGAGTGACAGCAAGCAGCTCCTCTCCGAGGGACAGGCGCTGCTCGCCAAGGATCAGCGTCTCGCGTACTCGCAGGCCACGGAGCTCTTCCAGCGGGCGCTGCTGTTGGACCCGAAGAGCGATGAGGCCATCGGGGGCTACGTTCAGGCGCTCGCGCTGGGGCTCGGCGCGCGGATGGACGACAAGACCTTCCAGGAAGCGCGTGGCCTCATCGAAGCCGCCGAGGAGCGGGCCAACCGCGCCCCGGACCTGCTGGCGGCCCACGCCAACCTCCTGTTCGCTCGTCCGGAGCAGCCGAACGTGGATCAGGCGCGCAAGCTCGCCGAGGAGGTGTTGGCCAATCCCAAGGACAGCACCGTGGGGCCGAAGGCCGAGGCCCATCTCATCCTGGGCCGCGTCTTCCTGCACTCCTCCCGAGAGCTGGCCAACCAGCACTTCGACTCGGCGCTGGCGATCGCCTCGGACCTCCACCGCGTCCACTACTACCGCGCGCTGGCCGATGAGACGTCCGGGGACTACCCGCAGGCCATCGAGCGGCTCGAGAAGCGGCTCACGCAGGACCCCGACCACTGGGAGACCCGGACCACCCTGGCCCGCATCTACCTGGAGGTGGGCGACGTGGATCGGGCGCGCGAACTCTACGAGTCGCGGCTCAAGATGGCGCCGGGCGACTTCCAGGCCATGCTGTCGCTCGCGGTCATCCGCTACCAGGTGGAGGGCGGCGTGCCCGGTGCGCTGGGGGCCCTGCGCGGCATGCTGCGCAACCGCGAGAAGTACGACGAGCGTGAGGTGTCGGACCTGCTGCTGCACCAGGCGACCGCGGAGCGCGTGTCCAACAACCTGGACGCGGCGACGAAGTCGGCCCGCGAGTCCGCGGAGCTGGTGAAGGACAACCCGGCCGCGCGGCTCCAGCTGTTCCTGATCTCCGTGGCGCGCAAGGACGCGGCGGCGGCGGCCGGTCACCTCACCACCCTCCGGGGTCAGCTCGGGGAGCCCGTGCTGGAGAAGCTGCTCGAGGGCCGGTTGCGGTTGCTGGAGCGCAAGCCCGCCGAGGCGATGGCGCTCTTCATGGAGGCCACGCGGATGGATGCGCGCCGCATGGATGCACTGCTGCTGGCCGGAGTGGCCGCCGCCCAGGAGGGGCGTCGGGACGAGGCCTTCCGCTCGTTCGCCCAGGTCGTCCAGTCGGATCCGCTGCGGCTCGCCCCGCGGCCGGTCGTCACGCCCTTCTTCGTGCGCTCCGCGGATCTCCTCGATGGGCTCGAGGGATCCATCATGGCGCTCTCCCGAGGCGACGAGGATCTGCTGGCCCACCTCTACGAGGGAGTCCTGCGCTTCCACCAGGGGGACGCCGCCGCGGCGGAGAAGACGCTGAAGCAGGTGAACGACGTGGACGACAACAACGCCCCCGCGTCCGCCTACCGGGCCTTCCTCGCCCTGGGCCGCAAGGACTTGAAGGCGGCCCAGGCCCATGCCGCTCGCGCGGTGGTGGGCGGGCGTCAGGTGGCCATCGCCCACCTCGCCCAGGGACTCGTGCTGGCGGCGGACGCCAAGCAGCAGGAGCCGGCCAAGAAGTCCCTGCGTGACGCGGTGACGCTCTCTCCGAAGTTGTACTCGGCCGAGGTGAAGCTGGGCGAACTCGAGGGGAACTCCAACCGCAACGCGGTTCGCGAGAAGCTGGTGAGGTTGCTGGGACTCGATCCCTCGTACCTGCCCGCCAAGCGCGTTCTCTACCTGCTCGACAAACGAGGCTGACATGAAGGTACTTCTCCTCGGCTCCGGCGCGCGAGAGCATGCACTCGCGTGGAAGCTCTCCCAGAGCCCGCTGCTGACGAAGCTGCTGGTGGGCCCGGGCAATCCGGGCACCGCCCGCGTGGGCACCAATGTCCCGCTCCAGGCGGACGTGCCCGAGGCGGTGGTGGCGCTCGCCCGTCAGGAGAAGGTGGATCTGGTCGTGGTGGGACCGGAGGCACCGCTGGTGGCGGGGGTGGTGGATGCGCTCGTCGCGGCCGGCATCCCGTGCTTCGGCCCGGTCGCCGCGGCCGCGCGCATCGAGGGCTCCAAGGCCTTCGCCAAGGAGATCATGGCCGAGGCGGGCATACCCACCGCCGGCTTCCGGGTGTTCACCGACGTGGCCGAGGCCGAGGCCTACGCCGTGAGCCAGGGCCGCATCGTCGTCAAGGCGGACGGGCTGGCGGCGGGCAAGGGCGTCATCGTGGCGCAGGACGTGGAGGCTGCCCGCGAGGCGGTGCGCACGGTGGGGGCCATGGGCTCGGCGGGCCAGCGGATGGTGCTGGAGGAACTGCTGGAGGGCGAGGAGGTCTCCGTCATCGCCCTGTGCGACGGCGAGCGCTACGTGCTGCTGCCGCCCGCGCAGGACCACAAGCGGGTAGGGGAGGGCGACACGGGCCCCAACACCGGCGGTATGGGGGCATACACCCCGGTGCCGTTCCTGTCCGACGCGCAGCTCGCGGCGGTGGGCGAGCAGGTGATCGCCCCTACCCTGGCGACGCTGCGGCGGCGGGGAATCCCCTTCCGGGGCGCGCTGTATGCGGGGTTGATGTTGACGCGCAATGGGTTGAAGGTGCTCGAATTCAACGCGCGTTTCGGGGACCCCGAGACGCAGGTGCTGATGATGCAACTGGCCGAGGACGTGCTGCCGCTGCTGGACGCGTGTGCGCGCGCGGGGCGGATCTGGCCGAGGCTCGCTCCCGGGCCTACGCCGCCACGGCCCGCATCCGCTTCGAGGGCATGCACTTCCGTCGGGACATCGGCGCCAAGGGAATGCGGGGGCCTGCCGGGACGCCGTGAAGCTGCTCGCACGCTATCTGCTCAAGGAGCTGGTCATCCCCCTCGGGGTGTGGGTGGCCTTCCTCTTCCTGCTCCTCTTCGTCATGCAGTTCCTGCGGGGCACGGACGTGCTCCTCGGCTCGGCGGTGACGCTGGAGGATCTCGGGCAGTTGCTCGTGTACCTCTCGCCGCACTTCCTGATGATGGCGCTGCCCATCGCCTTCCTCCTGGCCATCCTCCTGGGGCTGGGCCGGCTGTCGGAGGATCGCGAGCTCACCGCGCTCCAGGCGCTCGGCATCGGCCCCGTGCAGCTGCTCGCGGGGCCGCTGGCCATCGGCGCGGTGCTCGCCGGGATGATGGTGGTGATCACCTCCACCTTCGAGCCGTGGGGCCTCACCGGCGTGAAGGAGTTCGTGGCGGAGATCATCAAGAAGAACGTGGTGGGCGACGTGAAGTCCGGCGTCTTCTACGAGGATCTCTCCAACCTCACCCTCTACGCCGAGAAGGTGGAGGGCGAGGACCGCCAGTGGACGAACGTGCTGTTGCACGACGACCGCGAGCGGTCCGCGCCGCTGCTGATGCTCGCGCGCAACGGGCAGGTGAACACGAGCGTCGCCGGGCAGGTGCTGACGCTGGTGCTGGCGGATGGTGAGGCGCACCGGGGCAACCAGGGCTCCACCTCCTACGCGGTCGTCACCTTCCAGCAGGGGGAAGTCGCCGTGGGCGTGGAGGGCTCCATGGGGAGGCGCAACCGCTTCCGCTCGCCCAAGGAGGAACTCACCCCGGGCGAGCTGCTCCAGGCCGCCGACGAGGCCGAGCGCACCGGGGGAGATCCGAGGCCGTTCCTCATGGCGCTGCACAACCGGATCGGTCACGCGCTCGCGCCGCTGTCTTTCGCGCTGCTGGGCACGCCGTTGGCCATCGGGCGCCGGCAGGGCGGCCGCGCGTGGGGCTACCTGCTCACGCTGAGTGGCTACGTGCTCTTCTACCTGCTCATGCGGCTCTTCGAGCAGATGGGCCAGCAGGGGAGGCTCCCGGTGCTCGTGGCGGGCCAGCTCGCCAACGTCATCTTCTGCGCGGCGGGGCTCGTGGCCATGTACCGCGTGAGCCGCTCGGGGACGGTGCGGTGAACCGGACCCTCTTCCGCTACGTGGCCCGCACCTACGTCCAGTTCGCGGTGGGCATCTTCGCCGCCGTGCTCGCGGTGTTCCTCGTGGTGGACTTCGTGGACCGGGCGCGCAACTACACCGGCGAGGGCTGGGTGTGGAACGTGCTGCTGCTCTACGCCAACAAGGCGCTGGTGGCCACGCAGCAACTGGGGCCGGCCGCGCTGCTGCTGGCCGCCGGGGCCTCGGTGTCCTCCCTGCGCAAGCGCGGCGAGGTGACGGCGATGCAGTCCCTCACCTTCGGGCCCTCTGCCCTCTACCTGCCCGTGGCCCTGTGCGTGGCCCTGGCCTGCGTGGGGCTCGTGGCGTTCGACGAGTGGGTGAGCGTGAAGGCGGCCCACCGCGTGGAGGAGATCACCACCCAGCGCTTCAACCGCTGGGGCGACTGGGGCCTGTACCACTCCCCCAAGCAGTGGTTCCGCCGGGGAGACCTCATCTTCTACCTGCGCGGGGGCAGTGCGCAGGAGGGCTTCGACAACGTGTCGATCCTCACCGTCACCCCGGACTTCCGGCTGGCGCGGCGCCTGGACGCGAAGTCGATGCTCCCGCTGGAGGGCACCCGCTGGAGGCTGAGCGGCGTGGTGGAGCGCTCCTTCACCAAGGACGGCCAGTCCTCGGTGCGCGAGCTGGAGGAGGCCGAGTACGACCTGGGCGTGAGCGCGGAGACGTTCCG
>NZ_DASVWK010000189.1:0-11315 GCF_036389735.1 Archangium sp. | reverse complement strand
AAGGTCACCGTGGTGGAGAAGGATCCGGTGCCCGGAGGGCGGATGAAGGGGCTCACCCTGGGCGAGCGGGGCGAGTACGCGGTGGACACCGGGCCCTCCATCCTCCAACTGCCCGGGGTGCTGGAGCGCATCTTCGAGCGCTCGGGCAAGCGCATCTCGGACTACGTGAAGCTGGTGCCGCTGGACACCAATACCCGGGTGCACTTCTGGGACGGCACGCACCTGGACACCACGCGCGACGTGGCCCGCATGGAGCGCGAGGTGTCGAAGTTCGGCCCGGACAAGGCTCCCGCGCTGCGCCGCTGGCTGGAGGAGGGCCGGGAGAAGTACCCGCTCGCCTACGAGAAGTTCATGGCCACGCAGGCCGACAGCCTCGCCTACTACGCCCCCTGGCGGCTGCTCTCCACGCTGCGCTTCAAGCCCTGGCAGACGCTCTACAAGCACCTGGACGGCTTCTTCCACGACGACCGCATCACCTACGCGCTCTCCTACCCCTCCAAGTACCTGGGGCTGCACCCCACCACGTGCTCCTCGGTGTTCGGCGTCATCCCCTACCTGGAGCTGGCCTTCGGGGTGTGGCACGTGGAGGGCGGCTTCCGCTCCCTGGCGCGGGGGATGATGAAGTGCGCCGAGGACCTGGGCGCCACCTTCCGCATGGGCACCCCGGTGGAGCAGGTGCTGGTGGAGTACGGCCGGGCGGCGGGCGTGCGGCTGAAGGGCGGCGAGCGGCTGGAGGCGGACGCGGTGGTGGTGAACGCGGACCTGCCCTATGCCGCCCAGAAGCTCGTCCCGTCCGAGGCGCGCGCCGGCACCCGGCTCACCGACGCCGCGCTGGAGCGGGCGAAGTACTCGTGCAGCACCTTCATGGCCTACTACGGGGTGGATCGCGTCTGGGATGACCTGCCCCACCACCTCATCTACCTCTCCGAGAACGCCCGGCGCACGGACCGGGCCGCCCTGGAGGACCAGCAGGTGGACCTGGAGGACCCGCCCTTCTACGTCTGCAACCCGGGCGTGACGGACAGGAGCGGGGCGCCCGCGGGCCACTCCACCCTGTACGTGCTGGTGCCCACGCCCAACACCTCGAGGCAGGTGGACTGGGCGGCCACCGAGCGCACCTTGCGCGAGCGGATTCCAGCCATGCTGGAGAAGGTGGGCCTCAAGGGGGTGCGCCAGCACCTCCGGGCCGAGCGCTACTTCACCGCCGAGACGTGGCGGGACGACTTCAACGTCTTCCGGGGGGCCGTGTTCAACCTGTCGCACACCTGGCTGCAGCTCGGGCCCCTGCGCCCTCACGTGAAGAGCCCCAGCGTGGAGGGCCTGTACTGGGTGGGCGGGGGGACGCACCCCGGCAGCGGGCTGCTCACCATCATGGAGAGCGCCAACATCGCCGCCGACTACCTCGCCCGGGAGGCGGGCAAGGGAGCCCTCCCTGGATGGCCCTATGTCCCACCGGTCGAAGGGCATTCGGACGAGCCCCACGCACATGTGAGGTGAGTATCACCCGGAATACGTGGTAGGACTTCAGGCCTTCCGTCACGCGAACGCATGAACGAAGCGCTTCAGACCCTGTTGGCCGATGGTGTCATCGACGAGGTGGTAGGACGCCTCAAGAGTGGCAAGGAGGCGGACGTGTATCTCGTCCGCCATGGCGGCGAGATCGTCGCGGCCAAAATCTACAAGGAGCGCGAGCACCGCAACTTCCGTAACAACTCGGGCTACCGGGAGGGCCGGCAGGTGCGCAATACCCGCACCGCCCGGGCCATCGCCAAGGGCAGCCGCTTCGGCGTGCAGGCGGCGGAGGATGCCTGGAAGATGGCGGAGTCGGACGCCCTGACGAAGCTGCACGCGGCCGGCGTGTGCGTGCCCCGCCCGGTGATGTTCTACGAGGGCGTGCTGCTGATGGAGCTGGTGCTGGACCTGGAAGGGCACCCGGCGCCGCGGCTGGAGGAGGCCGCGCTCACGCCCGAGGAGGCGTCGGCGTTGTACTTCGACCTGCGCAACCAGGCCATCCGGATGCTGTGCTGCGACCTCATCCACGGCGACCTGTCGGCGTTCAACATCCTGCTGGGCAACCGCGGCGCCACCATCATCGACTTCCCTCAGGTGGTGGACGCGGCCGCCAACAGCCAGGCCGAGTTCTTCTTCAAGCGCGACGTCGAGAACCTGCGCCGCTACTTCGAGCTGGCGGACCCGAGCCTGCGGGCGCGGGCGGGCGATGCTCAAGAGATCTGGCGGGCGTACGTGAAGCGCGAGCTGACGCCGGACTACGTGCCCACGGGTCGCTTCCAGGCCGAGGGTGGGTCGCGCGAGCGCCGCTTCTCCGGAGGCCCGCGCGGCGAGGGCCGCTTCAACGGCCCGGGTGGCAACGGGCGTCCCCAGGGCGACCGGTTCCCCCGGGGCGAGCGTCCTCCGCAGGGAGCGCGTCCTCCGCAGGGGGCGCGTCCTCCACCGGGGGAGCGTCCTCCGCAGGGAGCGCGTCCTCCACCGGGGGAGCGTCCTCCGCAGGGGGAGCGTTTCGCTCGAGCAGAGCGTCCGCGGGGTGAGCGTCCGCAGGGCGAGCGTTTCCCCCGAGGAGAGCGTCCGCAGGGTGAGCGTTTCCCCCGAAGCGAGCGTCCGCAGGGAGATCGTCCCCCGCGTGGTGATCGTCCGCAGGGCGAGCGTCCTCCGCGTGGAAACGCGGATGGCCAGCGCCAGTTTGGAGATCAGGGGCGGTCACAGGGGCGTCCTCCAGAGCGGAGGAGCGAAGGATCCGGCCGGGGTGGGCCCCGTCAGGGGCTGGGCGGAGGAGGCGGTGGGCCCGTGGTGTCGTACTCCCAGAAGGGCGCTCCGGCATCTCCCTCGTCCCCGCCGAAGTCGGATGACGAGTCCTAGCTTCTAGCGGTAGCGATCCGGCTCGGGTTGGCAGGCCACCTCCAGGAAGGTGGTGCTGCGCCCGCGCAGGATCACCCATAGGCAACGTAGGAGGCAGGCGGCTCCGAACTCCCGGTAGATGAGTCCGAGGTTCTCGAGTACCTCACGTCCAGTGATGACTCCCCGCATGCCGCAACCCCCTGATGACCTTCGCGGAGGGGTTACTGCAAAGGCTTTGCCAGGCAATTCCTGTCGGAAATACAGGGTCTGTCTGTGATTGGACGCGCCAAGTCCCCCGTCTTCCGTTGGGAGATTTACGCCCACCTGTGCCCAGGTTGGTCGCCCCCCCCGGAATCCTGAAGTTCCTACAGGCGGGCTGTGGAAAGGTCGACGTGGGGCGAGCGCTTACACGCGCAAGTCCCCTCGTGCACGCCGGGCTGCGAGAGGATGTGTCGCTCGCACGACGCCCGGTCCAGCCGGTGTGTACGGCGCCCAGGTGGACAGGCACCTCGGCTGGCACCTGGGCGCCTCGCGTGCGAGAGCTGCGGCACGCGAGCGGGGGCCGGATTAGAGAGAGAGCGTGTCTCCACCGCTCTCCGCACCACGCCCTCCCCAGTCCCTGAAGGCCCGCCTGAAGAACACAGGCAGCCTCTTCCGGCAGCTCCCGGGGACCTTCCGGCTCTTCTGGTCCGCGAGCCCCCGGGGCGCGGTGGTCCTGGGGGTGCTGACGCTGGTGGCGGCCCTGCTGCCGGCGACGATCGCCTGGGTGGGCAAGCTCATCGTGGACGGAGTGGTGGCGGCGCAGAAGGAGGGGACCGAGGCGGCACGTGAGCACGTGCTGCGGCTGGTGGTGCTGGAGTTCGGGCTGATGGTGGGCTCGGCGGTGTTGGACCGGGCGCTGACACTGACGCGCGAGCTGCTGCGGGCCAGCCTGGGCAACCTGCTCAACGAGCGGATTCTGAAGAAGGCGCTGGAGCTGGAGCTGCGGCACTTCGAGGACTCGGACACCTACGACAAGATGCAGAACGCGCGGCGCGAGGCGAACAGCCGGCCGCTGGCGCTGGTGATGGACGCGTTCGCCATCGTGCGCAACGCGGTGACGCTGTCGACGTACGCGGTGCTGCTGGTGTCGCTGTCGGCGTGGAGCGTGGTGGTGCTGGTGGTGGCGAGCATCCCCGCGTTCATCGCGGAGGCCCGGCTGGCGGCGGAGGGGTTCCGGCTGTACTCGTGGCGGGCGCCCGAGGGACGGAAGCTGAACTACCTGGAGTGGATCCTCACGCGGGACAACCACGTGAAGGAGGTGAAGGTGTTCGGGCTGGGCCCGCTGGTGCTGGGGCGGTACCGGACGCTCTTCCAGAAGTTCTTCCAGGAGGACCGGGCGCTGGCGCTGAAGCGGATGGGGTGGGGGCTGGGGTTGGGGCTGGTGTCGCTGGGGGCTTTCTACGGGTGCTACGCCTTCGTGGCGAACCGGGCGGCGCGGGGGGCCCTCACGTTGGGCGACATGGCGCTGTACCTGATGGTGTTCCGTCAGGGGCAGGCGGCGTTCCAGGGAATCCTGTCGAGCGTGGGCAGCATGTACGAGGGGGCGCTCTTCATGAGCAACCTGTTCGCGTACCTGGAGATACCGACGGGGCAGGAGGCGCCGAGGGTGCTTCCCGCGAAGGTGGTGCCGCGGGGCCGGGGCAACGCCATCGAGCTGCGCAACGTGTCGTTCCGCTATCCGGGGAAGGAGGCGTGGGCGCTGCGCAACCTGTCGCTGCGGCTGGAGCCGGGGGAGAAGCTGGCGCTGGTGGGCGAGAACGGGGCGGGGAAGAGCACGCTGGTGAAGCTGCTCTTGCGCCTGTACGAGCCGACGGAGGGGGAGATTTTGTACGGGGGCGTGAACCTGAAGGACATGGACCCGGAGGATCTGCGCTCACGCTTCGGGGCGGTGTTCCAGGACTTCGTGCGCTACCAGTTCAGCGTGGCGGAGAACATCGGGTTGGGACATGTGCCGGCGCTGGAGGACCGGAACCGCATCACCCGGGCGGCGGAGCAGGGAGGGGCGAGCACGGTGATCTCCGCGCTGCCGAACCAGTACGACACGATGCTGGGCGGCTGGTTCGAGAAGGGGCACGAGCTGAGCGGGGGGCAGTGGCAGAAGCTCGGGGTGGCGCGGGCGTTCATGAGGGAGGACGCGGAGGTGCTCATCCTGGACGAGCCGACGGCGAGCATCGACGCGGAGTCGGAGCACGCGCTGTTCGAGCGCTTCCAGGAGCTGGCGGCGGACCGGATCGCGCTGGTGATTTCGCACCGGTTCTCGACGGTGCGGATGGCGGACCGGATCGCGGTGCTGCACAACGGCGAGGTGGAGGAGATGGGGAGCCACACCGAGTTGATGACGCGCAACGGCCGGTACGCGCACCTGTTCAACCTCCAGGCCCGCGGCTACCGGGACTGAGTGCGCGGCACTCACCCCGGGTCGAATTGACGTATTTTGCATGGCGCTCATAGTCTCGCGGCTTCATGCCGCAAGACCTGAACCGTCCCCCCGCCCTCCGCGCGGTCTTTCGCCGGAGCGCCGCCAGCCTCGCCCTCGCGCTGACCCTCGTGAACGGATGTGCCCCGGACGAAGAGGCGCCGCCGCCCGGGAACACCCAGCAAGAGCCACCCCGAGAGCTGCCCACGCTCTATCCCACCCCCAAGCAGGTGACGGCTCGTCCTGACGGAGTGCCAGTGCCGCCGCGCGTGGGCGTCGTGGCCGGCAAGCAGGCCGATGGTGCCGTGCTGCGGGTCGTGGAGCAGGCGCTGCTCGAGGCGGGCGCGGCGTCGATCGTGTACGCGGACGAGGGGCAGCCGACGCCGACCGCGCCGCTCGTCGTGTGGGTGGGAGGCCCGGGCGAGAACGCGGCCTCGGTGGATGCGCTGGGCGCGCTGGGCGTCGCGGGACCGGCTGGGATGGGCGCCGAGGGCTACGTCGCGGCGGTCGGGCGCGGTGCCGATGAGCAGGCGCGTGTCGTGCTCGCCGGCGTCGATCGGGATGGCACCTTCTACGCCGCGCAGACCTTCGCGCAGCTCGCGGTGGAGCGCGACGGACGGCATTGGCTCCCGGGCGCCGAGGTTCGCGACGAGCCCACGGCCACCTACCGGGGGGTCATCGAGGGCTTCTACGGCAAGCCGTGGGACCACACGGATCGGCTCCGTCAGCTCGACTTCTACGGCGAGCACAAGCTCAACACCTATGTGTATGCGCCCAAGGACGATCCCTTCCATCGCGAGCGCTGGCGGGAGCCGTACCCGGCGGACAAGCTCGCGCAGCTCCGCGAACTCGTGCGGCGCGCCCGGGTGAACCACGTGGACTTCGTGTTCTCGGTGTCCCCGGGACAGGACATCTGCTTCACGAGTGACCAGGACTTCGCCACGCTCACCTCCAAGATGGAGGCGATCCGGGCGCTCGGCGTGGACGCGTTCTCGCTCCTGTTCGATGACATCGACCCGACGCTCAAATGCGCGAGCGACCAGACGCGCTTCGGGAGCGACCCGAGCCCGGCCGCCGCGGCCCAGGCATACCTGCTCAACCGCTTCGCCTCCGAGTTCCTCGCGCCGCGACCGGGCTCGCGGCCCCTGATCACCGTGCCGACCGAGTACTCGGGCACGAGGTCGTCGATCTACCGCGAGCGCTTCGCCGCGCTGGTCGATGACTCCGTCGTCGTCTACTGGACCGGCCCTGAAGTGGTGTCGCCCGAGCTCTCCGTGCAGCAGGCCACGGAGGCGCATGGCGTCTTCGGGCACGACCTCTTGATCTGGGACAACTACCCGGTCAACGACTTCGCGCGGGACCGGCTGTTCCTGGGGCCGCTGGAGCGTCGCGCTCCGGCGATGCTCCAGCAGGGCATCCTGGGCTTCACCAGCAATCCCATGAACCAGGCGGAGACCTCCAAGATCCCGCTCGGGACGATCGCCGACTTCCTGTGGAACCCCGGCGCGTACTCGCCGGAGCGGTCGTGGGAGATCTCCCTCAGGCGCTTTGGCGGTGCCGCGTACGAGGCGCTCCTCACGCTCGCCGAGAACTCGCGCTCGAGCACGGTGAACGGCGAGGAGTCGCGGGAACTCGCGGCGCGCATTGGCGCGTTCTGGGCCGCGTATCCCAGCGGGAGCTTCGAGAAGGAGGCGGACGCGCTGATCGCCGAGTTGACGTCGATGGCGCGGGCGCCGGGCGTGCTCTCCCGGGAACTCGGCAACGAGCGCTTCCTCGTGGAGGTCCAGCCGTGGCTCGACAAGCTCGGGATGTACGGCGAGGCCGGCGCGGCGGCGGTCGACTCGCTGAAGGCCGAGGCGCGGAAGGATGGCACCACGGCGTGGGGGCAGCGCCGCGTCTTCGAGCAGGTGGCGGCTCGCGCGGTGCCGCTCCCCGTCACGATGGCCCCTGGCGTGGTCGACCCGCTCCTCGCACGTGTGCGCTCCACGAGCCGTCTGGTGGAACTCGTGCAACCGCGAAGCGCGACCGTCCCGGCTGGGACCGATGTCGAGATCGAGGTGGTGGTCAACGCGGGCCAGACGCCGATCTCGAAGGTCGAGTTCTTCGCGGGACCGGACAAGCTCGGTGAGGACGCGAGCGCCCCGTACACGTTCACCTGGAAGGGCGTGAAGGCGAGCGCGCCGGTGCTCATCGCGCGCGCCACGGACACCACCGGCTTCTCCGTCACGTCGCAGTGGATGCGGCTCCGCGTCGGTGAGCCCGCCCCTGTGTTGTTCATCGTGGGCGCCCTGCCGTTGCCCTCGGGGGACGCGTTGACCCAGGAGCGGCTCGAGTTCCTCGGCCATCCCGTCGAGGTGCGCGTCGCCGCGACCTCCACGACCGCGGATGCGTCCGGCAAGGCCGCGGTGATTGTGTCCTCGACGGTGGCCTCGGGCGCGGTCAGCACGAAGTTCCGCGACGTCGCCATTCCGGTCGCGACCTACGAGTCCTTCCTGTTCGATGACATGGGAATGGCGACGAGCGTCGGTGAGGAGTGGACCCAGAGCGACGTGAACGCCATCGCGCCCACGCATCCCATGGCGGCCGGGCGGTCGGGGAGCGTGAAGGTGTACCGCGTGCCGGATCGGCTCCGCTGGGGTGTCTACGGGGCGGGGGCCGAGGTCGTGTTGACCCTGCCCAGTGCGCCCGAGCGGGCGGTGCTGTTTGGTTACGAGCAGGGTGCTCAGTTGGTCAATGGAAGCACCGCGCCGGCACGGCGGGCCGCGTGGTTCCTGGGTGACTCCGGGGTCGAGACGCTGACCGGGGACGGCCTCGCCCTGTTCGACGCGAGCGTGCGCTGGCTGCTCGGGAACGCGCCGGTGACGCTCGCCCGGGACGGGTGAACGACACCGTCAGCTCGGCGGAGGAGCGGCGTCTTCGCCGAGCACGGTGTTGTCCGGGGGCGGGAGGCGCTCGATGCGGCACTCCTTGACGCCCCGGCCCTCCACGATCGTCACCTGGATGCGAACCTCGCCGTAGTCCACCACGTCTCCCACCCGCGCGGGTCGGCCCAGCTTCGCGAGCACGAGCCCGCTCACGGTGTCCACCTCGTCGTGCGTGAGCTCGAGCCCCAATTCCCTCCCCACTTCATCGAGCCGACGGAGGCCCGAGGCGATGACATGACCATCTCCATCCGCTCGCAGGACGGGCGCGGTCGGGGTGCCCTCGTCGATCTCGCCCACCACCTCCTCGAAGAGGTCCTCGATGGTGAGCAGGCCCGCGGTCCCTCCGAGCTCGTCCATCACTACCACCAGCTGCGTCTTCTCGCGGCGCATCACCGACAGCACGTTGTCGAGCCGGGCCGTGCGGGGCACGAACGGCACCGGCCGCACGTGCGCATATGTCAGCGGCGTTCCCGACGACAGCACGCGCAACAGATCCTTGATGTGCACCATCCCCACGATGTGGTCGAGGTCCTGGGCGTACACGGGGTAGCGCGTGTGGTTCGACTGCCGCAGCACGCCCCGCACCTGCTCGGGCGTCGCACCCAGCGGAATTCCCACCAGGCGCACGCGCGGCATGGCGGCTTCTCCGGCGGTGCGCTCCCCGAAGCGGAGGAGCTCCCCCATTACCTGGCCCGCCTCCTGCCGCAGATGGCCCGCGTGCTGACTCTCCTCGACCACGTAGCGCAGCTCCTCCGGAGAGTGGCTCATGGGGCCACCGGTGCGGCGCACGCCCATCAGGCGCAGCACCCCGTTGCCCATCGCGTTCAACACGACGACCAGGGGAAACAGGGCCGCGCTCGCCCACCGGATGGGCGTGCTGATCCACATCGCCGCGTGCTCCGCGCGGTGCAGCGCGAGCGTCTTGGGAATCATCTCGCCGAGCACGATGTGCAGGTACGTCAACACCGCCACGGAGGTGATGCTCGCCAGCGTGTGGGCGGCGGCCCAGCGCGCACCTCCGAGCGACTCGAAGAGGGAGCCGAACCACTCGGCCAGCACGTGCTCGCCGTACATACCGAGCCCGAGGCTCGCGAAGGTGATGCCCACCTGCGCGGTGGCGATGTAGCGGTCCTGCTGCTGGGGGTTGCGCAGCAGCTCGCTCACCCGCTGGGCCCGTCGGCTGCCTTTCGCGGCGCGGCGGTCGATGGCGGTGCGCGGCGCACCGAGCATGGAGAACTCGGCGGCGACGAAGAACGCGTTGATGAGGATGAGCACCGCGATGATGAACGGCGCGATGAGGTCATGCATGGGTGGGCTCCATCGCGGGCTTGAACTCATCGCCCATCCGGCCGAGCAGCTCCTCGAGCACGTCCTCGAGGCTCACGAGTCCTTCCACCTTTCCGCCGCGGCCCACCACCAGGGCATGGGTGGCGCGCTGCTCGCGCAGTTGTGTGATCAGTTGGTCCGCCTTCACCCCGCGGCGGACCGTGGGCAGCGGGCGCAGCACGTCGCGCAGCGGCGGCAGGGTGCCATGGCGGGCGAAGTGGCTCGCGAGGTCCTTGGTATGGACGAAGCCCAATATCTTCTCGAGCGTGCCCTCGTATACGGGCAGGCGTGTGTAGGGACTCTTGATGGCCCGGCGCAGCACCTCGTCCGGCGGGGTGGAGACGTCGATCGCGGTGATGCGCTTGCGCGGCACCATCAGGTCTCCCGCGGTGCGCTCGCCCAGCGTGAGGGCGCTGTGGAGCCGGCGTTGCTGCTCGGGCGCGAGCACGCCCGCCTGATGGCTCTCCGCGATGAGCAGATCCAGCTCCTCGGGCGAGTGGACGTGGCGGTGGCCGCCGGGCTTCACCCCGAAGAGGCGCAGCAGCAGGAGCCCACTGCCGTTGAGCACCTTGAGGAAGCCCGCGTACAGCTTGAGGGACAGGCGCATGGGCGGGTACGTGAGCAGCCCGGCCTTCAAGGTGAACTGGAGGGCGAGCGCCTTGGGGACAAGCTCCCCGAAGAGCACCTGGAGCACGGTGAGCAGCGCGAGGACGACCAGCGCCGCCGCCGAGTGCGCCGCCACGGGTTGCAGCCCGCCGAGGCGCTCGAAGACGGGGGCGAGCTGAAGCGCGACGGTGGCCTGTCCATATGCGCCCACCACGAGGCTGGAGAGCGTGATGCCAATCTGGCAGGCGGCCACGTAGCGGTCGAGCTCGGCTCCATCCTGAAGCACCGCGAGGAGACTCGCGGCGCGGCGATTCCCCCGTTGGGCGAGCGGCTGGAGTTGAGTCACGCGCAGGCTCACCGCGGCGAACTCCGCGACGACGTAGAGCGCATTGACGGCGATGAGCAGCAGGATGACGAGCCAGGCAATCACGTGGTTCTCCTCACCTCACGAGTATGGGTATCGCTTCCCGAGTCGGCCACAGGGCGGACGAGCTGTACTTCAGGACAATTGGAGCGCGCTTTGAGAGGGAGAGCGGCTCCCTGCCTACCTGTCGGGTTCTTGCGAGCCGGGCTCCGGGCGATAAGAGCCTCGTCATGCCCTACACGCCCATCATCGGCACCCTCGGCTACATCCTGTCCCCGGACGGGACGAAGGTGCTCCTCATCCACCGCAACGCGCGGGAGAACGACGCGCACCTCGGCAAGTACAACGGCCTCGGCGGGAAGATGGACCCGGGCGAGGACGTGGTCTCCTGCATGCGCCGGGAGATTCGCGAGGAGGCCGGCATCGAGTGCACGCACCTCACGCTGCGCGGCACCATCAACTGGCCCGGCTTCGGCCCCAAGGGCGAGGACTGGCTCGGCTTCATCTTCCGCATCGACCGCTTCGAGGGCACTCCGTACGAGCGCAACGCGGAGGGCACCCTCTCGTGGGTGCCCGTGAAGGACATCATGAGCCTGCCGCTGTGGGACGGGGATCGGCATTTCCTCCCGCTGGTGTTCGACGAGGATCCCAGGGCCTTCCATGGCGTCATGCCCTATGCCGAAGGCAAGGCGGTGAGCTGGTCCTTCTCACGCGTCTGAGAAGGCTCAGCGGCCCTGTCTGGCGGCCCCGAAGGTGTCGCACGCCTCCAGCGTGCCCTGCTCCA
>NZ_DASVWK010000188.1:0-6987 GCF_036389735.1 Archangium sp. | reverse complement strand
CGAGGCGGGCGCACGGCCCATCAGCGAGTACACCACCACCGCCTCGCGGCGCCCCTTCACCCGCTCCTCGGAGATGCGCTCGCCCAGGAACCGGCCCCCGCCCGCCTTCCAGGTGCTCTCGCTCACCAGGATGTCCACACCGAGGCCCTTCGTCAGGCCCTCCACGCGCGACGTCAGGTTCACCGCGTCCCCGATGATGGTGTACTCGTGCTGCTCGGCTCCGCCCAGCATCCCCGCCGCCACCACCCCGGTGTGCAGCCCGATGCCGATGCGCAACGGCGGCTCCCCGCGCTGCTCCCGCCACGCGTTGAGCTCCTCCAGCTTCGTGCGCATGTCGAGCGCCGCCTGCATCGCGTGCCGCGCGTGATGGGTGTCCCCGTCCGGCACGCCCCAGCACGCCAGCATCCCGTCCCCGAGGAACTTGTTCACGATGCCCCCGTGCCCCGTGACGATCTGCCCCATGTGCCCGAAGTAGTCGTCCAGCAACGCCAGCACCGCTCGCGGCGGCAGGGACTCGCTCAGCGCGGTGAAATCCCGGATGTCGCTGAAGAGGATCGTCACCTCGCGCTGCACCGGCTCCAGCGTCCCGTCCCCCGTCTCCAGCACCCGCTCCACCACCTGCCGCGGCAGGAAACGCGAGAGGTTGTCGCGCTTCCTCAGCCCCAGGAACATGCTGCTCACCGCCGAGTTCGCCCACCCGATGAGCAGTCCGAGCGCCACGTAGCAGCCCAGCACGAAGCTCACCTGGGAGAAGGAGAAGGCGTCCTTCAGCACGCACACCGTCACGAACGTCGCCGAGGCCACCACCGTGGACAGCACCACGTGCAGCCGGCTGTAGCGCGCCACCGAGAACGCGATGAGCACCGCGCAGATCGCCGCCAGCATCTGCGGGTGGAAGCTCCCGCTGATGAAGGAGGACCGCCAGGCCATGAAGCCGAAGAAGCCAAAGTCGAGCACAGTGGCAATCACCGGCCGCCACCTCACCCGGTGCGGGTTGGGCTTCTCGCGGCGCAGCAGCACCGTGAGGCCAATGGCCCAGACCAGGTACAGCAGCTCGGCCACCTGCCGCGGTGGATCCTTCGGCAGCAGCTCGCCCGACCACCGCGCGACGACGGACTGGCTCAAGCTCAGCAGCGCCACCAGCACCAGCCGCACCCACGTCACCAGGCGCTCGCCGCGCAGCGCGCTCTCCGCGAGCACCTGCTCCTGGTTGGCCTGGGCCACCTCGAACCGGGCCACCGTGCTCTCACCACCGCGACGGGCCATGAAGCCCTCCTTGTCTCTCATGAGAAGCGCAGCCGTCCCATCGCGCGCAAGCTCCCCGTCACCGCTCCCCGGGTGTTGCGCTGCACCGGCTCCACGTGGTGCCCCAGCCCCTCCAGCGGCACGGACACCCTCCCCGCGTTCCGCTCCAGCACCTGCCGCAGCACCTCCAGCAGCGCTGGCGGCGCGCACCGCATGTCCCCGTCCTCCACCTTCAGCGACACCCCCAGCCCCAGCGCCGGCACCGCCGCGCTGTAGACGCCCTCGGCCCCCACCTTCGCCAGCACCACCCCTCGCGCCACCGTCATCAGCTCCGTGCACAGCCGGCCCGTGCCCGCCACCAGCTCCGGGTGCGCCCACATCGCCTCGCGCAGCCGCTTCGCTGGCTCCAGCTCCGACACACCGAAGCGCGCGTACGCCAGCGCCATCGCCCGCAGTGGCAGCCCGAAGCACACCGCCGTGCACCCATCCACCGCCTGCCGCAGCTCCCCTCGCGCCACCCCCGTCCAATGCGCCACCTCGTCCAGGAGGCGCTCCTGCACCGGGTGTCCCGCCCGCTCATACCCCTCCGTCACCCAGCCCCGGTGCTTCGCCAGCGCCAACATCCCCGCGTGCTTGCCCGAGCAATTGCTCCAGCGCGGTGTCATCACCGTCCCCTGGCGCAGCGCCTCCTCCGCCACGGCCAGCGACAGCGGCGGGTGCGTCCCGCAGGCGAGCTGCGACTCCTCGCACCCCGTCGCCACCAGCATGCCCGCGCACACCTCGCGGTGCACCGGCTCGCTGGAGTGCGAGGCACACGAGAGCGCCACCTCGCGCGGGCCGAAGCCGAAGCGGTCCGCCGCTCCGTCCCGCAGCAGCGGCAGCGCCTGGAAGGGCTTGGCCGCCGAGCGCCACATGAAGACGCGCTCGGGCTCGCCCGCCGACGCGACAAGCGCCCCCTTGGTGTCCACCACCGCCACGGACACGTGGTGCACGGACTCGATGAAGCCGGAGCGGGTGGACTCGATGAGGAAAGAGGACATGGCGGGCTGCGCATACCAGGACCGCCGCCACTTTGCCTCCCTCCCGGTAGCCCAGTCCGCTCGGAGAGCGAGGGGGCGAGCAGCTCCGACAACCCCCAGGCGGCAGGCGGGGAAGCGTCCAGCACTCCCCTGCGGGGCGAGGAATGCTCAGACAGTAAAGGACTCATGCCCGGACAGGCCCTCTCACGATTACTGGACCGCCTCCCCTTTGGGAGGAGTGTCATTGATGGAGTCCCCATTGCCCCACCCCAGCACCTGCCTCACAGCGAGCCCACCCAGGTCTTCCAGGGCTTCGAGGCGGTGCCGGCCGCTGACGGACCGCGTCAGCTCGGGTCGGGGGTCACACTGCTCGTGCACCACCCGAGCCCGCGCCCGCCCCGGGAGCGGGGACTCCGGGTGATGACGTACAACATCCTCCTGGGCGGCCAGAACCGCGACCTGCTGGAGCGCTACTTCGCCGAGCTGGAGGAGAGCCGCCGGATGCCGGACGTCATCGCCATCCAGGAGGCGAGCCAGCCCACCGCCGTGGAGCTCGCGCGCGACTACGGCTTCCACCTCGTCTACCAGGGCCGCGACGTCGGCGGGCCCGTGGTGAACGGCAAGGCCACCTTGAGCCGCTTCCCCATCCTCGAGGCCACGCACTTCACCTATGCCTTCCCCGACGACGCCCGCATGGCGGCCATCCAGCGCCAGGGTTACGTGGGCGAGCTGGACGAGGATCGCGGCGCGCTCTTCACGCTCATCGACGTGCGCGGCCGGCCCGTGGCCCTCTACAACGTGCACCACACCCTGGGCGACAGCGGCATCAACGCCGGCCAGCTCTGGCAGCTCCAGTCCGTGCTGCACGCGCGCGACGGCGTGGCCTCCATCGCCCTGGGCGACTTCAACGCCAACATCAACGTCAAGCACCACTACTCGCTGCTGCCCAGCCCCATCCGCAAGCACGAGCCCACCGAGACGGTGCGCGACTACGAGTCGCGCTACGGCGACGTGCACCCCAGCGTGGGGGACTGGGGCGTGGGCAACATCGCCGACGTGCGCGTGCGCCGCGCCCTCCACGCGCTGGAACACGAGCTGCCCGACCCGCTCCACCGCGCCCGCGAGCTGCGCGTGCGCATGCCGGACGGCTCCCACATGCGGCCGGACGAGGCCCGGGAGCTGCTCGTCTCCCGCAAGGTGGTGAAGGGCTGCGAGAACTGGCTGCGCCTGCAGGACGTGGCGGACATGTCCACGCTCAACGCCCTGCCCGACGCCACCGGCGTGTCCCCCGCCACCGGCAAGCGCTTCGACACCTTCTTCGCCTCGCGCCAGCTCGAGCCCCTGCTGCTGGAGGTGGACCACTCCACCATGGCGTCCGACCACCTGCCCTCCATCGCCGACTTCCAGCTCCCCGAGGTCCACCACTGAGACGGTCCTGGTGGGGACGGCGGCTTCCTGCTCAAGTCCCGCCTCCCCACCGCCCTGGAGGAGAACCGTCCCGTGGTCCGACTCTTCGTTCCGCTCCCGGAGCCCGCCCCTTCCGAGGTGACGCTCTCGGGCGAGCGCCGCCACTACCTCGTCCACGTCCTGCGGCTCGGAGAGGGCGCTTCCTTCGAGGTCTTCGACGGCTCGGGCCGCGCCTTCGACGCGTGCGTGGCCTCGCTGGACGCGGACGCGGTGCGCCTGGTGCTCGGCGAGGCCCGGCGCGCCCCGGCCCGCCGCGAGGTGGGCATCGTCCAGGGGCTGCCCAAGGGCGACAAGCTGGAGCTCGTCCTCCAGAAGGGCACCGAGCTGGGCGCCACCTCCTTCCACCCCGTGGCCGCCGCGCGCAGCGTGGTGAAGCTCGAGCCCAAGCGCGCCGAGGAGCGCACCGCCCGGTGGGCCAAGATCGTCGAGGAGGCCGCCCGCCAGTGCCGGCGCAACGACGTGCCCGTCGTCCACCCGCCCCGTCCCTTGCTGGAGGCGGCGCGCACGCTCGTCCCCACCACGAGCCTGCTGGTGCTCGATGAGGAGGAATCGGCCGTGCCCCTGGGCGAGGCCTTCCGCGCCTGCGCGCCCGGCTCCCCCGTGGCCCTCGTGGTGGGCCCCGAGGGCGGCCTGTCCCGCGAGGAGGTCTCCGCGCTCCGGGCGCTCGGTGCTCGCCCCGTCACCCTCGGCCGGCTCATCCTCCGCACCGAGACGGCCGCGCTCGCCGCCCTGGCCGTGATGGCGCACCTGGACGGAGAGCTCGGCTAGGCGCCGCGCGCCTGGGCAGGTGCCGGGAGGACGAGCCCCCCCTCCCCGACGTCTGCCCACCCCAGGCTCCCAGCCCTATGTTTCCTCCACGACAGCAACTTCTTCCCAACTTCTAGAGAGGGAGCGGGAGTCATGAGCGTCTTCGCCTACATCGTCGTCGGGCTCATCGTGGGCGTCATCATGCGAGCCATCCTGCCTCCGGCGCCCCAGGTGGGGTTCTGGGGCAGTGTGCTGCTCGGCAGCGCGGGAGGCATCATCGCCGGGCTCATCAGCTCGGCCTTCGCCCCCAGCTCGGCGCTCTCCATCGTCCATCCGCTGGGCATCGTGTTGGCCGTCATCCTGGCGGCCCTGCTCAGCGTCGGAGCGAACGTGGTCACCCACCGCCGCCGCTTCGGCTGAGCCGGAGGTCTCCAGGCGGGGAACCCCGGCTTCCGGCGGTTTTCTTGCTCCCGGGGCGGAGAGGGCGTTTCATGCTGCTACAGCCTTGTCCAGCCTGGAGGAAACGTTGTCCAAGTGCCTGAAGTGCGGAGCTCCGCTGCCGCCCGTAGGGGATTGCCCCACCTGCGCCGCCGCGTCCCAGCTCGCGGGCCGGGCCGTCCCGAGTCTGCTGGACAAGGACATCCACATCGACCGTCGCCGCCCGGATCGCGATGCGCCGGCGACGGCTCCCATCCCGCCTCCCGCCGGCCCGAGCGCGCCGCCCGGAATGACCGCTCGCGCTCCGGTGCCGCCCGGCATGTCTCCGACCGCCGCCCAGGCGCCGCGCCCGCCGGCCCCGGCTCCCGTCCAGGCCGCGCCTCGTGCTCCGGGTCTGCCCGTGATGCCGCCGCGTCCGCCGGCTCCGCCCGCTCCGGTCGCGCAGCCGAGACAGGCTCCTCCGGCGCCCGACATGCCCTCGGCCCACGCGCTCCGGCCCCAGCCGGCGCCGGCTCCCGTCCAGGCCGCCGCGCCCCGGCCCCCGCCTCCGGCGCCTCCGCAGACGCCCGCCATCCACCTCCCGGGGGTCGCCGCCCCGGCCCCGCGCATGACCACCCAGGTCTTCGGGATGGCCCCCGGCGCCGCCGCCCAGGGCCCAGCTCCGCAGCCGACTCCCGCCGTGGCCAGTCTTCCCCCGGTTGCGCCGCCCGCGGCCGCTCCGCTCTCGCTGGACCTGGCCTCCTCCGAGGAGGACGAGTCCTTCTCGGTCGAGGTCGATGAGGCCGAGCCGGTCGCTCCGGCTCCGCCCGCGGTCGCCGCCGCGAGCGCCGCTCCCTCCCGGCTCCCCACCGTCCCCGCGCCCGTGAAGGCTCCCGCCCCGGCGCCCGCGCCCGCCACCAAGGTGGCCGCGTCCACGAAGGCGTCCACCCTGGCGCCCGACCTCTCGGAGGTCCACGCGCGCCCGGCCTCGCTCTGGCGCCGGCTGCTGGCCTTCACCATCGACACCGGCTCCATCGCCGGAGTGGCCGCGCTCTACCTCCTGCTGGCCTCCTCCGTGGCCGGCGTGCGCACGCCCGAGACGGGCCTGTCCGGGCTCGACGCGTTCGTTGTCCAGATGCGCGCGCTCCAGTCCGTGCTGGTGCCCGGCGCCGTGCTCGTCCTCCTGCTGTCGCTCGTCTACTGCGCCGTGTCCGCCTTCCTCTGGAATGGACGCACGCTGGGCCGGCGACTGCTCGGCTTGCGGCTCGTGGACACCCACGGGCTCGCCCCGGCGCCCGGACGCGCCATCATCCGCGCCATGCTCGCCATCCTGTCCTTCGGACTCTTCCTGGCGGGCTTCTGGATGGCCCTCTTCGACCGCCGCGGCCAGACGCTGCACGACAAGCTCACCTCTACGTACGTCGTCCAGCCGAGCTAGCGCGCACTCCATTCAGTCGTAGTCGACCACGATTGGAGGCACACACCTCCACACACCACTCGTCGTCGACTACGACCACGAGACTCAGGAGGGCAGGCAGGCGGCGTGCCTCGCTCCCCGAGTCCCCGAAGGATTCGTTGTGCCTGCCGGCCACGGGCCTAAGATGCCGCGTCTTCCATGCCTTCCCACCTCGCCCAGACCCTGATCGCGCAAGGCCTCCTCTCCCAGGACCGGGCCGAGGACGTGTTGCGCCACCAGGCGGCGCAGGGAGGCGCCATCGACACCGCGCTGATGGAGCGCCGGCTGCTGCCCGAGCCCCAGGTGCTCCAGGCGCTCGGAGATGCCTCGGGGCTGCGTCCGGTCAACCTCGCGGACTTCGAGCCCAACGCCGACGTCGCCTCCTTCATCCCACCGAAGATCGCCGAGCGCCTGTGCGTGGTGCCGCTGTCGCTGGACGGCAGCACACTGCACGTCGCCTGCGGCTACCCGGTGCCGAAGAAGGAGCTGGACGAGGTGGGCTTCCTGCTCGGCAAGCCGCTCGAGCTGTGGGTGGCCACCGAGCTGCGCGTGCGCGAGTGGATCTCCACCATCTACCGCCAGCCGCTGCCTCCGCGCTTCGGCCAGCTCCACGCCGCGCTCAGCCCCTCGGCGCAG
>NZ_DASVWK010000187.1:0-17453 GCF_036389735.1 Archangium sp. | reverse complement strand
CTCGCCGTCAGCGGATCCATCGCCATGTCGAAGGTGGCCAACACCCGGGTGTTGAGGGCCACGGCGCTGGCGCCGTCCGAGGGGAACGTGGTGGTGAGGCCCGGGGCGGACTCGGAGCCCTCGGAGCCGCCGCAGGCGGCGATGGTGAGGGTGAGCAGCGCGAGAACGAGGCGCGTGGCGTGGCTGTGGACGGACGGGTGGCGAAGACCTGCGAGAGGCGAGGACATGGATTGCTCTGGAGTGGGGGGAAGAACCAGGCACGCGGCGAAGTACGCAGCCAGCGTGACAAAGCGGTTCGTGGAACTGAATCCGTTGCCCGGAGCGAGACTCGCCGAGGGAGGGAAGTGCAACCAACGTAACTCGGCGATCGAGACTGTCAAGGCAGGCCGGCGGGCGCTGCGCACATACATGTGGGCAACACCTGAAGGACAGGGGGCCCCGTCAGGAACGGCGGCGCCCTCCGTCCCTCTCCCCAGAACGGGCGCACGCCCTTGGAGGGGAACATGACCACGCACAACCCGACCACCCCCACGCTTCCCGAGGCCCAGCGCGGCCCGGCGGAGAAGCTCCTGGACCTGGTGCTCGGAAGCTCCGCGCACCTGTGGCACAACCGCCCCGGCCTGGACGTGAACGGCGTCTGGCATGCGGCCCAGGGCGCCAGCGAGGTCATCGCCCGTCGGGGTACCCCGGTCCAGCCGGGCCTCTTCGTCCCCGCCGCGGTGCGGCTCTACCGCCAGCTCCTGCACATCTACCAGCTCAACACGGACCTGATGGCGCACTTCGCGTCCTACGCGCTCACACAGACGGACTGGCGTGACCTCAAGGTGGCCACGTGCGCGCTGATGCTCGTGCAGAGCCACTCCGGACAGCCCGTCCGCGACGACGACGGCTCCATCGCGTTCCACGACGACGACTTCCGCGCCATCGGCGAGGCCATGGTCCTCCACTATGAGCGCAAGTCCACGCGCATGCTCACGCCCAAGGCGGTGCTGCGAGTGGCAGAGCTGCTCGAGAACCCGGAGATCGCCCGCCTCAACCGCGAGGCCGGCTTCGGTGACCCCGCGTCCCGCAAGCCCCCCCTCGGCCGGTGGAGGAGCGTCGCCACGCGCTGGCTGCGTCTGCGTGAACAGAACCTGCCCATGCTCCAGGGCCTCGTGAAGGCCGGCTACAAGGAGACGCTGAAGAAGATCGCCCGCAAGGCCGGCTACAAGCCGGTGACGCAGGCCTTCTTCGAGGTGCTCGGCTGGAAGCAGAAGCAGGCGGACGCGGGCCACCGCTCGGTGGGCCTGGAGGGGCTGAACCTGGTCAAGCGGGAGCGCTTCGATGGGCTCTCGGAGGCGGAGATCTGCGAGTGGATAGAGCTGGAGCGTCTCTCCTTCAAGGAGGTGGTGGGCCGGTTGCCCAAGGACCTGGGCCTGACGCCGGCCATCATGGCGGCGCTGCTGCCCTCGCTGTCGGACAGGGACTTGCGCATGCTGACGCCCACGCTCGAGGAGTTGGGGTTGCTGTCGGACTCCACCATCCGCGCGCGCTGGGAGAAGGCGGTGCGGACGGCGACCGACCAGCGGGCGCTCCACATCGTGAAGAACGTCCGCAGCCAGGAGCTCAAGGCGAAGCTGGAGGAGGCGAGCGACAACGCGGCGAAGGCGGCGGTGGCGGAGGCGACAGCGGAGACGGACGTGAGGGTGATGTTCCTCATCGACAAGTCCGGCTCCATGGAGGGTGCCATCGAGCAGTCCAAGGAGGCGCTGTCGCGCATCCTCGCGGGCTTCCCGCTGGAGAAGCTGCACATCGCGACGTTCGACACGATGGGCACGGTGCTCACCCCCAAGGCCGCGAGCCGGATGGCGGTGCAGCACATGCTCCAGGGGATTCGCGCGTCGGGAGGCACGGCGCACGCGGCCGGTGTGCAGGCGCTGCACCGGGCGGGAGTGCGGGTGCCGGCGGAGGCGAAGCTCGTCGTCATGGTGGTGGGTGACGAGGCGGGTGAGGCGGGTGACCAGCTCGCCCGGGCCTTCCGCGAGTGCGGCTACACCGTGGCCGCCATGGCGATGCTGGTGAGTGTGGCCAGCGCCGCCAACCGGGGCAACACCGTGCGCACGTGCGCGGGGCAGCTGAAGGTGCCGTTCAGTGAGGTGTCGGTGGACCAGTTCGATGACCCGTACCAGGTCCCCCGGGTGCTCAAGGCGCTGATGGACGCGCCGAAGGCGGCCGTGGCCAGCCAGTCCGGCTGGGTCGAGCGGGTGATGCGCACGCCGCTGCTGAAGGTGGCGTGAGAGAGGAGTGGGTGTCGTGGACTACCGGAAGTTCCTCGGGAAGGTGGAGTCGGAGGTGCTGCCCTACTTCGGCGGGGCCTCCGTCGACGCGGCCTCTCGGCGCCTCCGCGTGTCCACGCCGCCCGCTCCGGGCTGGTGGCGCTTCGACGTCCAGGGGCGCACCGCCACCGCGCGGGAGCCGGCCGAGCCGACAGGCCTCGACGGGCTCCCGCTCGTGCGGGGCCACTTGTGGGGCACGCGGCTGGTGCGCGAGGGCGCGGTGGCCGAGCCGGTGCAACTCCTCCCCGAGGAGGAGCCGCCGCGCTTCTCACCGCTGCGCGCCCGGCGCTGGCATGACGGGACGCTCGTCTTCGAGGGAGTCGACTTCGAGGGTGAGGCCGAGGGCACCGTGCGCCTCATGCTGGAGGAGGGCCGGACGCTGGTGGAGGTGAAGGCCGTGCCGGCCTCGCTGCGGGCGGCCTTCGGCTACGCGGTGCTGGAGGGTGCCGCGCGCGCGCTCGGCCTCCGCTTCTCCGCGCCCGAGGTGCGTGGCCAGGTGCTGGCCGTGGCCGAGGGAGGCCATGCCGCGGCCGAGGCGTGGCTGCGGGCACTGGCCACCGAGCGCGCGGCCCACGTGCGCGCACAGCCGCGCGTCCAGCCACGGGCCCTGGAGCGACAGGCCCAGGGAGCGGTGTGGGTGGAGCGGGCGCTGGAGGCGGCGGGGGCGCGACTGCTCGACACGCGGCGGCTGGGGAACGGGCGGCTCGAGGTGACGTTCGGCTTCATGGGCGAGCGCTTCATCAGCATCGTGGAGGTGGGCTCTCTGCAGGTGGTGGACGCGGGCATCTGCCTCGCGGGGTCGGACAGGCAGGTGACGCTGGAGAGCCTGCCGTCGGTCATCCGCGAGGCCATCAGGAACGACGTGCTGGTCATCACCCGGCACGCGTGAGGTCTTCCCATGAACCTGCGCGAGGTGTGCCTGCTCATCGGCCGTGACGGGACGGTGCTGTGGAGCGATGCGTCGAACAGCCCCGTCTGGCTGCCGGACTCGCGCGTGCGCTGGGAGGCCATCTGGCGGCTGCGCGCGGAGTTGGAGGAGATCGCGCACAGCCACCCGGTGGGACCGCTGGGCTTCAGCGCCGAGGACGAGACGACGATGGAGGCGCTCACCGCGGCGCTCGGGCGGCCCGTGCGCTTCTCGGTGGTGGCGCCCGAGGGCATGGTGGTGCGCGCGGACGGGCGCGATGTTTTCGTGACGGAGGAGCCCGCCTGGACCGCGCTCCTGCGCGCCGACTCTGGAATGCGGGCCCACACCTCCGCTCCGTTGTAGTCGACTACAACGGGATCACCTCCAGCCGCCGCCACCCGGCCTCCATCGTGAGCTCGAGCACCCCGTCCCGCACGTGGTGCTCGCGCGCGCCGATCACTTCCTTGGGCGCTGGCAGCCCGTACACGCGCAACGTCTCCGTGTCGCGCGCCAGCGGCAGCGTGCCCTCCGTGCTCCGCTCGAGCACGAAGCGGTCCCCCGTCAGCCCTCCGGAGAGTCGCGTCAGGCGCGACGCGCCGTAGCCCTCGCCCGCGTCCTCGTACAGACGCGCCTCCACCCGCTCCGCCGCGTGGAGGTGCCAGGTGAGCCGGGGCCAGTTCGCCGAGGTGGTGTGGAGCGCGGGCTCGGTGAGGGCCAGCGCGCCCCCTTCGCGCAGCCACAGCGGTACCGTGTCCAGCGGCGCCTCGGCGATGACGTGTTGGCCACCCTCGATCATCTCGCCCGGGGCGTCGAGGTTGAAGAGCGGGAGCCACCGTCCCTCTGGCAGGTACACCAGTCGCCGCGTCTGGCCCTGGCGCACCACCGGCGCCACGAGCAGATCCTTCCCGAAGAGGAACGCGTCCTCCGCGCGCAGTGCCTCCACGTCCCCCGGCGCGTACATGACGAGCGGGCGCATCACGGGCAGCCCCTCCACCGAGGCCTCGTGCATCAGCGAGTAGAGCGTGGGCAGCAGCCGGTAGCGCCGCTCCAGACACTCGCGCGTGAGGGAGAGGTACGGCTCGCCGAAGCGCCAGGGCTCCTGGGGCGAGGTCCCCTTCGCCGAGTGGTTGCGCAGCAGCGGATAGAAGACGCCCGCCTGCATCCACCGCACCAGCATCTCCCCGGTCGCGCGACCAAGGAAGCCGGGCACGTCCACGCCCGTGAAGGCCACGCCGGACAGGCCCAGCCCCAGCAACATGGTGAGGGAGAGTTCCAGATGCGACCAGTAGCTGGAGTTGTCCCCCGTCCACACCGCGGCATAGCGCTGGATGCCGGCGAAGCCCGCCCGGGTGAGGAGGAAGGGCCGCCGCTCGGGCGCGAGCTCCCGCAGCCCCTCGTACGCCCCCCGCGCCATGCCGAGCGCGTAGACGTTGTGTACCTCCAGGTGGCGCCGGCTCCCATGCCGCGCGTCGTGCGGCAGGGTGGGCCCCTCCACCTTCCCCAGGTCCTCGCACGCGGCCGTCATGATGTTGAAGGTCTCCCGCGCGTTCTTCAGCGAGAAGCACGCCGGCTCGTTCATGTCGTTCCAGAAGCCCGACACGCCCACGTCCAGGAAGCCCTTGTGCCAGCGACCCCACCAGCGCCGCACCTCCTCGCGTGAGAAGTCCGGGAAGACGGCCGGCCGGGGCCATACCTCGCCCAGCAGCACGTCTCCCCGGTCGTTGCGCACCAGGAAATCCTGGGCGAGCGCCTCGTCATAGACGGGGTAGCCCGGCTCGGCCATCACCCCCGGGTCGACGATGGTGACCAGCCGGACACCCTGGGCCGCGGCCTCGCGCGCGAGCCCCGCCGGGTCCGGGTAGCGGGTGCGGTCCCACGTCCAGACCTTGTAGGCCTGCATGTAGTCGATATCGAGGTACATGCAGTCCAGCGGCAGGCGGTGCGCGCGGTAGCCCTGGATGACGGCGCGGATGTCGCCCGCGTTCTCGTAGCCCCAGCGGGACTGCTGAGCGCCCAGGCTCCACAGCGGAGGCAGCGGCGGGCGCCCGGTGAGTTCCGTGTAGCGCCGCACCACGTCCTCGGGCAGCGGCCCCGCGAAGAGGTAGGTGTCCAGCTCGGGCCCGGAGCACTCCCACTGCACCAGCGAGGCGTCCTCGGCGGCCACGTCCACCTCCGAGCGCCACGACTCGTCGAGGAAGAAGCCCCAGGCCTGGCCCTGCCGCAGGCCGAGGAAGAAGGGAATGGACTGGTAGAGCGGATCCGTGTCCGGGTGGTGCGGCACCACGTCCGTGTTCCAGAAGACGAAGTGGAGGCCGCGCTTGTCGAGCGCCCCCACCTTCTCGCCGAAGCCCAGCCAGGCCTCGTCCGTCGGCGCGTGCAGGGCGAGCCGCGAGCGGAAGCGGCTCACGGGGTAGTCGGACGTGGCCTCGCCGGAGAAGTCCTCGCAGCGGGCGAGGGCATGGCCCTGGGCATCGCGCAGGCTCCAGGTGCCCCGGGGGAGCGCCACTTCCAGCGAGAGCCCCTCCGCCGTCACCACCACCCGGCCCGACTCGCGGCGCACGGAGAGCGGCAGCTCCCGGGCCCCCACGACGGCCCAGGACTGCTTGGGCGCGAGCTCGCGGGGCACGTGCGCGTTGTACCAGAGGGTGGGGACGTGCCGCAGCCGCAGCACGCCCGGCAGGGGACAACGCACCTCCAGCGCGGCCCGAGGGCCCCAGAAGGTGACACGGGTCGGTTCGACGGAGACATCTTCCAGGCGCATGGGCCCTCAGAATGGGAATGCCGCGCTTCTCACACCGGGCGGAGCTCGGGACGGGAGCCGCCCTGCTTGACCGGAGGCTGGCCCTCCCGCCGCGGCTCGAGGGCCTTCACACCGTACGCGCCGGGGTCGAGCAACTCGGAGCCGGAGAAGACCCGGCGGGCACGGCCCAGCAGCCAGCCGAGGCCCTTCACCGCATCGCGCAGGATCCGGACAGGCGCCTGGCGCGAGAACAGGCGCGGGCTGAGCTGGTCCAGTTCCTCGTCCTTCATGGTGAGCTCCTTCACGCCCACGCCGTGCGTGTACACCATCTCGCCGCCCAGCCAGCCGGTGTAGGAGGCGAAGGCGAACGCGCCCAGGCCCACGAGGTTGGAGAACAGCGAGGCACGGTGGCTCGCGCGCCACATGGCGACCCCGACGGCGCCCAGCACGAGGGTGACGTTGCCCAGGCCGTGCAGCAGCATCATGTCCCGCGGCTGCTTGTCCGCCTTCACCTCCTGGGAGGCGGCCATGCCAGCCACCCCCGCCAGCAGCCCGCTCCCGACGATGCCCCACCACAGCGTCCGGCCCGCCCTGTCCAGGTGTCGGTCCCCACTGAACGTGGCCGCCAGGTCGACGATGACCGTGGTGGGCAGCAACACCAGCGGCGCGTGGATCAACGTCGGGTGCAGCTCGTGAACGCGCGTCTCCCTGGGCTTCCTCCTCGTGCTGGGAACCTGGGAGGAACCTTGGGGCGCGAGGCTCCCGGGACAACCCGCCCGCCTGTCCACCTCCGCGCACGAGCCCCGAGCGGAGGTGCATCCACGGGGAGGGGCAGGCGAGGCGCCGCGCCCCTTGTCAAAGAGGCCGCGCGTGAACGGCTCCCACGTGCCTCGATCCGCTCCGAGGCCCGATTCTCGGGCTCCAGCGCCTCCCGAGACCCTCGCATTCGTCGTGTGGAGCGCACTCCGTCTCGATGACGCTTGGGTGCTGGCGCACAGTGACTAGTCTTCGACTCGCTCACCTTCAGGAGGAGCACTGAATGTCGATGGAGTCACGACCGCCGCAAGAGGCCGAGCAGCAGAACACGGCCGAGATGATCGCCCCCACCGCCAACCCGGCGGGCCAGGCCCCCGCCTCGGTGACGCCCACAGGGCAGCCCGGTGCCCGGCGGAAGATGGGCAAGACGGGCCCTCCAGGGCCGGCCATGAAGGGCCGCAGCGTCGCCAAGCGCAAGCCGGAGAAGAAGCGTCCCGCTCCCGCCAAGAAGGCGGCCGCGAAGAAGAAGACCCCGGGTAGCAGGTTCAACGAGAAGGAGGGCTGGAGGACCGAGCCCAAGGTGGGCGGCCGCAAGCCGTCGGCCTCGCAGAAGAAGGGCCCCACCAAGAAGACGGGGCCGGCCCAGAAGACCGCGGCCCGGCGCGCCACCGCGAAGACCGCGGCCCCGGCTCGCGCTCCAGCCACCAAGCGGGGCGCCGCGAAGACCGCCACCGCCAAACGCACCACCCGCCGCTAGGCGCCTTCCCCTCCCGTCGCATGCTGACGATGGGAGGGGTCGAGCCTCACGGGGCCCGCTCCCCTGGCCGCTCCCTGGACGCACAAGCGATGGACGAAGCCGGGAGGTCTTGTCATCGTCGGGCCATGCGAATTGCTCGTCTGCTCACCCTCTCCACGCTGGCGTTCGCCTCCCCCACGGTCGCGGCTCCCCCCTCCACGAATGCCGCGAAGCCCCCCATGACCAAGACCTCCGAGACGAAGCCCTCCGACCTCGAGTTGGCGACCCGCGCCTGGCACCAGAAGCGCATCGAGGGCCTCACGTCCGCGGACGGCTGGCTCTCCCTGGTGGGCCTGCACTGGCTGAAGGAAGGCGACAACCCCTTCGGCTCGGCGGAGGACAACCACTTCATCTTCCCCGCCGGGACGCCGGCCCGCATCGGCACCCTCACCCTCAAGGGGGGCAAGGTGACGCTGGCCGTCGCGCCGGGCGTCTCCCTCCTCAAGGACGGCCAGCCCTTCTCTGGAGGGGAGCTGAGCCCCGAGGCCGAGGGCCAGAAGGACGTGCTCTCGCTGGGGACGCTGCGCTTCTACGCCATCCGCCGCGGCGAGCAGCTCGGCATCCGGGTGAAGGACACGGAGGCGGAGGCGCGCAAGAAATTCCACGGCATCCCCACCTACCCGGTGAGCGCCGCCTGGCGCATCGAGGGCCGCTTCGAGCCGGCGACCACGCCTCGGACGGTGTCCATTCCCACGGTGATGGGCACGGTGGACGAGATGACCTCACCGGGCACCATCGTCTTCACGGTGAATGGCCAGGAGTACCGGTTGGACCCGGTGCAGGAGCGCGGCGCCAACCAGTTCTTCATCATCTTCGCGGACCAGACCAACCGGACGGAGACGTACGGGGCGGGCCGCTTCCTGTACACGGACCTGCCGAAGGACGGGAAGGTGGTGCTGGATTTCAACCGCGCCTACAACCCCCCGTGCGCCTTCTCGCCCTACGCGACGTGCCCGCTGCCGCCGCCGCAGAACCGGTTGAAGCTGAACGTGGAGGCCGGCGAGAAGCGCTACGGCGACCACTGAGCGTCAGGAATACCGCCTCCCCCACGTCCCCCAGCGAGAGGAGACGTGAAATGGCGACGCTGAACATCACCTACAATGGCATGTCCTCGGACGTGCCCCTGGAGTTGGACGGCCCGGTGTCGGACGTGGACGTGCGGCGCATCGCGGTGGAGGTGGTGCGCTCCGGCGGGGTGCCGGGGCTGCACCTCGCCCACCTGCGCGAGGACGCCTTCAACCTCTACGTGGTGGACCGGTTCCGCGGGCCCCGGGGCGAGGATCGCATCTACCTGCGGCCCAAGGTGCCCTTCGGGGCGTGAGGAGGGCCGCCCATGCGCATCATCTTCTGCGGGGTGGGAGCCATCGGCTCCACGGCGGCGGTGCTGTGCCGCAACCTGGAGGCCACGCTCGTCTTCATCGACTTCGACCGGGTGGAGTCGAAGAACCTGCTGGCGCAGGCCTTCGTGAAGCCCTCGGTGGGCAAGAACAAGGCGGAGGCGCTCAAGCTCCAGCTTCTCAACCTGCACGGGGTGAAGGCCGAGGCCTTCGGCGTGCGGGTGACGCGCGACAACGTGGCGGCGCTGTGCGGGAGCGCGGACCTGCTCATCGATTGCTTCGACAACCAGGAGAGCCGCCTGCTGCTGAGCGGCTTCGCGCGGGGCGCGGACAAGCCGCTGGTGCACGGAGCGCTGGCGGCGGACGGCACCTTCGGGCTGGTGCGCTGGGACGAGCGCTTCGTCCCGGACGCAGAGGACACGGTAGGCCAGGCCACCTGTGAGGGCGGGGCCCACCTGCCCCTCATCGGCCAGCTCGGCGCCACACTCGCCCGGGCCGTGCAGGACTTCGTGAAGCACGGCACCCGCCGCGACGCCATGGTGAGCCTCGTGGCGGTGACACCCACCACCATCTGAGTCACTCCTCGGGGTTGGCGAGCCCCGGCCTTCATGGCCAGATGGACGCCATGAACCGTACCGCGCTGCTGCTCCTCTCTTCCCTCTGTGTCCTCAGCCCGCGGGTAGCGTTGGCGGAGGGCGACGTGGCCACCCGGATCCACGACTGGTTGTCGAACATCGGGAAGCCCAAGACCCCGCCCCCCGAGGACCTGGGGGCCCGCAACACCTTCACGCTCAACCCGTTGGCCCTCAAGGACGAGCGGCTCGGCGTCGAGTACGAGCATGCCTTCGGCCGGGGCTTCTCTCTCTATGTCGCCCCCGAGTTCGCCTATGGGCGCTCGAAGCGCTCCTGGGAACTGGCGCTGGGAGGCACCCTCGGGGCGCGGATCTTCGTGCTCGGAAAGGCCCCGAGCGGCATCTACTTCGGACCCGAGGCCGGTGTGGACTACCTGCGCGAGCGTCGGGAGGGAGTGCTGAGCAAGGGCTTCGGGCTGGGGTTTGGCGGGAGCGTCGGGTGGACCCTGGTGTTCTTCAACCGCCTGACCATCGCGGCGGGGCTCTCGGCCCAATACCGCGCGGTGCCGGACCTCGAGTCCACCGAGGAGGAGGCCATCCAGGTGAAGCTCGTCCCCAATCCGCGCCTGGCCATTGGCGTGGCCTTCTGAGGGAAAAACATCCCCCGGAAATAGCCCGTCAGGAATCCGGAAACCTCGCGTCAATTACCCATGAAAGGAGCGGTGACGATGCGAACGATGATGAAGCCGAGCACGATGAATCCGAAGCAGCCTGGACAGACCGGTTTCGCCAACGTGCACGTCAGTCCCGCTCCCCACTCGCGGTCGCGGTACCCGTTGTATCCCGTCGTCGGTCTCCGCTTCCGCGGGTCCTTCGACTGGCGATTTCCTGGCCTCTTCTGACGTTCCGCCTCCCGAATGCGAGAGGCGGGTTTCCAGCCTCCACCATCCGGGGACGTAGAGCGTTACGGAGACGCGTCGGCCTGTAGAGCCGAAGCCCGACAGGGCCCACTGGGTTCAACTCCCAGCCTCCCCATTCGCAGTGGACGTATCTGGCTCTCCGACAACTGAATCGCAGTGGTGAAGCGCCGCCTGCCCTCATGAGAGGCGGCACACACCTCCGTAGCTCACGGGTAGAGCAGCCGCCTCTTAAGCGGCCGGCGAGGGTTCGAGTCCCTCCTGTGGAGCTGTCCTTGATTGACTGGGTGTAGCTCAATTTGGTGGAGCGCACGGTTCGGGTCCGTGAGGCCGCAGGTTCAAATCCTGTCACCCAGATTCTTCATGCGGAGTGGGACCGGACGTCCCACTGGGTCTCATAAGCCTGGGCCGCAGGGTTCGACTCCCTGCTCCGCGACTTCTTCATCATGCCGTCCTGGCGTAGGTGGTCCGCGCGCCCGTCTGAAGCACGGGAGGACCGGGTTCGATTCCTGGGGACGGCACTCCGTAGCACCCGCTGTACATGTCGTAGGCCGCGCTCCGGGAGCAGCCTGGACTCCAAATCCGGGCGGGCGGGGTTCAACTCCTCGGCGGCCTGTACTCGCCCCTGTAGCTCAGCTGGTAGCAGCACCGATTTCGTAAACCGCAGTGTTTCCGGTCCGTGACGAAGAGCCCCGCTGTGGCGCAGTTCCATGGCGCAGTTCCCGAGGAACCGGCTCCACGAGGGGCCGGGGCTTTGGTCACGCGCTGGTGGATCTTCTCCCTGACGACCGATGCGCCGCGTCGAGCGTCGCCTGCGAGGAAGCAACTACGGCGGTCGTCCCTCCGATAACCCAGGCAGCCCCCGCGCGGCCCCTGGAGTCGGTCATGCAACAATCCCGTGTCGCCGGTTGCGGCCAACTGTGCCGCCCGATTCTCTTCGCCGTATGTCTGCTCCTCCTGGCAGCGGCGGGATGCGCACACGTTGGCGAGTGCAATCCGACCGACAACACGGTCTCATGCTGCTTGAAAGAACACCCCGGCGAGTACGAACGGTGCGCGGCCGTGACTCCGCCGACCCCTCAGTCACAACCGAACCGGCTGTTACCAGGACGGACGGAGGCAGGACTCCCCGAGGCAGAAACCGCGCCGATCCCCGATCTTCCGATGCAGGAGGAGAGGGAACAGTGGGAAAAAGACATATGTCGACCGCATTACGCGAAGTGCATCCGCGCCGGAGGTGACAGCATCAAGGGTCGGAAGAAAGGGGAGACCCAGTGTCAAGCATGCTATGACGCCTGTATGCGTCACGGGTTCTGGCCGTGGCAAGCCAACGACAAGCCCTGTCCTGGAGCTTGAGCATGAAAACCCCAAGCCAGGAGCGCTCCCCTACGTTTGGCCGTGAGATAGATCTCCTCTTCTTGAGGCTGATCGAAGCCACGGCGCCCTACGAGGATTACAAACGCGAACTCCTGAAGCTGGAGAGGCGGTGGATTCAGAGAGCAAAGACCTCAGCCCAGCGCCTTGCGGTGCAGCAAATCATCGCGAAGACCATCCTCACCGAGGCATACGGCGAGAGGATGCCGTGGAAGGAGTTCGGGCGATGGATTCGTCGGCTCCAGCAACTCGGCTTCCGCAATCTAGGGATGCGCATTCACGTCGCCTGCCTCTACGTGCAGTCACTTCACCGCTTCCCTCGTCAAGCCCGCCAAGCGTGGGACATGTTGGAGGACGCGGAGCAGAGAGCGCTCCGGCTTCGTCGAGATCGTCCCCTGCGGCAGGAACACTTGGAGGCCATCGCGCACGCGAAGAAGGTGGCCCGCGTGCCGCGCCCCCCTCCTCGATGATGTGATCGACGGCGGGGCCGGGCCGGAAGAGCCACAAAACCGGGGCAGGCTCAGTCAGGAAAAATCACGGTGCGCGTCTCTGAAAACGTGTGGGGCGGGCACGAAACGGCCCCTCCGGCTTCGTAAATCGGGGGTCGTCGGTTCGAACCCGACCGGGGCACTTCCTCAGCTTTCCTTTGCACGCCGAGCCAGCTGGAGACGGCACTGGTCTCACACACCAGACTCGCTGGGTTCGATCCCCAGGGCGTGTACTGCACCAGGCTCCCCAACCCGTCCGCGTGGCCCAATCGGGAGAGGCGGCTGGCTCAAACCCAGCTCACGTGCGAGTTCGACTCTCGCCGCGGACTTCCCCCAAGTAGGAAACCCGAGTCATGGAGACACTGGTCCTCAGCCAGTCGTACGAGCCCGTGGCACGGATCTCCTGGCAGCGCGCGATGATGCTGCTGTGGCAGGGCAAGGTCGAGGTGGTCGAGGAGTACGACGACCGCCTCATCCGCTCCGTCACCCTGGAGATCCGGATGCCTTCTGTCATCCGCTTCCTGCGCGGCGAGCGGCGCAAGGGGCGCGGCATCAAGTTCAGCCGCGACAACGTCTACATGCGCGATGGCTGCCGGTGCCAGTACTGCAACCGGAAGGTGTCGCGCCCCGAGGCCACGTACGACCACGTCGTGCCCCGGGCCCAGGGCGGCCGCACCACCTGGGAGAACATCGTGATCGCGTGCGTGCCCTGCAACCAGAAGAAGGGAGGCCGCACGCCCCAGCAGGCGGGGATGGCGCTGCTCTCCTCTCCCGTGAAGCCTCGCAAGCTCCCGGGCCTGGTGCAGCTCACCTTCGCCTACGAGAAGGGCATGCCCATCTCGTGGCGGAAGTTCCTCCGTGACGTCGCGTACTGGCACACGGAGTTGCAGGAGTGAGCGGCGGGTGGTGGGGGACGCCAGAGGTGGCCCCAGCCGAAGGGGAACGCCAGAGGCGTTCCCCGGCCCGTACGCCCCGCGCGCCGGCAGGCGGGAACTGCTGCCGGCATGTTCTAGACGTGTGTTCCGGGGAAGGTTGGGAATCCGTCATTCCAGACCCGCCCTGACGCGCGGCGTAGTGAACCCACCCACGCGACGGATGCATGGATGCGCGCTGCACGCAATCACCCCTACGCGGAGGACGTACATGGAATGGCTCGAGTTCAGTCAGTGGTCTCCGGAGGTGGAGCAGAACCTCGCACATCAGGCGGCGCGCTTGAGCGTCACGGCGAAGTCCGACCTCCTCCCCTCCCCCCGCCCCGAGAGCGTCAGCACCCGGGCCCACCAGTTGGAGGCCCTGCTGCGACAGACGCCGGCCTACAACCCCTGGGGGCACCCCGTCGCCGAGTGCTGAACGGCGCCTCGGTGCCAGGGCGGGCATGCGCCCGCGCGACCAGGGGCCGCTGAGTGACTCCGGCCATCAGGCTGGAGTCCACCACCGCGATTCAGCACGCTAGAGTGTCCCCTGCGCCCGCGAGGCGTTCCCGACCATGGCCACGAGGAAGAGCGAGGACAACGAGCGTCTCATCGACCGCGATCTCACCGCGCTGGCGCGCGAGGGGAAGCTGTCGGCGGCGCATGGGGTGGACGGTCCAGTGACGGAAGTGCTGGGCCTGCTCACGCGTGGGGGCAAGCACCCGCTGCTCTCTGGAGAGCCCGGCGTGGGCAAGTCCGCCGTGGTGCAGGAGGTGGCGCGCCGCATCGCCGAGGGCCGTGTGGACGCGGAGCTGGCCAACGGGCGCATGGTGGAGGTGTCCGTCGCCAACATCCTCGCGCGCAGCACCCAGCGCCAGGCGGCGGAGTCCTTCGAGGAGCTGCTCGGCTGGTTGAGCCGGCACCCCTGCCCCATCGTCTACATCCGGGACCTGCCCGCGGTCATCGGCGGACCGCTGGCCCCCGTGGCCTTCCGCGCCCTGCGCATGGGGGGCATCCGCTTCATCTTCGAGACCGAGCCCAAGCGCGTGCAGGAGCTGCTGCGCGCGGACGAGGCCTTCTCCGAGCGGCTCCACCTGGTGCCCCTGAACGAGCCACCCGCCGAACGGGCCCGGTGGATATTGGGCCGCGTGGCCGAGGAGCTGGAGCGCGAGCTGCACCTGCCCATCGACCCGGCGGCGTGCGACCTGACGCTCCGACTGGCCTCCAAGTTCCTCCTGGCGCAGCGGCTGCCGCGCAAGGCGATCGAGCTGCTCAAGGAGACGGCCGCGGAGTCCGTTGGCGCGGCCAAGGACCGTGTGGGCCCCGAGGACGTCCTCACCCGCTTCTGCGCCACCACCCGGCTGCCGCGCTTCATCGTGGACGACGCGATGGCGCTGGACCTGGAGGAGACGGAGCGCTTCTTCGGAGAGCGGCTCCTGGGCCAGACGGACGCGGTGCAGGCCGTGCTGCGCTCGGTGGCGTTGCTCAAGGCGGGGCTCAACGACCCGCGCCGGCCGCTGGGCGTGTTCCTCTTCGCCGGCCCCACCGGCGTGGGCAAGACGCAGCTCGCCAAGCTGCTGGCCGAGTACCTCTTCGGCTCGCAGGACAGGCTCGTCCGCCTCAACATGGCGGACTTCCCCAATGACGGTGACGAGAGCGTCCCCTTCGGCGCCTCCTGGGCCCCCGCGGTGGAGACGAAGCGCGGCGAGCTGACGGCGCTGCTGGAGGGCAAGGTGTTCACCGTGCTGCTGCTCGACGAGTTCGAGAAGGCGGCGCGCAGCGTGCACGACCGCTTCCTCCAGCTCTTCGACGAAGGCACCTTCGTCAACGGCGCGGGAGAGATCATCTCCTGCAACAACACCGTCATCGTGGCCACGTCCAACGTAGGCGCCGAGGTGTACCGCGAGCCGGCCATCGGCTTCATGGGCTCGCGCCGCCCCGAGGAGCTCATCACCGAGGTGGACCGGCGCATCGCCGAGGCCTTCCGCCCCGAGTTCCTCAACCGCTTCGACGCCATCTGCCACTTCCAGCCGCTGACGAAGGTGGAGATCCGCAAGATTGCCCAGCGCGAGGTGGGCCGGGTGCTGGAGCGCGAGGGCATCCGGGCACGCGGGCTGGACGTGGAAGTGACGCCCGCGGTGGTGGACCTGCTGGTGGAGCGGGGCTACTCGCCGCAGTTCGGCGCGCGCTACCTGCAGCGAGAGATCGAGAAGACGCTCACGGCGGCCCTGGCGGTGGAGATCGCCCGGCGGCCGCTGCCGCCCGGGGCACCGGTGCGGGTGGAGATCCGCCCGGGAGGCAAGGTGGTGGCGGTGGCCGAGCTGGCCCCGCGCCCGCGCGAGGAGACGGCCCAGCTCTCGCTGCCCACGGAGAAGTCGGTGTCGGCGGTGAAGCGGCGGCTGGACAAGAAGTCGCTGCTCAGCGAGATGGACCGGCTGGTGGGCCGCTCGCGGGCGCTGTCGGTGTCGGCGAACCGGCCGAGGCTGGAGGAGCGGCGGACGGAGCTGCTGGCGGCGACGCAGGCGCCCAACCTGTGGGACGACCCGCAGCGCGCGGCGTCGACGCTGCGGGCCTTCCGCGAGGTGGAGGCGCAACTCAACGAGCTCGACCGGCTGGAAGAGCGAGCCACCTTCGCGCGGCGACTGGTGCGCGAGGCGAAGGGCGAGGCCCAGCTCGCGTCGGCGGCGAAGCAGGTGGAGGACGTAGCGCGCGAGGTGCAGATGGCCGAGGTGCTGGGAGCCGCGGGTGCCTCGGACCACGGCGACGAGGCGCTGGTGGACATCTGCGCGAGCGAGACGGGCGAGGGACAGGACGCCTGGGTGCAGGAGCTTGCCTCCATGTACCTCGGCTGGGCGGAGCGGCGCGGCTACGAGGCCACGGCGGTGGCCGAGGCGGAGGAGCCCTTCCGGGTGGTGGTGCGGATCGCCGGGCCCGGGGCCTATGGCTACCTGGCGGGCGAGGCGGGCCTGCACCGGCGCATCGACGACGACAAGCGCCAGCGCGCCTACGTGCGGGTGCACCGGGGCGGGCCCGTGGAGGACGAGGAGAGTCTGGACGTCGAGGGCCGCGAGGTGAGGCGGCACGAGGGCACGTTCCTCGCGCGGGTGAAGACGGAAGTGACGGTGCGGGACGAGACGACGGGCCGGATGATGACGCTGGCGGGCGCGGGCGAGCTGCTCGAGATGAAGGACATCGCCTCGCGGGTGGTGAAGGGCCAGGGAGGCAGCCACACCGCCGACGAGGCCCGGCGCTACCACCTGGGCCGAAGCGCCCGGGTCGAGGACCCGCGCACGGGCGCCGGCACTCCGCGCGTGAAGGACGTGCTGCGCGGCGAGCTGGACGTCTTCATCGCCGCGTGGATCTCCCGTCCCCCCCCTGGGGGCACCCCTTCCGTCACGGGCTGAGCGACCCTGGCCTTCATCCGTCCAGGGTACGACGTGCGCCGGACCAGGAGGGGGAGCTGAGATTGACGCTCTCGCCGGGGGAGGCAAAACCTCTCCGGCATGCGCGCCATGGCTGCGTTGCTTGGTTTCTCGATACTGGCTGGATGCTCCGACCCGACTGAACAGCAGCGGGGAAACACGCCTCCGGTAGGACAGGCTCCCGGCCCCGAGCCCTCACCTTCCGAGCCCGCCCAGGGTGAGTCCTTCCTCGGGGTGGTGCTCGCCAACGAGGCGGTGGAGCTCAGTGCCCCCTTCGAGGGCCAGCTGGCTCGCATCGGCGTCCAGCCGGGGGATCGGCTCAAGGCGGGGACGGTGCTGGGCAACATGGCGCTGGAGCCGTTGCGAAGCGAGGAGCTGATGGCTCAAGCCCTGCTCGAACAGGCGGAGGCCGAGCGGAACCGGGCCGAGCTGGGGGCGAACGAGGCCGCCGAGCGGCTCCAGCGCTACCTGAAGCCCCCCTCGGGCGCCCTCTCGGCCGATGAGATCTCCCAGGCGAAATACGCGGAGAAGACCGCGCTCGCCCAGGTGGCCTCCGCGCGAGCGCGCATCCAGGAGCGTCGAGCGGCGCTCCTGCAGATCCGCCAGCGACTCGGGGAGGCGGAGTTCCGCGCGCCCTTCGACTGTGTGGTGGCGATGCGTTACCTGGATCCCGGTACCCGGGTCCAGGCCGGCAGGCCCATCCTCCGGCTCATCCAGGCGGGCGGGTTCCGGGTGCGCTTCGCGATTCCGGAAGGGCTCAGCGGCAAGGCCACCGCCGGCCTCCCGGTGAACATCTATCTCCCCGCCCTGGGCAAGCAGCTTCCTGGCAGGCTCGAGAGCATCTCCCCCGAGGTGGACGCCCCCTCTCGAATGGTGTTCGCGATGGCCACCCTGCTCGCTCCCCATGACGCCGTCCGG
>NZ_DASVWK010000186.1:0-2768 GCF_036389735.1 Archangium sp. | reverse complement strand
CCTGGCGGCGTATCTGGCCGAACACGCGGACGTGTACGCGGGGCTGGTCGTCACCCGGATGAAGGACGGACCCCGACCCAGCAAGTGCCGTCAGCACCGGCCGATGCAGGTGCCGGGGACTACAGAAGCCGCGCGCTGATGGCGCTGTGCACGTCGGCGCCTGCCTCGGTGAGCACGAGCCTCGGGCCGTCGAGCCGCGCCAGGCCGTGCTGTACCAGCCGGACGATCTCCTTCCGGCGCGGCTCCGGATCCTGCCCGTAGCGCGTGCACACCGCCTCCCAGTCCACCCCGGAGCGCAGCCGCAGCCCCATGGCCAGCCGCTCCTCGAAGAGTTCCTGGGGGCTCAGCTCCTCGCGGCTGGACTCCGGCAACTTCCCCTCCTCCGCCGCCCGCATGTACGCATCCGAGCCGCGCAGGTCCACGTAGCGGTAGCCCGCGGGCCGCTCGCCCGGCCCGGACGTGCGCAGCATCCCCGTGGCCCCCACGCCCAGCGCGAGGTACTCGCCCCCCGTCCAGTAGAGCGCGTTGTGCCGGGAGCTGTACCCGGGCTTCGCGTGGTTGGAGATTTCATACCGGTGCAGCCCATGCGCGGCGTAGGCCTCGTGGATGGCCTTCGTCATCTCCAGCACGTCCTCGTCCGGAGGCAGCGCCAGCTCCCCCTTCTCCAGCCGCCGCGACAGGGGCGTGGCCACCGCCAACGACTCCCGCTCCACCGTGAGCGCGTAGGTGGACAGGTGCTCGGGCTCCATCGCCGCCGCCTGGCGCGCGTCCGCCTCCGCCTGTGCCCGCGTCTGCCCGTGTACCCCGTAGATGAAGTCCATGGACACCACGTCGAAGCCCGCCCGCCGTGCCGCCTCGTACGCCGCCACCGCTTCCTGCCCGGTGTGCTCGCGCCCCAGGGCCTTCAGCGTCTCGTCCTGGAAGGACTGCACGCCCAGCGACACCCGGTTGACCCCCGCGGCCCGGTAGCCCGCGAAGCGTTCGGCGTCCGCGACGCTCGGGTTGGCCTCCAGCGACACCTCCGCCCCCGGGGCCACCTTCAGCCGCGCCGCCACGCCCTCCAGCACGTGCGCCACGTGGCGCGGGTGCCAGATGGACGGCGTACCACCCCCGAGGAAGATGGACTCCAGCCGCCGTTCCCTCAGCGAGGGCTCCGCCGCCAACCGCGCGTCCAGCTCCGCCAGCACCGCGTGCGCGTAGCGCTCCTCCGGTACCTGCCGCACCACCGCCACCGCGAAGTCGCAGTAGGGACACTTCGCCAGACAGTACGGAAAGTGGAGGTACAGCCCGAACCGCGCCGCCGGGGTTCCCGTGAGAGGGTCGATGGGGCCCGCGAAATCCATCACGCGCTACTTCGCTCCCTTGAGCTGCGCGAGTTGGGCCTCCAGCCGCGCCACCTTCATCTTGTAGCTGGCCGCCGTCTCCAGCGCGGTCTCCGCCGCCATCAGCTTGCGCTTCATCGCCGCCATGTCCGCCTTGAGCTGATCGCGCTCGGCCTCCAGCGCCCGCCGCTCCTCGGCCTCCGAGTCGTCGACCTCGACCTCCACGTCCCCGGCCTTGCCCCGCGAGACCTCCAGCGCGCCCTCCAGCATCTTCACCCGCTGGCGCAGCCGCTCCACCTGCGCCTCGGCTTCCCGCGCCCGACTCTCGGCGTCCAGCTCCTCGACCTCCAGCGCCTCCTCCACCTCGGGCGCCACGTCCTCGCGCGCCTCCCGCTCCCGCCCCAGCTCCGCCTCCACCTCCGCCAGCGCGCGCGACAGGTCCTGCCGGTCCGACTCCACCGTCTGGAGTTCGGCCCGCAGGGCCGCCACCTGCTGCTCGGCCTGCTCCGCCGCCTCGCCCAGCGCGGCCGCGTCCAACTCCATCCGGTCGCGCAGCTGCACCTGCTCCGCCTCGCTCGTCGCCAGCGTCTCCCGCACCGACGCGAGCTCCGCCTCCAGCTCTCGGGTGCGCGCCTGCACCTCCTCCAGCGAGCTGCTCGACCACTCGGCCTCCGCGAGGCCCGCCTCCAGCTGCGCCACCCGCGCCGACAGCCCCACCCGCTCCGCCGCGACGAGCTCCCGCTCCCGCTGGGCCGCCTTCAGCGCCTCGCTGGTCTGCTCCAGCTCGGACAGGTTGGACTGGTACTGCTCGCGTACGGTCTCCAGCGCCCCCTGCATCTCGGCGCGCTCCGCCGCCAGGTCCGCCACCCGGTCCTGCGCCAGCGACAGGGCCTCCTTCGCCCCCACCAGCTCCTCGGCGATGGCGGCGCGCGCGTCTCGCTCCTGTCCCAGCTCCCCGGTGAGGCGCCCCAGCTCCGCCTCCACCTCGGCCAGCGAGCGCGACAGATCCTTGCGGTCCTCCTCCACCTGACGCAGCTCGCCCTGGAGCTCCGTCACCTTCGCCTCGGCCACCGCCGAGCGCGCCGCCTCGCGCGACAGCGCCGCGGAGAGCTGCTCCACCCGCGCGGGCAGCTCCTTCAGCCCGCCCAGCTGCTCCTGCGCCTCCGCCACCTGCTTGCGCAGCGAGGCCTCGGACACGCGCAGCGCCTGGAGTTCGGCGTCGCGCTCGGCGTACAGCGCGCGCGCCCGTACCAGTGTCTCCGTCTTCTGCTTCAGCACCGCGCGGAAGAACTCGAGCTTCTCCTCCGGCGCGCCCCCCAGGGGTGGACGCTGCTCGGGAGGCTCCCCAAAGGGGTCCGCCGCCCCCACGGGCCGGGGTGGCGCGGCCACCGCGGGCTGGGAGGCCGGGGCCGCGGTCTGCACGGACGGCAGCGACATGGCGGGCCT
>NZ_DASVWK010000185.1:0-4739 GCF_036389735.1 Archangium sp. | reverse complement strand
CGGTTGATTTGATGGCTCTGCAGCGGCGCGTCCGTGGCCAGCACCGCGATGATGGAGCCGTACGTCTGGCCGCGCCGGGGCAGGTGCTTGAACTTCTCGGCGAGCACCTCGCCCACGGGCAGGCCGCCCACGCGCAGGTTGTGCATCTTGCCGAAGTTGGACATGACGAGCACGCCCAGGGTGTAGCCGCCCAGCGCCTCGGGCAGCTTGCGCGAGGCGGTGCCGATGCCCCCCTTGAAGTCGCACGTCACCATGCCGGTGCCGCCGCCCACGTTGCCCTCGGCCACCGGGCCGGACTTCGCCCCGTTGATGGCCTCCCGGACGTGCTCGTTGCGCACGTGCCGGCCGGCGATGTCGTTGAGGTAGCTGTCGTCGCACTCGCCGACGATGGGGATGATGACGTCGTGCTCGTCGCCAATGCCCGGGTACTGCTCGACCATGTGGCGGGCCACCGCGTCGGACACCGCGCCCACGGACATGGTGTTGGTGAGGAGGATGGGCGTCTCGATGAGCCCCCACTCCATGAGCTGCGTCATGCCGGAGACCTCGCCAGCCCCGTTGAGCACGAAGCCGCCCCCGTTCATGCGCTCCATGAAGATGTTGCCCCGGTTGGGCATGATGGCGGTGACGCCGGTGCGCACGGGCCCATGACCGGGCCGCAGCGGCCCCTCGCCTCGGATGATGGTGCTGTGCCCGACGAGCACGCCCTCCACGTCGGTGATGGCGTTGTGCCGGCCCGTCTTGAAGCGACCCAGCGGAATGCCGAGCTCCCGGGCTCGGACGCGCTTCTCGGGGGACTCGGTCTCGGGGGGGTTGACCATGGGGCGCCAACCTAGCCGAGGTGGACTCGGGGTCAATCGCCCGTTGTGCGCACCAGCCCGCGCAGCAACAAACGGGTCTGCGCCTCGGCCAGCGCCTCGGCCTGGGGGACGGTGGAGATGCCCGAGGCCTCGAGCTTCCCGTCCACCAACAGCGCCGCCAGGCCATGGACCAGCGACCAGCACGTCAGCGCGAGCACCTGGGGCTGCCCCTCGCGCACCACGCCGGCCCGCTGGCAGTCGGAAATGGAGCCCACCAGCAGACCGAAGGCGTCGGCGTCCCCTTCCGACGCGCCCAGCTCCAGCGGCCGGGTGAAGTGGGGCCCGAACATCACCCGGAAGTGCGAGGGGTGCTCCATGGCGAACAGGACATAGGCCACGCCGCAGGCGCTCAGCCGTCCCTCGGGGGTCTCCTCCCGGGCCATGCGCGCCTTCATCCGGGCCGTCATGGCGCGGAAGCCCTGCTCGGCCACCGCCGCCAGCAGCGCCTCCTTGTCCGCGAAGTGCCGGTAGGGAGCCGCGTGCGTCACCCCCGCCCGCCGGGCCACCTCCCGGAGCGACAGGGCCCCGAAGCCCTCCTCCGCGATGAGGGCCAGCGAGGCGTCCAGCAGCGCCTGGCGTAGATCTCCGTGGTGGTAGCTGGGCTTCTCCGCCGTCTTCTTCCGGGGACTTCGGCTGGCCATGGTGCGAGGAATGTAGTCAGCGTCAACTTCCCTGTCACCCGGTTCCCCGGGCGCCCTCGCGGATGAGCCTGTAGGGTGTCGCGCTCCACCTCGAAGCCCGACGGGGGCCACATGGACGCAACCCATCCACCCGGCACACGCGTGCGCTGGCTCGTCGCCGGGGCCTTCCTTCCCTCTCCCTCGGGACGCCGGTTCCCGCTCACCGCGGACGCCTTCGCCGAGCACTTCGGACGCGCCGCGAGGGGCTTGAGCGTCACCGTCCAGGACCGCATCGGCTCCGGCGACGCGAGCACCTACGAGGTCTCCTTCGACGGGCTGGAGGGCTTCCGGCTCTCCCGGGTCGTGGACTCCCTTCCGGATCTGCGGGCCCTGCGCCACCTGCATGACGCGCTCTCCGGCGCGAGAACGCTCGGCCCCGAGGAGGCCACCCGCCTCAAGTCCGTCGTGGGCGGGGGGCGACTGGCCTTGAGCGTGGCCGAGGCCCTCCGCGGTGCACGCTCGCCCGAGGACGCCCGCCGCGCCGTGCTCGCCCGCATCGAGGAGGCCCTCTTCGCCACCGCGAGAGACCTCCTCGAGCACCCGCTGGTGAAGCGGTTGGAGTCCACGTGGCGCGGGCTGCACTGGTTGTGGACGCACTGCCCCGCCTCCGCCGGCATGGACATCGAGGTGCTGGACCTTGAGTCCCACCAGTTCCTGGAGGGCCTTACGCGGAGCCTCGACGTCCCGCCCCTCCAGCGGCCCGATGCGTGCTTCATCCTCGACGCGAGCGCCGACATGGACACCCTGCGGCGGCTGGCGGCCCTGGGCGAGGAGGCCTGGCTGCCCATGGTGGTGGCCGTGCCCAACGAGAAGACGGAGCCCCTGCCGGCGCAAGCGTGGAACGAGCTGCGTGCCGAGGAGACCTCGCGCTGGCTGTGCGCCGCGCTCAATCCCGTGGTGATGATGGCCGAGCAACAGGGGGAGGTTCGCCGCGAGTGCTTCGCCAGCCCCGTGCTGGCCGTGGCGGCGCTGCTGGCGGCCAGCTTCCGGGACACGCGCACCTTCGCCCGGGTCGTCGGGCCGGGCAGTGGGACACGAGCGCCCGCCGTGTGGCGGCCCCAGGGGGGCTCGACGGTGGCGACCGAGGAGGGCTTCTCGCTGCGAGAGCAGGAGCGGCTGGCCGCGCGGGGACTGTTGGGGGTGAGCGGCTGGTGGGACTCGGACTCGGTGCTGCTGACGAAGGCGCCCACCGTGTACGGAGGCCGGGATGCCACGGTGCTCCCGGCGCAGCTTCTCACGGGCCGAATCCTCCGCCTCGCCTTGGAGGTGACCGAGCGCATCCCCGCGGGCGCCAGCCCCGATGCGGTGGCCGCCGTCTTCACCCGGGCCGCGGAGACCTTCCTCTCCACCGGCACGGGGCGGAGCTGCCAGCTCCACGGACAGGTGGTGCCCACCGGGAACGGGACGAAGGGCGTGCACGTCCGGGCCTCGGTGCGGCCCGAGCTGGCGGGCACGCACCTGCAACTGGAGTTCACCCTGCCGCTGCGGTGATCGAACAGACTCCGAAGAATCTCAGGCCTTACGCCGCACGGCTCTTGGGCTGAGGCTGGAAGAAGGTGCGGAGCTCGCCCGTCGTGACGTAGTTCGAGGCGGCACCCGTCTTGGTGGTGGTTCGCAGGCGGGTACCATCCACGGTGAAGTGGAACTTCCTCCCGTTGGCCGGATCGTGGGCGCTGTAGACGGGACTGGTTCCCTTGAGGGACTTGCCGGTGATGGTCACCCAGTGGTCGGTGCCCCACCGTCCTCCCTTGGAGCCATCCTTGTAGTGCACCCCCACCACCACCGGACGGCCCTCGGCCAGCTCCTTGTCGACGGTGGCCAGAGACCAGGTCGGGTACGGATACGTTGCCTTGAGGCCCCGTGACTGCGCCGCCACCAACCAGTTCAGGCCATTGCCAGAATACCCACCGTGGCCGTCCAGGTACTCATCGAGTTGCTTCGGGTCGATGACGCGACCGGAGATCTTGCTGATGGCCATGGAGGTGGCCGTCATCGCGCAACCCGCCGTGCGAATGCGCAGATCATTGGCCTTGCCGAGGAAGAGCGGTCCCCAGGGCTCATCGGCCTGCCCGTACAACGGCACACCCTCAAGCTCCACCACGGACTTCGTCGGGAAGACGTCCTGCTTTGGCTTCTCCTTCGGGGTCGTGCTTCCAGTGCCCGACGTGCTGCTCGGCGCGCCCTTCTTGTTGTCCGCCAGGAACTGGGACAGCGCCGCCTGGGTTTGTGGTCCCAGGATGCCGACGCCTGTCTTCACCTGCTTGTCGGTCATGTACCCGTACCTGACGAGTAGCGCCTGCAGCTCCTTGACCACCTGGTTGTCCTGCGCGCCCCGGGAACCTGGAGTGGTGACCACGGACGTCGAGCCCCCAGTCGTGGACGTGGGCTTGTGGGTGGAGCCAGCGACCGTGCCCCCAGCGACATCGAAGTGCGGAGCCAACGTCTGCGCACGGGCCCACACGTCGCTGGAATAATCATGGTTGGCGGTGCCCCGATCCATGCCTTCCAACGTCCGCACGTTGGAGACACCGAAATTGTAGGCGGCCACCGCGCCGCGCAGCTGCTGCGCTTTCGCCCAGGTCGGGTGCTTGCTCTTCACCTGCTTGAAGAAGCTGCTGAGGATGTCGCCGGCCTGGTCGATGTGCTCACGGCTGAAAGGGCCACCCACCAGTTTGTGGGAGTCCTTGTTGATCTGCATGAGCCCGAAGTCAGCACCATTGGCCCCGAAGCCGCTCTTCTTGAGCTGGCTGCCGCCACGCGTCTCTCGGCTGGAGATGGCGGCCAGCAGCGCCGGGGGCAGACCGTACTTCTTGCCCACGGTGATGAAGGCCTCGGCGTACGGCTGCAGCTTGGGCAGGTCGGTCCTGGCCATCTGCTGTGAGGCCTTCACACCAGCGACCTTCAAATCGTCCTGCTTCGCGGTGACCGCCGAAGCGCCGGTGGTGGTGTGACTGAACAGGATCTCATTGAGTGACACGGGAGAGCCTCACATGAACGACCGCGGAAGAGTACCTGACCCGACACTCTGACAACTGAGGCCAGTCGTTGGCAAGACGCCCAAGGCACTCCCTACCTTGCACCTGCTCCAGCGTCTTCACCGCCCCAGGAGCCGTGTAGGCTGTGCCCATGAACGCCACCAGTACCGTGTTGCTTCTGGGCTTGCTGGGCGCTCCGCCCGCGGCCTCTACCGATCCGCTTT
>NZ_DASVWK010000184.1:0-5228 GCF_036389735.1 Archangium sp. | reverse complement strand
GCTCAGCGCGGCCAGTGCAGGAGCTTCCCGTTGTCGCCCACCACCCAGAGGTCCGCCGGGCTGGTGCCGGCGATGTCCCAGAGCGGGGCCCCGGTATTCAACCCGGGCAGAGCGCTCCAGGCGCTCCCATCGTACCGGTAGACCCTTCCGTTCCCCGTGGTGACGTAGACGGAGCTCGTGCCGAAGGCCACCACCGAGTACAGGTCCCCTCCCGGCCCCGAGTGCTTGCTCCACGCCGTCCCATTCCAGCGGAGGACGGAGTTGCTCTCGCCGACGGCGTAGGCGAGCTTCGGGTTCACCACCCAGACGCCCTGGAGTTGGTCCTCCACCACGCCCGAGAGGTTCTGGACGAACTCGGTCTGCCAGTCGTCCTGGGCCGGCTTGAAGCGGTAGATGCGAGGCTCGCCCGGGTCCCTCGTGGTGGGCTGGAAGCCACCCACCGCGAAGAGCACGTCACGCGAGACACCATGCACGTCCCAGAGGGGGCCCAGCGTGGTGTCACCGCTGTTGAGCGCGGAGCCGTCCCACCACATGGCCCGCCCCTCATTGGCGTTGCCGCGACTGAAGCCCACGAAGTGGAACTCGGTTCCGCCACCCGTCTGGGGCACTCCGACGATGCCGTGGACATCGGTGTTCGTGATGGTGAGCCCGGGGGTGCAGCTCGTGGCGGCGGCGCCGTGGTACGCGCTGAGCTGGTTGAGGCCGCCCAGGTACGCCGTCCCGCTCTGGGGATCCGCCCAGAGGCCGTACCAGTCTCCCGCGCACCGCGCGTCGAAGTTCTGGAACGTCGTCTGCCCCGGTGCGCGGTGGCGCAGGCGGCTGCCGAGTCCGGTGAGCCACACGCCCCCGTCACCCCATACGGTCACCGAGCGCCAGTCATCCGTGTTCGCCGTGGACCGGTCCACCCAGGTCGCGCCGCCCGTCGGGCACACGCCGTCCTCGTCCTCCGTGCCGTCGCAGTCGTTGTCCGCCTGGTCGCACAGCTCGCCCATGTCCCCATGCGCGAACGGGTTGCCGTCGTCGCAGTCGCCGGCCTGGGGGACGTGCCCCGGGTTCGGCGCGCAGGTCAGCACCCCCGCGTCCGCCCTGCCGTGCTGGTCGAGGTCGTCATCCGGGTAGTAGCTCGTGGGCGGGGTGACGTAGTCGCACCGGGTGCCGCCATCCGCCGCACACGCCCGCGCGCCCGTGCAACCCAGGCCCGGATCGCATCCCGCGCCCACGTTGAAGCTCTCGTCCGTGGTGCCGTCGCAGTCGTTGTCCTGGGAGTCGCAGATCTCCGGCGCGCTCATGTACACGTTCGCCCGGGTGTCGTCGCAGTCGTTCGCGTTGGTGACGTGGCCAGGGCGGGTGGGCTCGCAGCTCGACACCCCCGCGTCCGCCGCGCCGCGCGTGTCCTGGTCATTGTCCGGGTAGAGCACGACGGGCGTCGGGCTGTTGCACAGCACCCCCGCGTCCGCCGCGTTGCAGGCGAGCTTCCCGCCGCAGCCCCCCGCCCCCGTGCAGGCGTTGCCCACGCCCAGCCCCTCGTCCGCGGTGGCGTCACAGTCGTCGTCCACCGTGTTGCAGAGTTCGGTAGCGCCCGTGTAGCGCCGCTTGTTGGTGTCGTCGCAGTCCAGGTCGTTGGGCACATAGCCCGTCGGTTGCTTGCAGCTCGTCTGGCTCGTGCTCTTCGGGTCGCCCTGGCCGTCCCCGTCCGAGTCGCGGCGCCACTGGTCCGGCCTGGCCACGCACGTACGCGCGCCCTGGGCATCGCAGGTCCACGCGCCCTTGCACCCATCCGTCGTGTCACACAGGGCCCCCACCTCGAGGCCCTCGTCTGGCCGCTCGTCGCAGTTGTCGTCCCGCCCGTTGCACAGCTCCCGCGCGCCGGGGTGCGCCTCGCCACGGCGGTCGTCGCAGTCGTGGCCACCCGTGTCCCGGGCCACGTACCCGTCCTGGTCCGCATCGGTGCCCGACAGCTTCAGCTCCAGCTCCGTCACCGCGGCCTTGTCCACCTTCACCACTCCGGTGGCGGTGCTCACCGGCGAGCCCGTGCACTCCACCTCGAAGGCCTGCGCCGTCAGCAGCAGCGAGGGGCCCCAGCCGGCTTCCCGGAAGGCGGCCACCGTCACGCTGCCTCCGGTGACCGCGCCCTTTCCCTCGAGCTGCGTCGTGCGCTCCTCGCCCGCGCCCCCCTCGTCCTTCACCCCCACCCGGATGCAGCCCGGCTTGAAGCCCGAGTAGGAGACGGTGAGCTTCACCGCGCCCTCATGGCCTTTTTGACAGCCGATGAGGGTCAGGAGGCCAATGAGGAGCACGAGGCGCTGGAGCATGGCGGCGCCATTCTAGCCTCCCCCTACCGGATGCGCGGGTAGTCCGAGTGCACCACGGTCAGGCGCTCGTCCTCGGCGAGACTCGCCGGGGTGATGAGTTCCAACTCCAGCGGCACCTTCCCGCTGTAGCGCTCCCGCAGGGCCGACTCCAGTCGCTTCACGTTCAGTGTGCCCAGGCGCTCCAGCTTCCCGTAGTCCACGCCCGCGGCCCGCGTGTACGCCTTGCGCGCCAGCTCCGAGCAGTACATCGCCTCGTCCCCCCAGCCGAAGCGCCAGTCGTAGGGCTTGCCCAGGTGCCGCTTCGCCTCCGCCACGGCCGCCTCGCGCTTGTCCTCCGGGAGCTGCTCGGGCCGCAGCACCAGGATGCGCCCGTTCACCCCGCGCGCCTTCCACCGGGCGAAGGGCACCCGCTTCACCGGCTGCACCGCCTCCACCACGTACACCCCCTGGGGTGTCACCTCCACCAGCCCCACGTGTGACAGCGGGCTGTCCGTCGCCGCCTGGATGGCCGCCGACTGCCGCGAGCGCGAGGTGTGGAAGACCAGGTCGCCCGTCTTCAGCGTGCCCTCGAGGGACCGTGGCTCCGCTGCCGCGGTGTGGGCCAGGAGCGACAGGGAGAGCAGCGAAAGCTTCAGCCAACGCATTGAAAACCCAGGTCTTTCCGGCGCGAGCCCCGCGCCGACCGGCTTTCACTGCAGGGCGGGTGCCAGCCTCGTCCCAGAGGCCGGTTCCTGTCGCCCCATCCGGCCCACTATCCTCGGGGTGGAGAGGGGGGACCCCGCTCGTCGGGAGGGCACTCGGTTCGAGCGGCCGTCTTCGGCTCCTCTCCGGGAGGAGACATCCATGTTCTACGGCGCGGGTTTCGCAGGTGAGGTGCAGGGCGGTTTCGTCCACGCGGTGCAGGTGACGCTGGACCACAGCATCTTCCGTGACAGCCACGCGGTGCAGCGGGCCATCCGGCGCGCGCAGGAGGTGGTGCTCCGCTTCGGCATCACGCCGGGTGAGCTGACGCGCTTCTACCCCATCAAGGAGACGCTCGGCGTCATCTTCGAGCCGCTCGAGCACGCGCATCAGCGCGGCACGCTCTTCCGGGTGGGCGGCGAGATGTTCACCGCCATGTTCCCGTACCAGGCCAGGATCCTGTCGTTGGCGAACGAGACGCCACGGACGCGCGACCTGATGCGCCGGATGAGCGCGCTCTACACGATGGCCAACCGGGGAGCGGGCGTCGGCTCCATCCGGGTGGACGAGCAGCCTGACCGGCTCATCGTGGTGGAGAACACCCCTTACGAGTGCCTCTTCCACGAGGGGCTCTTCGCGGGCGTGGCGCGCTACTGCGGAGAGAGCTGGAACGTCGCGCAGACCGAGTGCCGCCACCGGGGCGCTACCGCCTGCCGCTACGAGATGACGCTCAAGTAGCGGGAGGCTCCCGAGTGGCTGTCCCTCACGGCTTGCTCAAGGGCACCTCGAGGCGCGAGTGATACTTGCCGTGCAGACTCTCGAAGAGGGTGAGCCGGTCCACCCGCGCCTCGCCCCACTTCTCGCCCTGGAGCGCACGCACGCACTCGGCCAGCTCCCGGTCGCCTCGGGGCACCTTCGCCCGCGCCAGCGTGAGGTGCGCGGTGTAGTCGCGGTGCTCGGGCTCGAAGCCCAGGGGCTTCAGCGCCGCCGCCACGTCCGCCTGGAGCGCTCCCAGTGCCTTCGTCTCCCCGCCCACGCCGGCCCATAGCACCCGGGGGTGCCCCGGCGAGCCGAAGCCCCCCCCGCCCTCGATGGTCAGCACCAGCGGCGCGTGCAGGGGACCCACCCGGGTGAGGGCTTCCGACAGGGCGGGCACCCGTTCCGCCTCCACCTCTCCGAGGAAGCTCAGCGTGAGGTGCAGGTTCGTGGGGGGCACCCAGCGTGCCCGGGGCGCCAGGCCCTTGAGCTTCGGAAGGGCGGCCAGGGCCTGGTGCTCGATGGTTTCTCCGAGCGTCACGGCGACGAAGAGGCGCATCGCGTCATCCCTCCACCGGCCGCCCCGCCCGACGGCGCGGCCAGAGTGCATAGCCCCAGAAGGGCAGGAAGAGGAGCAGCTCCACTCCCACCACGTACAGGCCCCGCGCGGAGAGCATTCCCGCGCCGATGGGCGCCACGGGGATGGGGCGCCACGGGAGGAAATAGCGGGCCTGGGTGAAGGGCCAGAGCAGAGCCGCGCCCAGGCCCCCGGTGGTCATCGCGTCCAGCAGGCCGTGGCTGCCCACGGCCACGAAGGCGAGCAGTCCCGCCTTGAGCGCCGGCCCCCGCGCCAGGCGCGTCCCGGCCGCCCCCCCCAGCGCCACCAGCCCCGCGAGGAGGAGGGAGTGGGAGGCCCCTCGGTGCCCCCACGGCGCCGCGTATGGAATCCTCAGCACGAAGGCGATGACGTCCGCGTCCGGCAGCATGGCCAGCGTGGACAGCCACAGCATGGCGGCGGCGACACGTCTCGGTGGCGCCGCCCCCGCGCCCATGCGTCCGAGTGCCATTCCCACCGCCACGTGTCCGAAGCTCGCCATGCGGCGCCCGAGGATAGCCCACACCCCGTCTGGAGAATGCCCGGAGGGTGGACTACTCTTCCGGTTCCGTGCTCCCCGAGTCACTTGTCGACGATATCCTCCGCCAGCGGCTCGACGCGCAGCGTGTCCGCATGGGGCGCTGGGTGTACCGCTTCCGCACGCTGGGGGCCCTCGGGTGGCTCGGCTGCGCCTGGGCCTTCGATTGGTCCGCGCCCCTCGTGGGCCTGGCGGTGTACGTGCTGTTCGCGGCTGCCCTCTGGGCCGGCGGACGCTTCCTGCCGCTGCTCCGCCACCGGCCGGACCTCGGCGTGCTGCTGCTCGACATGCCCGCCGTCTTCTTCATCCAGGCCCCCGCCGCGGCCTCGTCCTCCAATGGCCAGGT